>JANQIT010000076.1 GCA_028282025.1 Hwanghaeella sp. | reverse complement strand
GGCGGGGATTGGGACGCGCCTTGATGGAACGGGTCCTGGACGACGCGGGCGGCCGGGCGCTGGCGCTCCTGGCGACCGAGGAGGGACACCCCCTTTACGAGAAGTTCGGCTTTCGAACCATCGGACGCACGCAACGCCATGTCGGGCGCTACACACAACCCACCATCCGGCGTCCCGGCATTGAGCAATTCACGCGGGCCGACCTGGCCTCTGTCTTGAAGACCGACCGCCTCGCCTTCGGGTCTGACCGGGCGCCGGTCATACGGCATCTCCTGAAAGTTGGGAAAACCTGCATCGCCCGCGACGGTAAGGAAATCGTCGGCTACGCCATTATCCGGCCGTTCGGCCTTGGCCATGTCGTCGGTCCGGTCGTCGCAACCGGCGAACCCCTTGCACTCAATCTGTTCAAGGCCGTCGCGCAGCCCGGCTACCTCCGGGTCGACCGGCCGTTCGATACCAAGGAGCTTGGAGCTTTCGTTGAGGAATCGGGTCTGCACGGCCACGAAACATCCCATACCATGGCCCTGGGGGATTGGCCGGGGGCCGAAAACGGTTCCCGGATATTCGCCCTGTCGAACCACGCCTGGGGCTGATCGTCAGACTGCTTTCCCGGAAACCGGCAACGCCGTTGACGGCATTGTGAATTCCAGTTTCCAACACAAGCGCGATTGAAACCGTCTTGTGGATGGCCGCTTCATCCGCCGCGCGGCAAGTGAGTTTCGATCTATTGGCAGAGGCGCAAAAAATACCCTTAAAGATCGTTTATCAAATAGTTACCGTATCCCTCACGGCTAACCTCAATTCCCTCTAAGTTGTGCTTTCCGCTGCGCGAACCGCACGTTCAACACGTCGTTATTATATTTATAATCATGAATTTACATTAACTTCCTCTTAATACCATCCCGATATTCGATCCTCCCGCTTTGGGGCGCGCATACACTATTTATGCGATAAAACTAAACTAAAAAATGCAGTGGGGGGAAGCAAAATGAGTATGGCTAACAGGGGTGGGTTTTCTATTCGTCAGGTCCTTACTTCATCCCTGATCGTGATCTCGATGATTATCGTTGGCCTGGTGGGTTTTATCCTCGTCCGGCAATGGCAGAGCTATCAGACGCTTTCCGCCGCGTCTGAGGCGGCGCGCGCCGTAACGCTGTTGTCCAAGGCCACCATCGAACTTTCCCTGGAACGGTCTCTTTCCCAAGTCGCCTTGAATCTCGACGATCCGATTGCACCGGATATCGACGATCTGCTGCAAGCGCAGCGAAGCAAATCCGACGTCCTTTTCGGAGAGGCCCGCGCGCAAATCCTGGGGAGTGCGCGGATCGACGCGCGGGCTGAGATAATTCGTCGGCTCGACCGATATCTCGGTGAGATAGAGAGTCTCCGCAATCGCGTGGACCCGCTTCTTACCTCGACCATAGCCAACCGTCCGAAATCGGAAATAGAGACCATTCCCAGGGCGATTAAGGCGAATGTCCTGGCGCTCAATTCTCTTGGGTCCGACCTGCGGGCCCTGATGACCGAAGCGCCGGAGCGCGTTCGCCAAACCGATACCGTCATCCGCGAAGCATGGGCCATCCGCGAGTATGGCGGCAGGGAAAGGACGCTGTTCGCCATCGCAACGGCGCGCAAGGAACCCATCACCCGCGCCGATCTCGCCTATATGTTCGAAAATCACGGGAAAGCCCTGAAAGGTTGGGAAGAGATACAGCCCGTCAAAGCCTACGGAGTCCTCTCACCCAAAGTGAGAGCCGCCATCGACGAGGTCGAGAAACAGTATTTCCTGGAGTACAACAGGCTCCGCGAAGACCTGATACGGGGCTCGGAAAGCGGCGTCTATTCCGTCGATTTCAAGTCTCTCTTTGCGCGTTCGGAAAAGGCGCTCCAAACCGCGATACGGCTTCTGAATGTGGCGGCGGAATACAATGAAACCGCAATTGAAGACGATCTGAAAAGCGCCCTGACGCACCTCATTCTCGAAGCCGTGCTCGGCCTTGCGGTGTTCGGCGTCATCGGTTTCGTCGCTGTATTCACGATGAAGCATGTGGTCCGCCCGATAGATCAAATGACGACGGCGATGACGCGCCTGTCGGAACACGATCTCGACGGAGAAATTCCGGGGCTCAACCGGCGGGACGAAATCGGGGGCATGGCGGCGGCTGTCAATGTCTTCAAGGACAATATAGTCCTCGCCGACCGCCTGAAAGCCGAACAGGAAGAGGAGCAGGCCAGGAAGGCCAAACGCCAGGAGACAATGGAGAACGCCATCCTCGACTTCGAAAGCTCCGCCTCGACAGCGATGGAAACCGTGCTCGGCGCGGTGCAGCAGGTCAGCACCATCGCGGACAGCCTGAAGGAGACGGCGGAGAAAACCGCCGACCGGTCCGCCAGCGTGTCCACGGCGTCCAAAAATGCGTCGACGAATGTACAGACCGTGGCCTCGTCTTCCGAACACCTGGCCTCTTCCATCCGCGTCATCGCCGACCGGGTATCGCAATCCGCCAACATGTCCCGAAAGGCGGTCGTCAACGCCGATCAGACCACGGACCGCGTCCAGCAACTGGTATCTTCGGCGAACAGGATCGGCGACGTCGTCAATTTGATTTCCGATATCGCGGAACAAACCAATCTGCTGGCCCTGAATGCTACCATCGAGGCGGCGCGCGCCGGCGAGCAAGGGAAGGGCTTCGCCGTCGTCGCCAATGAAGTGAAAAGCCTCGCGAACCAGACCAGCAAGGCGACGGGGGAAATCGGTCAGCAGATTTCCGCCATGCAGAGCGCGACCACCGACGCCGTGCAGGCCATCAGCGGCATCGCCGACCTGATCCGGTCCATGGACGACATCTCATCCACAATCGCATCCTCCGTGGAACAGCAGGACACGGCCACGGCGGAAATCGCAACGAATATCCAGCAGGCGTCTCAAGGAACCTCTAGCGTCGCCACCAGCATTCTGGATGTCAGCGCATCGGCGGACGAGACGGGCAAGGCGTCCATGCGGGTGTCATCCGCCTGCTCCGAACTGGAATCCCAGGCGAACGGGCTGAAGTCCGACATCGAGCGATTCTTGGGCACAATCCGCTCCGCATAACGGGAATGGCGCGCAGAGGGTGCGCCCCACCTCTACCCGGCGGTAAGGCTGTGGGGGTACTGGGGACGGTCTCCATGTCCTCCGTCCCCGCTCCTCCCGGCTATTCAGCCGCCTGCGCCGCCTTTTCAGCGCGTCCATAGCCGCCGCCGCCGGGCGTTTCGATACAACCGACATCTCCGGCGCGCACTGGCTTGATATCCGCCGACGTCATGGGGTCGACCGTTCCGTCAGAACGCTCGATCCAGGTGCGGCCAGGCTGCCCCGCCTCACCGCCGGCGGCCCCATAGGGCGGCACGATCCGCCGGTTGGAAACCACCGTCAGGTCCATGTCCTGCAGGAACCGGATGCGCCGCGTCACGCCGTTGCCGCCGCGATGCGCCCCGGCGCCGCCGGACCCTTCCCGCACCTCGAACGCCTCCAGGATCACTGGATAGCGGAACTCCAAGACCTCCGGGTCGGTCAGGCGGGAATTGGTCATATGCGTGTGAACCGCATCCGTCCCGTCGAAATCCGGACCAGCGCCGGAACCGCCGCAGATGGTTTCGTAATACTGATACTGCTTATTGCCGAAGACGAAGTTGTTCATCGTCCCCTGGGCCGCACCCATCACACCCAACGCCCCGTAAAGCGTATCGGTCACGACCTGTGATGTTTCGACATTCCCGGCCAGCACCGCCGAGGGGTATTGCGCCCGCAAAATGCAATCATCCGGCAGCTTGATCTCAATCGGCTTCAAACATCCTTCGTTCATCGGAATGTTGTCGTCCACCAGGGTGCGGAAGACATAGAGAACCGCCGCCCGGCACACCGCAGAGGGTGCATTGAAGTTATTCGCCATCGCGCCCGAGGTTCCGGTGAAATCCAGAACCGCGGACCGATTTTCCCGGTCGACCGTAATGCTGACCTGAACCTGACCGCCATTATCCATCGGATAGGTGAACGCGCCATCCGTCAGCGCCCCGATCACCCGGCGCACACTTTCCTCGGCATTGTCCTGAACGTGGCTCATATAAGCCCGAACCACATCCCAGCCGAAGTGATCGATCATTTTGTTCAGTTCCTGAATGCCCTTCTCGTTCGCGGCTTGCTGGGCGATCAGGTCGGCCATGTTCTTGTCCGGGTCGCGGCAGGGATATTTACCGCCGGCCAGCACGGCGCGCATGGCGTCGCCCCGGAAGGCGCCTTCGTCGACCATTTTGAAGTTGTCGATCAGGACGCCCTCTTCCTCGATATGCGTCGCGTCCGGCGGGGCGGAGCCCGGGGTGCGGCCGCCGATATCCTCATGGTGTCCTCGGCTGGCGACGAAAAAGCGGATCTCTTCCCCCGTCTCGCTGAAGACCGGCGTCACCACGGTGACGTCGGGCAGGTGCGTCCCGCCGTTATAGGGGTTGTTCAGCACATAACTGTCGCCCGGTTTGATCACGTCGTTCGCCCGCAGAACGGCGCGGATACTCTCCCCCATCGATCCCAGATGCACCGGCATGTGGGGGGCGTTGGCGATCAGATTGCCTTCCGCATCGAAGATCGCGCAGGAGAAGTCCAACCGCTCCTTGATATTCACGGAATAGGATGTGTTCTGCAGGCGGAAACCCATCTGTTCGGCAATCGACATGAACAGATTGTTGAACACCTCCAGCATCACCGGGTCGCTGTCCGTTCCGATGGCCTGGGTGCGTTCCAGCGCGACCACGCGGTCAAGAACCAGATTGCCGGTTTCGGTATAGCTCGCGCGCCAGCCGGGCTCGACCACCGTGGTTCCGACCGGCTCTCGGATCACCGCGGGACCATCAATCTGATTGCCGGGATGCAGCGCCTCGCGGTCATAGACCGGCGTGTCGTGAAACGCACCCGCCATATAGACCTCCACGGTCGCCAGCGGGTCGGGGCGGTCGCCCGCGCCGCTGCCGGTCGGCTCGGCGCTTTTGGCCTGCGCGCCGACGGCTTCCACCGCCGCCGCTTCAATGATCAGCGGCTTGCCTTCCATCAGGAAACCGAAGCGGCTGCGGTAGGCTTCCTCGAACGCCGCCTGCATCTCCGCCAACTCACCGAAGGGAATTTCCAGGGCGTTGTCGGAGCCCTTGTAGCGCAAATGCAGCTTACGCAGAACGGTGATCCGGTCTTCCGAAACGTCCTGTCCAAGCAGTTCCGCGCGCGCATCGCCGGCCAGCGTGTCCAAGGTCTCCGACACGGCGGCGAGCGAGCCGTCGCCGAAATCGAGTTCGATGGACTGTTCCCGAAGCGCCCGCACATCGGCGAGCCCCATACCGTAGGCGGACAAAACGCCCGCGAACGGGTGCAACAGAACCGATGTCATGCCCAGCGTATCGGCGATCAGGCAGGCATGCTGCCCGCCGGCCCCGCCGAAACTGACCAAGGTGTATTCGGTAACGTCATAGCCGCGCTGGACCGAAATTTTCTTGATGGCGTTCGCCATGTTCTCAATGGCGATTTTCAGAAACCCGTCAGCGACCTCCACCGGCGTCCGGTCGTCCCCGGTGGAGCGTTTAATCTCCTCGGCAAGGGCCGAGAATTTCTCCACCACGACCTCCCGGTCGAGGGGCTGGTCCTGATTCGGCCCAAAGACCGGCGGGAAAAAGTCGGGCTGCAGCTTACCCAGCATCACATTGCAGTCGGTAACGCAGAGCGGACCGCCGCGCCGGTAGGCGGCCGGTCCCGGATTGGCGCCCGCGCTTTCCGGCCCCACGCGATAACGCGCGCCGTCGAAATGACAAATCGACCCGCCGCCGGCGGCCACCGTGTGGATCAGCATCATCGGCGCGCGCATCCGCACCCCGGCGACCTGCGTTTCGAAGGCCCGCTCGTATTCGCCGTCATAGTGGGCGACATCGGTAGAGGTACCCCCCATGTCGAAAGTGATGATCTTGTCGAAGCCCGCGCGCTCGCTGGTTTGCACCGCGCCGACGATTCCGCCGGCGGGGCCGGACAGGATGGCGTCTTTGCCCTGAAACAGATGCGCGTCGGTAAGGCCGCCATTCGACTGCATGAATTGCAGGCGCACGTCGCCCAACTCGTCGGCCACCTGCTCCACATAGCGGCGCAGAATGGGCGAGAGATAAGCGTCCACCACCGTCGTATCGCCCCGGCCGACCAGCCGCATCAGCGGGCTGGTCTCGTGGCTTGTGGAAACCTGAGTGAAGCCGATCTCGCGCGCGATATCCGCCAGCGCGACCTCGTGATCGGAGAACTTGTATCCGTGCATGCAGACGATGGCGATGGCGCGGATACCCTGGTCGAAGGCCGCCTGCATCTTGGCCCGCGCATCGGGCGCGTCCAGCGGCGTCAGCACCGCGCCGGCCGCGTCGACCCGCTCTGTGACCTCTTCCACGCGGTCATACAGCAATTCCGGCAAAACGATGTGACGGTCGAAGAGATGCGGCCTGGCCTGATAGCCGATGCGCAGCGCATCCCGGAACCCTTTGGTGATCAGCAGCAGGGTGGGATCGCCCTTGCGCTCCAGCAGCGCGTTGGTGGCGACGGTGGTCCCCATCTTCACCGCGTCGATGCGTTCAGCGGGAATCGATTCGGACTGCGTCACGCCCAGCAGATCCCGGATCCCCTGCACGGCGGCATCCTTGTAAGCCTCGGGATTCTCAGACAGCAACTTGTGGGTAACGAGATCCCCGCCCGGTTTGCGCGCCACGATATCGGTGAAGGTGCCGCCCCGGTCGACCCAGAACTGCCAGCCCGTTTCCGCCCGGTCCCCGGTTTCCGTCGCATTCATCGTCATCAGCTCTTTCCTTCACTAAGCGCACCGCTTCAATTCCGTCCGTCGACGCCGGACGGTCCGGTATAACGAGTGAGAAGATTTAACAAAACAGCCTAGGCGGCCACAACGCCATTTCCGGTAAGGGCGACAACGGCACGCCCCCCCGCAGGGCAAGGTCGGTGGGGACGCATTCAGCCGGATCGTCGCATCATTGAAGCAGCCGCGCGGTCGCCGGCGCCGCTTCGTAAAAAGCGGCCTTCTCGGGAAAGCCCCGCCCCCCAGCGAAACGGGGGACAGGATGCCGAGAAAGGGTTCGTTCGTCAGGGCCGGACCTCTCATCCCTGCCCGTGTTCGCCATCATCCAAACAAGCGCATCTCAAGACCAAGCAGCGCTATAGGCCCGCATACCTCAGAACCACGACAGCGCCCACTCCCAGCGCGATGGCCGCCAATGTCGGTAACCGCAGGGCCGCCAAGACCGTGACCGCCGCGGCAATCGCTTCCGCCGGTCCTTCGGTCAGAACCAGAGGCGCGATGATCGCCGTCAGGATCGCGGGCGGCATCGCCTCCAGCGCCGCTTTGGTCCGGCCGGCGATCTGCAGGCGGCGGCCGAAAAAATAGCCGCCCATCCGCGTGCACCAGGTGACCAGCGCCATGCCGGCGATAGTCATCAGCGTCGCTGTCTCGGTTGCCCAGATATCCACTGTCAAAAACGTCCTTCTACGTGTCCGCCACCGCGCGGCAGAAGCGCCCGATTTCCTCTTCGGTGTTGAAATAATGGACCGAGGCCCGGCAGACCGCGTCGATCCCGCGCGCCCCGAAATCCAACTGCGCGGAAAAGACGGTGGAGGTCGAGATATTGATTCGTTGCGCCCTAAGCCGGTTCGCGATGGGTACGGGATCCTCGCCCTGTTTGGAGAAGGTGACGATGCCCCCCTTGCGGACGCCGAGATCGTGCACGGAAACGCCGGGCAATTCCGCCAGGCTTTCTCGCAGCAGCGCGCCCAGGGCGAGGGTCCTCTCCTCCACCGCGGGCATGCCGACTTCCAGTGCATAATCGACCGCCGCGGCCAGGCCGATCTTGCCTGCGAAGAAACACTCCCAATTCTCGAACCGGCGCGCCCCGGGGGCCAGGTCATAGCTGTCCGGGCCGGTCCAGCGCGCGGCGTGCAGATCGATGAAGGGCGGGTCCAGATCCTCGACAATGGCCGAGGAGACATACAGGAACCCGGTGCCGCGCGGCCCGCGCAGGAATTTCCGCCCGGTCCCGGACAGGATCTGACAGCCGATCCGGGATATATCCACATCGATCTGACCGACGGACTGGCAGGCGTCGAGCAGGAACAGAACGCCATGCTCCCGGGCGATGCGGCCCACCGCTTCCGCCGGGTTGATCAGCCCGCCCTGGGTCGGCACATGCGTGATCGCGATCAGTTTGGT
>JANQIT010000040.1 GCA_028282025.1 Hwanghaeella sp. | reverse complement strand
GCCGCCCCCGCCGCCCCCGGTCCCACCACCACCGCCGGAGGCGCCGCCGCCCCCGCCGCCCCCGCCGCCGCCGGAGCCGGCCGAGATTGTCTCGCCGTTTGCGATATTCCGGCCGCCTGCGCCAGTGTTGCCGGACCGACCGGTATTTCCCGTTCGCCCGGAAAAGCCGTCGCGGCCGTCGCCGGCTCGGATGGAAGATCCATTGCTGCTAAGTCTGCCGGCCGCGCCGCCGGCACCCACGCTTGTTGCCGCGGTGTTGCTACCGTTTCGGCTTGACGCTCCATTGCCGCCGGAGCCGCCGGTCGACCCGCCAAATCCAGCCGATCCGCGGTTACCATCCAGGCCGGCCCGTCCGGTCGCGCCGTTGTTCCCGGGCGAACCTGCTTGGCCGCTTTGATCGACGCGGGCGCCTCCGTTTCCACCATTGCCACCGGTCCCGCCGAAGCCGCCGGAACCGCCAGATCCTCCAGACCCACCGGCGCCGCCGCCCGCTGTGCCTGGATCCACCACAACTGCGGTGTTTCGTAACGTAACATTTTGCGTAGAGCGGATGATGAATGGCGTGCCGCCCGTGAACCGCAACGTATCGCCGTCGATCAGCATGTTTTCATCGAAAGTCAGGATGCGGACACCGTTTTCCGTCGTGACGGTTGAGGTCAAATCCGATCGGCTGAAAAAACTCGATATGCCATTAGTGATGGAAAAACTAGGGTTGGTGCTTGTGGTGTCGAACGTCACCGTTGCCGCCAAAGATGGCGCAGAAACGATGCTTCCTAGCAGCATTACGGAGATACGGGTACACTTCATTTTCCAAACCCCTTCTCATGTAAGCGACAACTAAATCGGTTATAGGTAATATGATATGGAAAGAAGTGTTACGGTTTTAAGATCGTATATCTGTCATAATGTTAACGATCATTGCTATTGTTGCGGGTAGAGGGTTGGCTCTCCGGTTGTGCTAAGGCAAACCGCCTGCGGCTTGGCGCAGGAGCTTCGGTTTTCTGCGCAGCTGTCCAACTGCTTCGGTACGATGAGACGATGGCGGGCATCGCACGCACATTAATCGCATCTCAACAAGGAAGAGTGGTGCCGCTAGAACGATGGATGGTTCGGCGGCGGGGGTTCTTGCAACACCTCACCGTCCACTGTGACTGTTACCTGGTCAGGGTGGAAAGAGATACGGCCCGCGACCCTCCCAACCTCTGCCAAGGGCGTATCGTAGCGCCAGGCAATGTTCTCCGCACCGTTCATGGAGACGTATGTGGCGGTTCCTTTGTAGGGACACTGGGTGGTTAGAGTGCTGGGAGAGAGCCGATCCATGTCCACGTCTTCGACCGGCAGGTAGTATCGCGGCGGCAGTTTCGTTTCGAACAGGATCAGGGGACGCGTTGAATGAGCAAGGCGAACCCCGTTGTGCGTCACGGTCACCGTGCGGCTGCTTTGCAAAATATCGATCCGAACATAGGGGTCGCGGGCATGTACGTGGATTTCCTCTTCTTCTTCCCACCAACTGTCCAACTTGCGAAAAAAGAAGGCGGCGTGCCCGGCCAGGGCGGCGGCTTCGTCATAAGGTTTGGGATAGGTCCAGCCGGCATCTTCCACCCGTCTGCCGCCGACTTCGAGATGGAAATAGCGGGCCTCGCCTTTGAAAGGGCAGTGACTCGTCGTGCCGCTTTGTACCATGAGTCCGCTATTTATATCGGCAATTGGGAAATAATAGACCGGTATGAAACCTGTTTCGTGCAGCAGTTTCATAGCCCGGCTGTCTGCTACCACGGTCCCGCCAAGCTTGTTGCGCACCCGCTTCGCACAGGTCTCCAACGAGACGCGGTGCAGCGGTCGGTCACGGTACCCGGGAGCGGGCCCGGCGGTTTCCGGGGGAAGGGTGTGCATGCTTGATCCTCCAGGGCGGATGGCTTACCGAATACTCTATGCGCCAGATGCTGGGTTGGGGAGGGGTGATGTTCAACAAGATCCTGATCGCGAACCGGGGTGAAATCGCCTGCCGGGTCATCAAATCCGCGCGAAAGATGGGAATCAAAACGGTCGCCGTCTATTCCGAAGCAGACGCGGACGCCTTGCATGTGGAGATGGCTGACGAAGCCGTCGCGGTCGGTCCCGCTCCCAGCGCGGAAAGCTACCTTGTCATCGACCGGATCGTACAGGCCTGCAAGGACACGGGCGCGGAGGCTGTCCACCCGGGCTATGGTTTCCTGTCGGAAAACGCCGCCTTCGCCAACGCGCTGGACGAAGCCGGGATCGCCTTTATCGGCCCGCCTGTCGGCGCGATCCAGGCGATGGGCGATAAGATCGAATCCAAGAAACTCGCCCAGGAAGCGGGCGTCAGCACGGTTCCCGGCCATCTGGAGGCGGTGGCCGACCCGGAAGAAGCAGTGCGGATATCCAACGATATCGGCTATCCGGTGATGCTGAAGGCATCCGCCGGCGGTGGCGGCAAGGGCATGCGGCTTGCCTGGAATGACGATGAAGCGCGCGAGGGCCTGATCGGCGCTATGAACGAAGGCCGCGCCTCTTTCGGTGACGACCGCGTGTTCATCGAGAAGTTCGTTCAGGAGCCGCGCCATATCGAAATTCAGGTAATGGGCGATAAGCACGGCAATGTCGTCTATCTGGGCGAACGCGAATGCTCTATCCAGCGGCGGCATCAGAAGGTGTTGGAAGAAGCGCCATCCCCTTTCCTGGACGAAGCAACCCGAAAGGCGATGGGCGAGCAGGCCGTCGCGCTGGCCAAGGAAGTGAACTACTGTTCCGCCGGGACGGTGGAGTTCATCGTCGATAAGGACAGGAATTTCTATTTCCTGGAAATGAACACCCGTTTGCAGGTGGAGCATCCGGTTACCGAACTGATCACCGGGCTGGATCTGGTGGAACTGATGCTGAAGGTTGCGGCGGGCGAAAAGCTTCCGATCACGCAGGATGATGTCTCGCTTACCGGCTGGGCGCTGGAGGCGCGGTTCTATGCGGAAGACCCGGAACGCGGCTTCCTGCCTTCCACGGGGCGGCTGGTCCGCTACAGCCCGCCGGCCGAACGCGGCGGACGCGTGCGGGTCGATACCGGCGTGCGCGAAGGGGCCGAGATTTCCATGTTCTACGACCCGATGATCGCCAAGCTGGTCACCTATGGGGATGACCGGGACGGCGCCATCGACCTGATGCGGGAAGCGCTGGACGATTACTACGTCCGCGGTCTGAACCACAATCTTGCCTTCCTTTCGCACCTGGTGGCGCATCCGCGGTTCCGCAGCGGCGACATGACGACGAATTTCATTGCCGAGGAGTATCCCGACGGTCTGACGCCGGATCACATGCACCCCAGCGACCCGAATGTGCTGGCCGCCGCCGCCGCGCTGATCGAATTGCGCACCGACACCCGCAACCGTGGTATCGGCGGGAACGGACAGTCCAAGGGCGCGCCGCATGACTTGACTATTTTCATCGGCGAAGAAGAACCCTCCGAATTGACGCTTCATGTTCATGAAGGCGACGATACGGACCGGGTGGTCTTTGCCGATGGATCGGAGATCCACATCGCCATCGACTGGAAGCCGGGCCGTCCGCTATTCGAGGCCCGCGTCGACGATGCGGTCTATATCGTGCAGATCGATTTGACGGACAGCGGCTATGTTCTCTCCCATGCGGGTACCCGTGCTCTTGTCCGCGTGACCGAAAGCAGATTGGCGCATCTGCAACGCTACATGCCCTATAAGCCGCCGCCGGATATGTCGAAGTTCCTGCTTTCTCCGATGCCGGGGTTGTTGGTCCGTATGTCCGTCGAGGTCGGGCAGGCCGTGAAAGCGGGCGAGGAACTGGCTGTTGTCGAAGCGATGAAAATGGAAAACGTGATGCGCGCCGTCAGCGACGGCACCATTGCCGCGCTGCATGCAGGGCCGGGCGACAGTCTGGCGGTGGATCAGAAGATCCTGGAATTTGAGTAAAGAGCGTGACCGAATACTGCGGCGATACGGATAAGATAGCGCTGCAGCGGGCAATCCGGTTGCGCAAAAATCTGTTTGCGCTGGAACCGGCGCTCGCCAATGGCGGGCGGTTCATGAACGTCTTGGACCCGGAGGCTTATGGCTGGGACCGGGTGCGCGCCCTGGCGGAGGAGGACGGCCTGATCGTCCTTACCATGGTCGACCGGGAAGCCACCCTGGAAAAGGCGAGGAAAGTCTTCGGATTGGAAATCGACCTTCCTTGTTGGGAGGTTTTCACCGGCCCCGCAGCCGCTGTTACCGCGCATTGCGCCACGGAGATCGCCGAGAGGACGCTGCCGGAAGGCTGGACGGTGACCGGAGACACCCATCCGGATGAAGACAGAATTGAGCAATGCCAGGAATTGAACCAGGCGACGGGTGTTGTCCCCGCACCCGGCTATTACCTTCGTGGCGATGATGTTCCGGGTTTCCTGACCTGTATCTGGACGGAAACCGGCACATTGGCGGCCTGTGCATCCGGTACCATGCGCTATCACCCGGAAGGGCGGCTGGGCGGTTGGTTCTTCGCGGGCGGCGTGTCGGTAGATTCTAAGCAGCGTCGCCTTGGATTGGGGACTTACGCGAACGCCAGCCTGCTGACCGAGAGCTGCAAGGCTTTCGGTTGGACACATGTCTTGGAACAGGCGCATGGCGCGAACGACGCATCCATCGCCATGATCCGGCGCAGCGGTCTTGCTCCGGCGCCCGGAAAGGCGACAATCGCGGTTAACCTTAGCGGCGGCCGTACAACGCGTTAGATCAAGGAAAAGCATGACCGACACGCCCTCCCTCTCCATCGTTACTGAATCTCCCGACCAGCCGGATGTCGCCCCGCTGTTGGAAGCGAATAACGCTTATATGGCGTCTCTTTACCCGGCGGAGAGTAATCACGGCCTCAGTCTTGCGGACCTGATGAAGGCCAGTGTGTCGTTCTTTGTCGCACGCAGGGATGGCGCAGCGGTCGGCTGTGGCGCGGTGGTCGCCAAGAACGGGTTTGCGGAACTGAAGCGGATCTATGTAAGCGATCATGCGCGCGGTTTGAAGATTGGCCGGAAAATCCTGGATGTGCTTGAGGCGCGGGCCAAGGAATTGGGGTATGACCGCATCTGCCTGGAAACCGGAATCAGCCAACCCGAAGCGCTGGGGCTATACCGCAAGGCGGGCTATCTGGAGACGGGGCCGTTCGGCGGCTATCGGCCGGATCCGTTGAGCCTGTTTATGGAGAAGCGTGTTTAGCGCTGGGAGCAATTGTGACGACCGCCATTCATTGCATAATCTCGGGTCGTGTTCAGGGCGTGTGGTATCGCGCCTGGACGCGGAAGGAAGCGGCGTCGCTGGGCCTCGATGGATGGGTCCGGAACCTGCCTGACGGCTCGGTCGAGGCTCTGTTCGCCGGGCCGGACGAAACGGTGAGGGAAATGATCGCACGCTGCCGCCAAGGTCCCCCGGCGGCGCAGGTAACGGATATCCAGGAAAGCGAAGGGGAATTGCCCGCCGTGCCCGGGTTCGAAATCCGATAGGCGGGTAGGGCGGTGCGGCACGGTGACCGCCTGCCGAGACCGGACGCCGATGCCGAGGGTCTCGGTTCAGGCAGCGTAGTCGGGGATTTCTCCCTCGCGTCTGGCGATGTAGTTGCGCAACGCTTCGTCAACCGCAGGGTCCAGCGCAGGCCTTTCATACTGGTTTAGCTGCTGCTTCGCGAAATCCAAGGCGCGCCCGGTCGTTTCGACCGCACCGGCGGCTTCCCATTGTTCGATGGAATTGTTGTCCAGCAATTTCGGCATAAAGAAGGCCCGCTGGAAGTTGCTTTGGGTATGCGGATGACCAAGGTAATGACCGCCGGGACCGACATCGCGGACGGCCGCCAGGGCTTCATCGAAATCGTCCCAGCGCAGCCCTTCCATCATCCGGTAGGCCATCGCGCATTGTTCGGCGTCGACGACGAATTTCGCCGTCGAACAATGCAGCCCGCCTTCGTTCCAGCCGGCGGAGTGCCAGATATAGTTCGCACCGGCCAGGCAGGCGGCCATCAGGGTTGTCGCGGACTCATACCCGGCCTGGGCGTCGAACGTTTTCGCGCCGCCCAGAGTGTTCGACGTGCGCCAGGGGACATCGTAGAACCGCGCCATTTGTCCGATCATGAAATTCATCAGGCTGATTTCCGGCGTTCCCGCCATCGGCGCGCCGGAGGCCATCGACACGGTCGAGAGATAATGGCCGTAAATCGCCGGAGCGCCCTTTCGAACGACCTGCGTATAGGCCAGCGCGGAAAGCGCTTCGGCGTTCAACTGGGCGACGGCGGGAACGGTGCTGGCGGGCGTGTTCGCGCCCCCCAGGACGAAGGGAGAGCAGAGAACCGGCTGGTTGTGCCTTGTAAAGGCGCGCATGGCGCCCAGCATGGTCTCATCCCACACAAGCGGGGAATTGCCGTTGATGTTCGCCGTGACGACGGGGTGAGAGTCCACATAGTCCGCGCCGAAGAGGATCTTCACCATCTCCATCACGTCTTCGGCATTCTCCCCGCTGGTCGACATGCCCATGAAGGTCTTGTCGGAGTGAACCATCGAGGAGTAGGTGATCCACAGATGCCGGTGGCCGACCGCGACATCCATCGGCTCGCAGATGACATGGGCTGTGGAATGCAGCGCCGGGGCCATGTGCGAAAGCTTGTGGAAGTTGTTCAGGTCTTCAAGGGAACCCCAGCGCCGGTTGTCTTCCAGGTCCCGGATGAAGGGGGCCCCGGTCATGGGTACGAAGATCGAACGACCGTCGCCGAGCGGCACGGTATGCTCCGGGTTGCGCGCATGCAGCGTGATTTTCGACGGGATGGACGAGATCAGCTCCATGATAAGCCCACGGTCCAGGCGGACACGCTCTCCATCCACGTCCGCTCCAATCGTGCGCCAATCCTCCAGGGCGACCGGGTCGCGGAAGTCGACGCCGACCTCTTCCAGAATGGCCATGGACGCGTTGTGGATCTTCTCGATCTCTTCCCGGTTCATCGGCTCCGTGTAGGGCAAGCCGTGCTTGAGCGAGGGAAGCATCGTGTCCTTACGCTCGGTCCTGAGCGTGCGGCGGGCGTCACGGCCGCCGCGCCGGGTCGCTAAAGCTGCCTTTGGCACAACAGATCTCCCTGAAATGGCCTCTCGATATCCGCCGTTTTCTGCGGCGGTATGGATAGAGCTATCCGAAAATACGCCCCGATGTGGAGACCCTTCAGCGCGGCGGACCACCGAAAAAGACTCACGCAGTGCATGAAATTCTTGCAGCGATGTTGCCTTCCCTTTGTGGTTCTTCCACTCTTCGCCGCTATGGTTCGCCGTTATTACGATCTTCCGTCGCTTACCGCCTTGGCCACGTTCGAGGCATCCGCCCGGCACGTCAGTTTCAAGGTTGCGGCGTCGGAATTGAACGTCACGCCCGGCGCGGTCAGCCGTCAGATCAAGGCTCTTGAGGATGAATGCGGCACGGCGCTGTTCGTGCGGGAGCCCGGCGGCGTCCGGCTGACCGCGGAAGGCGAACTTCTGTATTCCGTATTGGCGCGCGGCTTCAGCGACGCCTCGAAAGCCGTGCACGAGATTAAGACCGGAAGCAAAGCGGTTTCGGTGACGCTGGCCTGTACCAACGCCTTCGCGAGTATGTGGCTGATGCGATATATGGGCGAGTTCTGGCGGACGTACCCGGACGTGGTCGTAAACCATGTTATCTCAGACGATATGCTGCTGTTTCGCCGCGCCGATGTGGAACTGCGGGTTCGGTACGGCGACGGGTCCTGGCCCGATGAGACGGGCGAACTTTTGTTCGGCGAACGGATCTTTCCGGTCTGTGGGCGGAACTTTGCGGCCGAGTATGCGGGAACGCCGGCGGGGGAGATTGCCAGCCTGCCGCTGCTGCATGTCGGCGGCGTCGATCCATATTGGACCGGTTGGCCGGAATTTCTGAACCGGGCCGGGGTCCGGCACGGACCGATCCTGGGACGGTGGTTCAACAATTTTACCGTTCTTATGCAGGCTATCCAGGACGATCAGGGCATTGCGCTGGGGTGGGAGCGTCTGGTCGAACCCTGGTTGTCCGACGGGCGCGTGGTCCGTTTCACCGACTTGGTGATCGATGCGCCCGGCTCCTATTACCTCACGTGGAACGAGAATACCGTATTGCCCCCGGCGGCTGAACTGCTGAAGGACTGGCTGATAGAGAAGGCGCGCGGCACAGCGCAATGAACTCAATCGCCTGATAATTTTTTTTCAGAATCCACAATGGGCGAGAGTGATTTAGTCTCAGCGTCAAAGGGATCGCCGGTCGGCGTTGAAAGGCCGGCGACGATAAACGTTGCAGCCGCCCTGTTTCCGAACCCGATAAGCAATAGAGTAGGGAGAACGTATCCGATGCCTGACTATAAGAAGCCGTCCCTGTCACCTTATCTTGAAGGGCTGATAAGCAAGGGCGGTCCATCCCGCCGGCAGTTCATGGAAGGCGCGTTGGCGTTCGGCATGACGGTGACGGCTGCCAGCACGGTTTGGAGCGAACGCGTTGAAGCGGCGACGCCGAAGCG
>JANQIT010000348.1 GCA_028282025.1 Hwanghaeella sp. | reverse complement strand
TCTCTATCAAATCGACGGGACCTTCGAGACGCAATTCGGCATCGGCGTCGGCCAGTTCCGGGGCGGCGCGGGCGACGACACGATCAGCGCCGTTTCGGGCGGGTCGGTCACCGCCCGCTATGACGATGCGGCCGCTGGGGTGAACGTCAATCTGCTGACGGGAATTGCGGGTTCCGTCTCAACGGATGCGGGGATCGGGACGGACACCCTGATCGGCGTCGCCAATGCACGCGGGTCGGATTTCGACGATGTCCTGGTCGGCGACGGGGCGGACAACGCCTTGCGCGGCGATGCGGGGGCGGACGTTCTGATCGGCGGCCAGGGTGCGGACTTATTGAGAGGCGACCTTGGGTCCGACCGTTTCCTGCTGACGAACATCGCCGACAGTACGGCGACCGCCGAAGACATCATCACCGACTTCGACGCCCTGGACGATGCGGAGAAGATCGTCTTCGACTCGGTTTCCGGCTTCAGTGATTTCGCGTTTCTGGGAAGCGGCGGCTTTACCGGCGCGCAGCGCGTCGAAGCCCGGTTCAACGACGCCAACGACCGGCTGTTCGTGGATCTGGACGCGGACCAGATCACCGACATGCAGATTGTCCTTCAGGGTGTCGATATCGCGGAGTTGGACAATAACGACTTCGACGTCGTCGTCTCGGCATCCGAGCCGCTGATCGATATCACGCATGGAGACGGCATCGCCTTCGATGGCGCGACCAGCTTCGATTTCGGACGCGGCCATAACGACGCCCTGGCCATCACGGGCGAATGGACGCTGGAGGCGATGGTCCGCCTGGACGGGCTGCCGGATTCCGGCCAACTCGCCACCCTGTTCGATTTCGACAGCACAGCCAGCGACGCGGACCCGGCCAACGACCGTTTGTTTGCGGTTCAGATCGATGAAAATGGAAACATTGTCGTCAGCCATGAGAATGCCGGCGCGCCGACCAGCTTCACCATCGGCGGCGGCTTGCAGGTTGGGGCGGAAAACCATATCGCCGTCACGAAAAACCTGACGTTCGACGCCTATACGCTGCATGTGAACGGAACACAGACCGGAATTCCGGGCCTGTTCGGGTCCAACCCGCCCTCGACCGGCGGGGCGAACGGCACGCTGCGGATCGGCGACGACCATGCCGGCGGTGCGCCGCTGAACGGCGTCATCGATGAAGTGCGGATCTGGGATATCTTCCGCTCGACGGCGGAAATCAATGCGACGCAGAACCTGCGCTTCGACGGAACGCAGCCGGGCCTTGTGGCGCGGTATGGCGAGGTCGCCGGCGGAGAGATCGAAGACCGCTCCGGCAACTTCAATGACTCGGTTCAAGCTTTCGGTACGCCGGCGGCGGCGACGCCCAACGATCTGTTCCTGGACGGCTATGTGGTGCGCGAGGACGGCGTCGTCAGCCTGCACGGTATCGTCATCGACGATCCCGACGACGATGTGGACTTTATCGATCTGGTCGTCACCGACGGCACCGTCACCCTGAACGATCAGGTGCCGGGCGGATTGACCTCCGGCGACATCTTTGGGAACGGCAGCGATCTGGTCACGATACAGGGGGCGACTCTCAGCCAGATTAATACAACGCTGGGCACCGTGGACGGCATTGTCTTCGAACCGGCCCCGAATGCCACGGGTTTCGGCAATGTCGATATCGAGGTTACCGATATCCAGTCGAATTTTACGTCCACGAGTCTGAGTATAGAGATTGAACCGCGGGCGGATCTGAATCAGGTGGCCGGTGGTTTTCTGCAGTTCGACGGGGTTGACGATTTCGCCTCCGGCTCCAGCGTTTCCTTTACCGCGCCGACGGAATATACGGTGGAGTTCTGGTTCTCCCCCTCGGCGGACTTTGGTGTCGGCTCTCCGGGAAATCAGGCTCTCTTCAATTTCTTCAGCCCGGCGGGGGAGACCGGTTCTCCCTTCGTTTTCCTGAGCAGCGCGGATGGCAAACTCCACTTGTCGGTCGAAAGCGACTCCGCGTTTGGAGAAATCACCTCCGACAAGAGCAGTTGGAACGCCCACGATTGGCATCACGCCGCCTTGCGTTTCGACAACGGTGAGTTCGCTCTGTTCGTCGATGGGGTCTTGAACGGCGAAGCGGTCCTGTCCGGAAATCATGTCGATATCAGCGAGATTTTCCTGGGGCAGGACGGTCTTCAGAACGACTTCTTCCAGGGCGGCATGGACGAGGTGCGGATCTGGTCCGTCGCGCGTAGCGATGCGGAAATCCGCGACACTTACGACCGGCAAGTGGACTCGGCATCGACCGGGTTGGAGGCCTATTACCGCGCGGACGGGCAGGCCGCGATCAACGGTGAAATTCAGGATCTGACCGCGAACGGTTTTGACCTTTTTGGCGGCGGGTCGGCGGACAATGACGACCAGGCGCCCGATTTCGTCAACAGCAACGGCCTGGCCTTCCGTTTCGACGGGGTCGACGACCGGGTCGAGGTGGCCAACGCGGCGGTTCAGCAGCCGGGCCTGGGGTCGCTCACCGCGCAGGTGCGGTTCTTCTGGGACGGCCACTCCCTGCAAGGTGACGAAGCCCTGCTGGCGAAGGGTAATATCGTATCGACCAGCCTCGGCTATCGCATCTCGCTGGAGGATGAAGTCAACGGCGATTTCCTCTCTGTGCGGGTGGGGACGGGCGCGGATGCGGGGCAGCAGCTTTTCGATCTCGGTCAGCTTTCGGTCGGCTGGCACGATGTATCCCTGGTTCTGGATCAATCGCAGCCGACATCGACGGTCACGGGATATCTCAATGGTTCCAACGAGGGTTGGGACAGTAATCCAACCTTTGGGAATACGTTCGCCCGCACGGGCCTGACGCCGGCGCAGGGCTTGGCCTTCGGCTCCAACAGCGGTGGCGGGGCGGCGGACTTCCAGGGGCTGATTTCCGAAGTCCGGCTCTACAACACTGCGCGCACGGCGGACGAAGTGGATATCGACCATCTCTCCACCGCCGATGTGAGCGACGGTGCGCTGGTCGGTTACTGGCCCATGAATGTCGACCCATCGACATCGGGTGTGAAGGACCTGACGGGGAACAGTTCGGACGGCGCGATTTTCGGCGCGGCACAGATCGTGGCGGAGGCGGCGATCCAGGGAGATGAAATCTCCACCAAGGAGAATATCGCCGTCTCGGGCGTCATGTCGGGCGTTGACCTTCCGGGCTCGCCGTCTTTCAGCGTGTTCGCGGGTGCGGCAAAGGGCGCGGTCTCCGTCGACAGCGCGACCGGGCATTGGACCTATGTGCCCAATGCGAACGCGACCGGCGTCGATACCTTTACCCTGCGCGCCTCTTCGGACGGCAGCATCGACCGGACGATCACCGTCAATATCGAAGACCTGACCTTCGATCCGAACGTCTCGGGCGGGGCGCTTCAGTTCTCCGGAACCGACGCCTCCGAGGCCGTCGTTGTCTCGGATGTGCAAAGTCTTAATACGACGAATCAGCAATTGACCCTTGAAATGTGGGTCAATCCCGTGAACCGAAACACGGTTGAAAGCCCGGTCAGCTATTTCAGCGCCGCGAATCTTGGGGATTTTGGAATAGAGCTTGGGTCGGGCGGCGGTCCAAGCTTCTACCTAAATAACCTGGGCGGCGGGCCGAACGCTGGACAGTCCTTCGACTCAAATGTCGGTCCTCTGAACCCGGGCGAGTGGTCGCATCTGGCCGTCACCTGGGACTCTGCGACCGGCGAGACGCGATTCTATGTGAACGGTCTTGAAACCAATTTCGGGATCTATCAGCTGGGCGAAAATGTCGTCAATGGCGGCAGCCTTGTCTTCGGTCAGGAGCAAACCTCCGTTGGCGGCGGGTTCAATGCCGCCACGGCGTTCGGCGGCCAGATCGACGAATTCCGTATGTGGAACACCATCCGCACGCCGGAAGAGATTTTTGACAATTTCAACAGTCAGGTCTCGCCGACCTCCACCGACCTTGCGGCGTACCACCAGGCGAACGAGCAATCGGGCGCGACCCTTGAGGACCTGACCGGACTGACGGGGGATGGTGCGGTCAATGGCGGCGTCGAATTCATCTCCATCCCCGATCAAGCGGTGCGGTTCGACGGGGCCGACGACAATGTCGTCATCCAACACAACGCCGCCTATAATATCCAGAACTTCACCGTGGAAGCCTGGTTCAAATCGGATATCGGTTCCGGGAACGCGCAGAGAATCGTTACCAAATCCCTGGATTCTATCGCGAACAGTTGGACCCTGTCGCTTTCCAACGGGCAGTTGACGACCTCGACGCGGATCGACGGCGTACCGCAGGATCTGATTGGAGCCGCCTCTCCGGATTTGCGCGACGGGCTATGGCACCACGCGGCGGCGACCTATGACGGGACGACCCTGCGGCTGTTCCTGGACGGTGCAGAGATTGCGAGCGTGGCCGCACCCGCCGGAACCCTGGATGTCGATGCCAGCCCCTTCATGATCGGCGATTTCGACGATATCGATAGCTTCCCACAGCAGTTCCAGGGTGAGATCGCCGATGTTCGTTTGTGGAACGTGGCGCGGCCTGAAACGGCGATCGACGCCGCGCGGAACAGCGCGCTGAATGGCGACGAAGCGGGATTGATCGGCTATTGGCCGCTGACCGACAATCCGGTCAACGGCGTTGCCGGGGACCGGACGGCGACTGGCAATGACGGGGGGCTGCAGAACGGAGCCTTCTTCACGGAAACCGCGCCGGAGATCTTCGGCGACCGGGCGACCGTGCCGCAAGGCGAAACGGTCAGCGGCACGTTCGAAACGTTCGAGGCGCTGGGCGCGCGCACCTACAGCGTGAATGAGGCGGGCGCGGTATCGCAGAACGGCGTTTCCTCCGTCGCGTTCGCCAGCGGGACCTTCTATATCGACGAACAAAGCGGGGCGTGGTGGTTCGATGCGGCCCCCGGTTTCGACGGTATCGTCACCTTCAATGTCTCCGTTACCGGCAGCCTGGGTGGAACCGATCAGCAGGCTTTCACCTTCGAAGTCGGCAATGTGCTTCCGGCGAACGTTCACAACCAGGGCATCGACACCGATTTCAATACGGCGGCGAACTGGTCCGACGGCTTGCCGGATGTCAATGACTTGGCCGTTCTGCAGGGTGCTTCGACGCTGTTCCACAGCGCTGGGACCAATACGGTCGGCCAGCTACAGGCGCAAACGGGTCTGACGGTGGATGGCGGTTCGCTGACCGTGAACGGCAGCGCCGCGTTCGAAGCGGGGACCTCCTTCGACATCACGGGCGGCGACTTTAACAGCAACGGCGCGGCGATTGTAGACGGCGGCTTCACCTGGGACGCGGGGACGTTGGGCGGGTCGGGGGAAGTCGTTCTGAACGGGTCCGTAGGCTTCGGAACCAACGTGACGCAAAGCTTGGACGGAACGCTTGTTCTGCGGTCCAACGCGTCGCTGTCGAACATGTCCTTTGCCGGTGTCGGAACCTTCAGGAACGAGGGGACGGCGGCCTGGAATCTCTCCATTTCGCGCAGCAACGATGTCGACCTTATCAATACAGCCGGGGCGACGCTGACCTTCGCCAGCGCCACGAACTCCACGCTTACCCAGACCCAGGCGTTCGAAAATGCCGGGACCTTCATCGTTCAGGGCGGCAGTCCGCAGGGCGGCGATCACGGGCCGAACCTGACTTTGAATCAGGGGCTGGTCAATCAGGCCGGCGGTCTGTTCCAGGTCGCGCCGATGGATGTCGGCGATATCTTCAGGATCGTCGGCAGCGTCGACAACCGGCAGGGTGCAACCTTCGAGGTGAATGACCATACGGTTGTCGAAGGAAGTTTTGTGAATGCCGGATCGCTGACGGTCGCGGCGGGGGAGTTCCTCAAACTCGACAACGAAGACACGCTGACCAACGCGGCAACCGGTACGATCACCATCAATACCGGCGCGCAGATCGACCTGGATGAGACGCTGACGCTGGAGGCGGGCTCGACTCTGGCGGGCGACGGTACGATCCGCTTTGTGGACCGGGCGGGAATCCTGAATCTGGGGCAGGATTTCGCCAACACCGATGGCGGCGTCAAATTCGATTTCTCGGCGGTGCCGGTGACCATCAATGGGCCCGGCGATTTCAGGAACCAGGCCACGGCCGGGACGGTGACGTTCCAGTCCCTGACCTTCGCGTCGGCGGATCTGATCAACGAGGCGGGCGCGGCGCTTACCTTCGACAATGCGGCCAACCAGACGGTCAGGACGCAGCAGTCCTTTGTCAACGACGGCACTATCGTCATCTCGGGCGGCAACAGCGGCGCCGGCGATCACGGCATGAACTTCCTCGCCGAGCAGGGAATCTTGAACCGGAACGGCGCGTTGTTCCAGGTATCCGATCTCGGCGCCGGCGATATCGTCACGATTACGGGTAGTGTCGATAACCAACAAGGCGCGACCTTCGAGGTCAAAGACCATACGGAAGTGAATGGCGACTTCGTGAATGCCGGGTCGCTGGTGATCGAAGCCGGCGAGTTCATGAAGCTGGTCGATCAGGATACATTGCGGAATACGTCGACGGGGGCGATCACGCTGAATGCGGGCGGCCAGATCGATGTGGACGAGACGCTGACCCTGGAAGCCGGATCGACGCTGATCGGGTCGGGAACGATCCGGTTTGTGGACCGGCCAGGGGTTTTCAACCTGGGTCAGGACTTCTTCAACACGGATGCGGGCGTTCAGATCGATTTCTCGGCGGTGGACGTCACGCTGTTCGGTCCCGGCGATTTCAGGAACCAGGCAACGGCAGGGACGCTGACGGTTCGGAATCTGACATTCTCGACGTCGGACTTCATTAACGAGGCGGGGGCTACGCTCACCTTCGCGAATTCGGCCAATCAGACCGTTTTCGCACAACAGGCCTTTATCAACGACGGCACCCTTATTGTCGGCGGCGGCAGCACCGCCAATTTCGATCAGGGGATGAATTTCAATCTCAGCCAAGGGCTGACGAACCGCAACGGCGCATTGTTCCAGGTGTCGGAGCTGGGCCCGGGCGATATCGTCACCATCACCGGCAATGTGGACAATCAGCAGGGCGCGACGTTCGAAGTCAATGACCATACGGAAGTGAACGGGAACTTCGTGAATGCCGGCTCTCTGGTGCTTGAAGCCGGTGAATTCATGAAGCTGGTCGATCAGGATACGCTGACGAATACCTCGACGGGCACCATCACGCTGAATGCCGGTAGCCAGATCGACATCGACGAAGCCTTGACCCTGCAAACCGGATCCACCCTTCAGGGAAGCGGTGCGATCCGCTTCGTCGACCGTCCGGGAACCCTGACCTTGGGCGATGATTTTGTTAATACCGACACAGGCGTGTCGTTCGATTTCAGCGCCGTTACCACCACTGTGAACGGCCCCGGCGATTTCCGGAATCAGGCGACGGCGGAAACCATCGCAATCCAGAATCTGACCTTTGCATCCGCGGACCTGATTAACGAAGCGGGCGCGTCGCTGACCTTCACCAATGCGGGAAATCAACTGCTTCGCACGCAGCAGGCCTTCATCAACGACGGGACCGTCATCATTGCGGGCGGCAGCGGGTCGAACGGCGATCAGGGAATGAACCTGACGGTGGAGCAGGGGTTGACGAACCGGACCGGGGCCTTGTTCCAGGTCTCTGAGTTGGGCGCGAGCGATATCGTCACGATTACGGGTAATGTCGATAACCAGCAGGGCGCGACCTTCGAGGTCAACGACCACACGGTGGTGGACGGCGACTTCATCAATGCCGGCGCCCTGGTGATCGAGGCGGGCGAATTCCTGAAGATCAATCAGCAGGATACGCTGACCAATGCGGCGACCGGGACCATCGCCATCAATACCGGCGCGCAGATCGACATCGACGAAACACTGTCGCTTGTTACCGGGTCAGGCGGGTTGACCGGGGACGGCGCGATCCGGTTCGTGGATCGGTCGGGGACGCTTACCCTGGGCGCCGATTATGTCAGCACCGACAGCAACCCGACCCTTGATTTCAGTGTCGTGACCGTGACGGTGGGGGGCGTAGGCGCTTACCGCAATGCCGAAACGGCGGCGGTCATGGATTTGCAGAACCTGATCCTGAATACCGATTTCGAAAATCAGGCCGGTGCGTCGCTGACCTTCGACGGCAGCAACATGGCCCTGACGACGAACGCCGCCTTCAACAACAACGGCGATATCACGGTCTCGGCCGTCGACACCAATACCGGCGATCAGGGAATGGACCTGAACCTGAACGGCGGCATGGTGAATGCGGGGACCTTCACCGTGTCCCCAACCGGCGTCGGCGATCTGATCGACATCAACGGAAACGGTACGATCGACAACCAGGGCGTCTTCACAATCGACGGCGCGGTCAATATGGACGCCGAATTCACGAACAGCGGTTCGCTGGTTGTCGGACCGACCGGTTTCCTGAAGGTGAACGATCTGGACGTGCTGACCAACGCCGTCGGCGGCGTCATCGATATCGCAACAGGCCAGCGCATCGAAGTAGACAATACGCTTGTATTGATCGACGGGTCGAACGGGTTGACCGGGGATGGCTCCTTCCGGTTCGTCGACCGGGCCGGGACGCTTACTCTGGGTGCGGACTATATCAACACCGCTACCAACCCGGATCTCGATTTCGGCTTTGCCAGCGCGACTGTCAACGGAGCGGGCGCTTTCCGGAACGCCGACGCCTCGGCGGTCCTGGATGTCTTCGACCTTACCCTGAATGTTGCGTTCGAAAACCAGGCGGGGGCGGGGCTGACCTTCAACGGCAGCAATATGGATCTGACCTCCAACGCCTCTTTCGTCAATGACGGGGACATAACGGTCACGGCCGTCGATACCAATACCGGCGATCAGGGTATGAGCCTGAACCTCAACGCCGGGATGACGAACACGGGAACCTTCACAATCTCCCCGACCGGAAACAATGACCTTATTCAGGTCAACGGCAATGGGACCATCGACAATCAGGGTGTCTTCACCGTCGATGGCAGTACGAATATCGACGGGAACTTCACCAACAGCGGCTCTTTGGTCGTGACCGCCAATGGTTTCCTGAAGCTGGACGATCTGGATACGCTGACCAACACAGTCGGCGGCACGATAGATATCGCAACCGGCAGCCGGATCGATATCGACGAGGCGCTCGTCCTCGATGGCGGGTCGGGCGGTTTGACCGGCGACGGTTCTTTCCGGTTCGTAGACCGTGCAGGCGTATTGACCCTTGGCGCGGACTACGTGAACACGAACGCAAACCCGGATTTCGATTTCAGCGCCGTCGCCGTAACCGTGGGCGGGGCCGGCGCGTTCCGGAATGCCGATGCCGCGGGCGTGTTGAATACGGCGGATCTGACCCTCAACGTCGCCTTCGAGAACCAGGCGGGTGCGGGACTGACCTTCAGCGGCAGCAATATGGATCTGACCTCGAACGCCGCCTTTACCAATAACGGCGATATGACGGTCACGGTCATAGACACCAGTACCGGCGATCAGGGTATGAGCCTGAATCTGAACGCCGGCATGACCAACACGGGGACTTTCACGATTTCCCCGACCGGGAACAACGATCTGGTTCAATTCGATGGTAATGGGGTCATCGACAATCAAGGCGTCTTCACTGTCGACGGGAACACAAACATCGACGGTGGCTTCACCAACAGCGGTTCCTTGATTGTTACCGCGAACGGTTTCCTGAAGCTGGATAATGAGGACACGCTGACCAATTCTGTCGGAGGGGCAATCGACATCGCCGCCGGCAGCCGGATCGATATCGACGACACGCTGATCCTGGATGGCGGGTCCGCCGGCCTTTCCGGCGATGGCTCTTTCCGCTTCGTCGAACGCGCCGGCGTGCTGGCGCTGGGGGCGGACTACGTCAATACGGATACCAACCCGCCCCTGGATTTCAGCGCCGTCGCTGTAACCGTTGGCGGCGCGGGCGCTTTCCGGAACGCGGACGCGGCGGGTGTACTCGACACCGCGAATACAACGCTGAACGTCGGTTTCGAAAACCAGGTTGGCGCGTCGATGACCTTCAGCGGCAGCAATATGGACCTGACATCGAATGCCGCCTTTACCAATAACGGCGATATGACGATTACGGCCGTCGATACCAATACCGGCGATCAGGGTATGCGCCTGACCTTCAATGCCGGCTTGACGAATACGGGCGTCTTGGCGGTTTCCCCGACCACAGGCGGTGACATCAACCGCATATCCGGCACGGTCGACAATCAGGGCAGCTTTGCGGTTAACGGGCGGACGATTCTGTCCGGCAACCTGAACAATAGCGGCACCCTGGAGATTGCCGCCGGTGAGATCCTGACCATCAACGGCGGTACGCTGACCAACACGGGCACGATTACCGGCGACGGCAGTATTGTCTTCCTGGCGGGTGGAACCATCGATAACCAGGGCGTCATCGATGCCGGCGGCGTCGGGACGGTCGGCGCCATCGACCTGGACGGCGCGACCATTGACTTCAACGCCAATTCGACTTTGCAGGTCGATGTTACGGACAACGCCACCTTCGATGTTCTGACCGTCGACGCCATTGACCTCAGCGGCGGCAGCGACACGCTGATCCTGAATTTCGACGCCGGGTTCGATCCGAACGCCTCCACGCCTATCGAGATTGTGGATTACAATGCGAACGGCTTTACCGGAACCTTCGACACTGTGGTTCACAATCTGGGGTCGGCGTTCGACATCGTTCAGACGTTCGGGACGGAGGGTCTGACGGTTCAGGTCGTTCCTTCGCCCTTGGAAAACAGTCCGAACCTGTCGGGCGGGGTGCTGCAATTCGCTGGAAACACTGTCACCGAATTCACCCAGGCGGCGGGCGTCACGTCAATCGGCAGCGGCGATATCACGTTGGAGTTTTGGGTCAACCCGACCCTGGATACAACGGTCCAGCACGCTTTCTCCTACGCCACGGCGACCGAGAATAACGAGCTTCTGCTCGGTATCGAGGGGACCAGCCTGCGTTTCGCCTTCGAAGGGTTCATCGCCACGACCCCGGCGGGATTGATCGCGGGCGATGCCTGGCAGCATGTCGCCGTCACCTACAATCAAGCGACCGGCGATACGGTCTTCTATGTAAACGGGGCGGAGGTTCACACTTCCACCCAGATCCCGTCGGGCCGGGCGCTGCAGCCCGGCGGAACATTGGTCCTGGGTCAGGATCAGGATGTGCTGGGCGGTGGATTCCAGGCCGACCAGTCCTTCGGTGGGCAATTGGACGAGGTGCGGGTCTGGAATACGCTGCGCTCCGCCACCCAGATCGCCGACAATTTCAACAAACAGGTCGATGAAACGGACACGGACCTCGCGCTTTATTACCGTTTTGACGAACGGACGGGTGACGGGGTCGTCGACGCGACGGGCAAGACCACGGCGGCGCTGATCGAAGGCGATGTAGACCGGCTCAACCATCTGGATGGCGCGGCGAGTTTCACCGGCGCTGAGGGTGATCTGGTCCGGGTTTCCAACAGCAGCGATTTTAACCTGTCGGAAGGGACCTGGAGCCTTTGGGTCAAGGCGGACAGCGTTTCTGGACTGACGGGATTGATAACCCGGGCGGATGCGGTGAATGCGGCGGGCGGTGCGCATCTGAACATTCAGTCCAGCGGCCGGATCGGCTTTAACGTCAATGGCGGCGGGAACACCAGCACCAGCACCGTCACCGACGGTCTCTGGCATAATGTGACGGTCACCTACAGTGCGGTCACCGGCACCCGCGAAATCTACATCGACGGCGTGCTGGAGAATTCCGCATCCCATGGCGCGTTCAGTTTCAACAATCAGGACCTCACCTTTGGCGGCAGCGCCATTTCCGGGATCGGGGAGTTGAACGGCCAGCTCAGCGATATTCAAATCTGGAATCGCGTGCTGACGGCCGAGGAAATTACCAAGACGATTTCCGCTCCGTTGTTCGGCGATGAATCGGGTTTGGTGGGCTATTGGTCCATGAACGATGCACTCGGCGCGACGGTAGCGAGGGATGCGACGAGTAACGGCAACGACGGCGCGCTGGAAGGTAACGCCAGTTTCGTGGACGCCGCCCCGACGGTTGAGGGGAACACGGTCTACGGCCGCGAAAACGTCAATCTAAGCGGGACGTTCGACGGTGCGGACGTGGTGGGAACGCCAACCTTCTCTGTGGTGGGTGAGAGTTTCAATACCGGGGATACATCGGTCAAAGCCGTCGCCGGTCAGGGCCGCCTTGTCGTCGATACGGCCTCCGGCGCGTGGACCTTCCAACCCGCCCCGGGCGAAAGGTCTTTCGATTTCCTGCCCTTCAGCTTCGAGATACAGGCGGTCGGATCGGTCAGCGGAACCGATATCGAGGCGCTGAATTTCGTGATCGAGCCGGAGCCCGGTGCGCCGGGGGTGGAGGGCGGCTCGCTCCAATTCGCCGGGGACAACACGACCGAGTTCGCCAGTGCGTCGAATATCCAATCGTTCGGGGGCGGCGACTTCACGGTCGAATTCTGGATGAATCCCAAGATCGACAACGCGTTGGAACATGTTTTCTCCTACGCCACGGCTACGGAGAACAACGAGCTGCTGATCGGTGGAAAGGGGACCGGACTGCGCCTGGCGCTGGAAGGCAACATCGTCGATACCTCGCCGGGTTTGCTGGGTGCGAACGAATGGCAACATGTGGCGGTGGCCTACAATCAGTCGACCGGATTCGCGACCTTCTTTGTGGACGGTATCGAGCGGGAGAGCCTGTTTGTGGGGTCGGGCCGGAGCATCGATAACGGCGGCACGCTTGTGCTGGGCCAGGACCAGGATGTCCTTGGCGGCGGATTCGACGCGGGCCAGG
>JANQIT010000328.1 GCA_028282025.1 Hwanghaeella sp. | reverse complement strand
AAAGGCGAAGGGTAGAACGGCGACGACATAGAACGCAGCGCCTGCAAGATAGGCGGTGCTGCTGTTCAGATCTATGATGCCGACAAGCGCAGAGCCCACGCCGATGCCGATGACGTAAAGGACATAGAAGGTCGACAACACGCGTCCGCGACGGTCCGACGGGGAAATCTCATTCAACCAGCTTTGCGCGGCGATGAAGATTCCCGTCCCGCAAAAGCCTGTGAGAGCGCGGCAGACCGACCAGAGCGGCGTCGAGGCTGTAACGCTCATCGCCATGATGCTTAGCCCGGCCAGACAGCACAGCAGCGCCAGGGCGCGGATATGGCCGATGCGTCGAACCAGCGGGCCGCCGAAAAAACAGCCGGCGATCAACCCGACGCTGAAGGCCGTGACGACGATGCCGATCTCGGCCTCGCTGAACTCCAACAGTTTCAGACGTGTCGGTGTGAAGGTCGACATCAATCCCGCACCGGGCGAAATCAGCGTCATACCGCCGATCACCCACCAGGTGGCGGACTGCTGGGCCTGGGCCCCATCCTCGTTCAGCATGGTCATTGGCGCGACCCCCATCGGCAAAAACCGGCATCCTTCCAGAACGCCGGTACACCTGGAATGGGATCGGGGCAATGAAGGAACGTGGCCCCTACGGCGCGTTCAACTCAAGAGGCCGCCCGGAACGCGCTTGCCTGAGTCAGGAACGCAGGAGGCTCTGTTCGAGGAAACTCAGCGCTTCGGCCGCGAAAATCCGCATATTCGCGGCGCGTTCGCCGTTCCCTGTGGCGATGGTCCGGGCTTGACGGACCGGGCCGTCGACCGCCATGCAGGCGTGACCCGCCGGGTCGCCGTAGCGGTTGCCCAAGGGGCCGGCCGCTCCGGTTTCCGAGAGGCCCCAGGTCGCGCCATGCTGGGCCCGCACCTGCTCCGCCATCCAGGTCGCGTAAGGCTCGCTGGCGGAACGGACGCCGCGGTCCTTCATCTCAGCGGGGGCGATGCGGATTAACTGCTCGCGCGCGGTGGCCGTATAGACGACCGCGCCGCCGAGAAAGTATACCGACGCGCCCGGCACCTGCAGCAACGCGGCGGAGATCAGGCCGCCGGAAGAACTCTCGGCAACCGCAACGCTCTCACCGCGTTCCTTTAGAAGGATGCCGACTCGCGCCGCGATATCGAATGGATCCATTCGGATGGGCTCCGGTTTAGGCGAGGATATCGTCAGCCGACTTTGCTATAATCGCAAAGCGGTCGGCAAGTTCCGTCATCGCCACTTCGTGCAGCATTTCCGCGGAAACCACGCCGTCGCCGGTGGCGCTCGGCAGTGGACGAGTCGCCGCCGCACCGGCGACGACGGTCGCCGCGTAACCGTGATCCAGGGCGGAACGCGCGGTGGCGCTGACGCACATATGGCTCATATAGCCGGCGATGATGACCTTCTTGCGGCCAGTCGTCTTCAGCATTTCATCCAGCGCGGTGCCGGCGAACGCATTCGGCAGGGTCTTTTCGACTGCGGCTTCGCCGAGCTCGGCTTCCGCCTCCGGCAGGTATTTGAAGCCGTCTCCGTCCTTGCCGAACGGGCTTCCGTCCGGGCCGACATGACGGACATGAATGATCGGGGTGGCCGCTTCGCGGGCTTTCTCCAACAAACCGGCGATCTGTTCCGCGGCTGGCTGCACCCCTGGCAAGGCCAAGGGCCCCTTCGCGTAGACCCGCTGCGCGTCGATGATCACAAGTGCGGCTTCCGACAGGCGCGCCGGCGTCAGATCCATGCCGCTCAATTCCATCAATGTCTTGGGACGATCACTCATTCTACTTCCTGTTATTGTTCGGTTAAACGTGGAGTCGGGTATAGGGCTGCATTCCTGTGCGTTCTATCTGGATATTTTCGCCACCCCGCTGCAAGTTTGCAGAATGATCAATTGGAACGATCTTCGCGTCGCTCTGGCTGTCTGCCGGGAAGGGACGCTGGGCGGCGCAGGGCGCGTTCTTGGTGTCGACCAGACCACGGTCACGAGACGGCTGACAGCCTTGGAGCGTGGGCTGGGCGCACGGCTGTTCGAACGGCGGGAGGGCCGGTTGGTGCCCACGGCCGCCGGCGAGCAGGTTATCGACCGCGCGGAGAGGGCGGAAGCGGAACTTGCCGCCCTGGAACGGGACGTGGCCGGTCGCGACGCCAGACCGGGAGGTCAGGTTCGGGTGACGGCGGTGCCCACTCTTGCGAATCGTCTGCTGGCCCCGAATGCGGGCGCGTTGTTCGACCGGTTCCCGGACCTCCGGCTCGACCTGATCGCGGAGCCGGCCCTGTTGAGCGTCACACGGCGGGAAGCGGATATTGCGATCCGGCTGGCGCGCCCTGACGAGGATGCGATGATTGCACGCCGTATGGGGAGCATGCTTTACGCCGTGTACGCTAGGCGCGGGTTGGATGCCGCCTCGCTTCCCTGGATTACTTACGAGGATAGTTTCTCCGGCATACCGCAGGCCCGCTGGATTGCGCGCGAAGGGAAGAAGCCCTTAAGCCCGCTGAAGGTGAATGACGGCGAACCGATCCTGCAAGCGGCGCGGCAGGGGCTTGGCCGGACGTTGCTGCCGGTTTTCGTCGGCGATGCCGACCCGAAACTTCAGAAGCTGAGCGGCCCGGTGACCGGCCGCGACGTCTGGCTGGTCGTCCATCCCCATGTCCGCCGCAGCGCACGGGTGGAAGCGGCGGTGGATTGGATCGGCGAATTGTTCGCGACTCTGAAAAAGGACGGGGCGGCCGAATGACCGCCCCGAAGAGACTTATTCGCGGCGTCTAGCGCCCAGGCACGGGCGGCAGGTTGCCGCCGCCCGCGATATCGGCGATGGCGAGGAAGATATACTCGCTGTTCGCTGCATTAAGTTGCGGCTCCGCATCGCGTAATTTGAAGCCGCCCGCGTTAAACCTAAGCCAATCGCCAGTTTCGATATCTGTGTCCGTCGTGTTGGCGTAAAGCAGACGTGAGAACTGGTTCGGATCGGGTATATTGCGTTCTAGATCGAAGACGGCCCAGTTGCCGGATGAGTCCTTACGTTTGGCCATGACCCAGGCCGGTTTGAAGCCGCAAGACACGAACGGGCCGTCTGCGGAGCCGTTTCCGGTATAGGAACCGACCTTGCAGAGGCCGGGAACGGACCGGAACAAATAGGCGATGAAGGCATCTCCTACGTTGTTGGTTGCTGCTGCATCCCCAAGGGTGAAGTTCACCACGTCCGGCACCGTTGAGTTCCACAAGCTCGCGGCGGTTGCTTTTCCGGCAGTTGTATCCAGATTGAGAAACTCCGCGCCGGACAGTGCACTGTGCCATACCCGCCAGCCCGAAACACCAGTACGGCTTTTCACGATGAGGAGTTCTGGAGCATTCGGGAGTCCGTGCGCGACCGCGCGGCCTGCAACACTGTTTCCTGTATAGCTGACTATGTTGAAGTGTGTGCCCGTTTTGAACGACCATGAGATGAATTCCTCACTGTTGTCGTTGTACCCATTTGCGCCGCTCCCAAGGGTGAAGCCGTCTAGATTGAAACTGGTAAGCCCGTTGGTATCGGTAGACTCGATGCCTGTGCTGTTGCTGGATAGCTCCTGCGTGGCTCCACGAATTGCGTCGACCAGCTTATGCTCATCGGCTTGATCTCGGTTCTTGATCCAAACCAAGTCGGGCTGAAAGGCCGGGCCCGATATCGGCTGAGTTGCCCCGTTGCCTGTGTAAAGTGTGGCGTTGAATACGTCTGCGCCCTGGGTTTGCGGGTCAGGCAGATTGGCGGAGTTAATCGGAACGTAACCTGCGGGGATCTGGTGATTGAACCTACCTTCTTCAAAGACGAGACGTTGCACGCGGGTCGACGTGATCGTGCTTTCTCGACCGACGGAGGGTGCAAAGGTTTTCGTCTTGTCGAAGGTAAAAGTTGGATTGGCGCCCGTTTCCGGATTCCCGGTAAAGACCTCTGTGGGAGGCGTGCTGCCGGGGCTGTTGGAAAAGGTTCCGTACCATTGGCCGTCCCGGCCGAACCACCCGTTTCCAGTACTGAAATCAAGCGCCATCATGTAGGTGTGCGCGCCTGCGGTCACGCTTGCCTCCAGTTCTGCGCCGAAACTGCCCAGCATCCAGTAGCGAACCATGTTCGCGGAATTCGATATCTGAAGCCCGAAGCCATTGTCAGGAAGGCCCGCGGACACGGGTGTATTCACTTCCGACATACCGAAGACAAATTGGCTGGACGGTGCCGTATCGGAGTGGACCTCGAAATACCATTTACCGCTGGAAAGCGAGGTTGAGGTACGTGCCAGGCCATTGGCTCCGTTGGTCACAGTCCATTCCAGACCGCCGTCGAAGGCCGCAATCCCGGCATCGCTGTCCAGTGTGCTGATGACTGGATGGACGTTCGATGGCGTGTTGGCCGACCCGTTGTCTGCATGTGACATATTGTTGGGCGTGAAGTTGTTGCCGTTGGTGCTAGCGTCTGTGCCATCGCCGATCAATTCGGCCAAGGCCACGCTGTTTCCTTGAGCTGCGCCCGCGAGGGTTGCTGCCGCCTGATCGGTAATCGGACTCCAGATTTTTCCATTCGATCCGGCATCGAAGAAACTGCCGAAATCTCCCAGCACGCGATCACCGGCCTGAATGCTTTCTCCGTCCAGAATGATCACTTGCGACAGGTAGCCATTTAAAAAATGCCCGGTTCCAAATCGACCGATGTCGTAAGTTACGCCGCTTTGATTGAAGTGCGTGTCGGTATCGCTTGGGTCGACGCTGGTATTCCAATTCGTCACTTCTTCGCCGTTGACGAAGAGTTTTACACGGTTGGAGGACGTGACGTCGGAAACATCGATTGAGGCGAGAAGATGGTAAAACCCAATGTCGCGATAGCGGGTCTGCGTCAGATAATTTAAGCCGCTTCCGCCGGTTCCGATATCCACCAACTCAATCCGGTCGCTCCCGGTGAAGCCGATCCTGAATGCCTGACCCGGTCCTGGATTGTGTCCGACGAGGGTCTGCGAGACCCCAAGGGCAGTGCGAAGCACCCAGGCGGAGAACACGAATTTCCGCCGGCTGTTCGGGATGCCGAAGGTTCGCGACAGATGTTCGTCGGCACCGTTGAAGATCGCGGATTGAAGCACTAGACCCGTGTCGAATCCAGGCGCGCCTTCAATCGTGACGGTAAGGGCCGCTTGATGCACGGTGCCCCGGGAGTCCTTGACGGAATAGACGATGCAATCGGTGAGCGTCTGCCCTTCGGTCAGCGCGTTGACCGCCGGATTGGCATTGTCGAGCGTGTAGCTGTAGGTACCGTCAGCCTGCATTGCGATGCTGCCGAACAAAGTCGGAACAGTCGTTGAACCGGTAAAGATTTGATGGTTGACGGCGATAACGGTCAATGTGCCGTAATCAACATCCCGGTCGTTGGCCAGGACGCTGACGGCGCCGGGGGTGGGGTTGGGACCTTCTTCCTGTACTGTAAGCGTGTCGCCTAGAACCACGGTGACGGCTCCACCGCCGCCGAGCTGTTCGTCCAGCCGCACGGTCCGATCGCTGAATTCCAGGAATTCGACTTCGGACACGCGTGTCTGACCGTCGGCGCCTGTCTTATCGATCACGTTGACCGATCCGTCGGCATTTTGCGTCAGAAGGTAATCTTCCGCCCTGTTGCTGAAGACCACGGTATCCTGCCCGCCGCGGCCGATTACCCGGTCGCTTCCGGCTCCGGGCAGGAAACGGTCGTTCCCACCGGCGCCGATCAAAAGGTCATTGCCAGAACCTCCTGAAAGGGTTTGCGCGGACTGGCCCGTATAGCGTTCCAGAGTGACGGTTCCCGTACCCGACAGCGAACTCCCCGAATTGTCCGTGACAGTAAACACGAAAGACGTGACTTGGTCGTCCGCCAGCGCGGCGTCTTCGGTGAAGGTCACCAACCCTGTCGTGTTGCTGGCGACGGGGGCGTCGTTCTGATCGACAAGCTGGATAGTGCCGCCTTTGACGGGCAGTTTGTGATCCTGGTTGACGCCGTTCAACGTGAAGGTGAGTGCATCGCCATCGGCATCCGTGCCGCTCAGCACATGCCGGAATGCTGTCTCCTGATCTGAAAACCGCATGACGGAGTCTAGGCCGGTCGGCGCATCGGGCCGTTGCGCTATCAGAACTTCGGCCGTCCCGATGACGGAGTCGACACCGTCCGACACCTCGAAGGAAATCGTGATCTGGCCGTGGAAATCCGCTGGCGGGGTCAGGCGGTAGCTGTCTGTTCCCTCAAAGGTGAACGTCCCGGCATCTGTTTTCCAATCCGAGATATCGAAATTCGCGGCGTCGACATTGGTAACCAGAGACAACAGATCCTGTCGCGTCAGGATGAGGTCCTGATCCTCGATCCCGGAAAAGGTAACGCCTGGGTTAAAATCGAGTTGGCGGTCTTGAGGGATCACATCGATGAAGGCGATGCCTTCGACGATATTGACGCCATCGGTGAGCTTGTAGGCAACGCTGGCGTCGCCGCTGAAACCCGGGTCCGGATCGAACAGGATCGCATCATTGTCGGCCGGATCCCTGATCGCTTGGCCGTTGACGGCGACAATGTCTGCTGCTGTCGCGGAAACGTCGAACAGGGCGGGGTCCAACCCCGGATCGTTGGCCAACATTTCTTGCACCGTAAGGCGTAACTGCACACCCTCGTCGGTCTGGAAGAAGTCCGGATTGGTCGGCGTGACGGGATCGGCGTCAATGTTCCGGAACGTTCGGCAGAACAGGCCGGTCTCGTTCCCCGCCGGTGGTCCGTCATCGGCTTCCCAAATAACAGTGAATCCCCTGTCTCGGCGTGGGATGACCCGGGGGTTGCTTGGTGCGACCCCGGTTGTTGAATTTACCTGCTCGGGGGTTCCGACGGCATTTCTGTCAACATCGTAGCACTGTACGAAAATGTCGGTCTGAGGCGTAGGGGATGTTTGCGCGGTGGCCTCGAACACGACAGCAAATCCACCGCCTGCCAAGGGCGTGATGGAGCCTTTTCCGACGTCGGTATACGGTACAACGGGCGGGCCTTGGATCGGCGGGATGGATGCCGCGTTAATCGACACTTCATTTGGCCCTTCGCTGGGATCAAGGTCCTTGAATTCGAAGGAACCGATCCTTGGTTCGAAGAACCGGACACGGACGCTGGTAGAGGGGGTGGGGGTCGTGGCCGTGTTACTTAAAACAATTGCCAGGAAACCATTGCGCAACACGGCGACCTCTGCCGGGGTGTCATGCCCGGCTGCGCCTAGATTTATGTCCTGCTGACCGCTTCTGTTGAAGAAGTTCGGTCCGATGACGCCATCGATACCATAATGTTCCAAGCGCAGTACGTTGAGGGAGTTACCTCGGAATGCGGTGAACAGCGTTTGAATGCTGCCGTTTTCAGCGTCGATCAAATACTGATCGAACGTGGTTGCTAAAGATGTTTTCTCGCTGCCGGCGCTGCGCCCGACTTGTTGCGGCGACAGGACAACGCCTTGATCATTGTCCAACACCATCGCGAAATTGCTATTCGGTGTGCGCCCCAGAACGATGGCTTCGCCATCGGGGAAAGCCTGAACCGCGGTGCTGTCCAGATTGGGTTGGTTCGAAAACGGGGCGGGCAAGCTAAAAGCGCTGGTGAATTTCGGTGTCAGGTTTGCCTGCAGAACGCGTACTTCGAGCGTATCGCGGGCCTGATCTTGCCTGTCGATCCAGGCTGCGATGATTTCGCCCGTCGATAGGACGGCGACGCTGGGCCCCTTTTTTGCCGTTGTCGGGTTTCCGCTTATCTCGCGCTCGGCGATGCGTTGAGTTCCGTCCTCGTTGAAAATAGCGATTCGGATTTCGGGTTCGCCTGGAAAACCAGGACGAAAATTCTCCCAAACCGCGACAAACCCGCCATCGGCTAGTGGCGATACATCGAAATTATTCTGGTCTCCATCGACCGCAACGTTGAGGCGCTGCTCGTTGAGAATGGTTTGTGTCGTCATCCGGGCTCTCCATGATGGTGGGGTCGCGAGATTTTTGCGCAACCATGGGGAGCATTATGAATATTAATGGTGGCGGAAAGACGGCTGAAATGCGGCTAAAGTATGATCTTTGCGAACTCGGGATTTCGGACCGTGCGCGATCCGGTTTGCGATGGACGTACAGACCGGATTACTCGTGAACCTGAAAAAAGACGGGGCGGGACGAACACCGCCCCGAAGAGTTTTATTGGCGACGTTTAGCGCCCCGGTACGGGCGGTAAGGCACCGCCGCCTGCGACATAGGCCACGGCGAGGAAGATGTAGGTCTGGCCGTTTCTATTGATTTTGCCTGCCGGTCCACCACGCAGTTTGAAACCGGTTGAGAGGATATCCATTTCTCTCGGCCCTGCGGTCTTTTCGAGGGGCGGACTGTCCTTCCCAGCGAAACAGCGGGCCATAGTGAAAGCTCCTCGTTCCGTGTCGTGGATCGACCAGTCCGTATCGCCGGCAGCCGCAGGTTTTATGACGATCCTACCGGGGGCGAAGCCGCAGTGTATGAAGGGACCATCTACAGATCCGTTGCCGATATAGGAGCCAATCAGACTGAGCCCTGGAACGGACCGGAACAGGCAGGCGACAAAGTCGTCCCCGATGTTGTTGGTTTCGCTGGCGTTCCCGAGAGTGAATTTCGAGGCGTCCGGCTTCACAGAATTCCACAAGCTGGAGGCGGTCGCTGTTGCGGCGGCCGTCTCCAGGTCCGGATGTTCGACGCCCGGCAGCGCCTTATGCCAAACCCGCCAACCGGAAACAGTGTTGCGGCTTCTTACGATCAGCATTTCCGGTGCGCCGGGTAGACCGTGTCCGACACTGGTTCCTGCGACGCTGTTCCCCCTGTAGGAGACTGCGGAGAAGTCCCCCTCGTCCGTGGTTCTGACCACGCTTTCCGTCGAACCGTCGGTGTTTACGAAGCCCGGCCCGGTCCGGCCCTGGATCCAGTCAAAGTCCGCTTGAAAGTCGGTATCGGCACAGGGCGCTCCTGCGGCGTCGTCCGCATCGTATGCGCAGGGCTGGTAAATGTCTGCCCCCTGACTTGGCGGGGTTGGCAGGCTGGCCGAATTGATGACCGCGAAGCCGGACGGCCTTACATGACTGAACTTCTCTTCCTCGAAGACGAGTCGCGGGTCGCGCGCCGATGCCGGTCCGCTTTCCCGGCCGATGGATGGTGCATGGCTTTTCGTTTTGTCGAAGGTGAAGGTCGGATTGACGCCGGTCTCGGGATTGCCGGTAAAGACCCGTGCGGGCGGTGTGCCGCCAGGGCTGTTGGAAAAGGTCCCATACCACCGGCCGTTGCGGCCGAACCATCCCTTTCCGCTGCTGAAGTCCAGCGCCACCATGTATGTATGCGCCTGACCGTCGACAGCGGCCTCCAACTCCGCCCCGAAGATGCCCGAAGTCCAATACCGCACCCTATTTTCCGAATTCGATATCTGTAGTCCGGCGCCGGTGTCCGAAAGATCGGCGGATACCGGCGTGTTGACCTCTGTAATGCCGACGGTGAACTGGCTGGCCGGCGCGGCGTCGGTGTGGATTTCGAAATACCATTTGCCGGAAGACAGCGGCATCGTGGTCCGCGCGAAACCACCGACGCCATCGCCGGCCGTCCATTCCAAACCGCCGTTAAAGATGGAGAACTCGGAGCTGCAATCGAGTCTGTTGATCGTGGGGTGAACGTTCGACGGCGTGTTGGCGGAGCCGTTGTTCGCGTGAGACATGCTGACGGCCGTAAAATCGCTGCCGTTGGCGCTGGCATCGATTCCGTCGCCGATCAGGCCAGCCAGGCAGAAGCTGTTCCCACCGGCGGCGCTGGCGCAACCGGCAACCGCGGCGTCCGGGACGGGAGACCAGATTTTCCCCCGCTTTCCTGCTTCCGCAAATGTGCCGAAGTCGAAGAGATTTACATCGCCGTTTTGGATCGACTGACCGTGCAGAAAACACGGTTGGGCGACATACCCGTCAAGCAGACCGAAAGACGGGGAGAGGGGGGCGAACTTACCGATTTCGTGCGGAATGCCGGCCGCCCCCAGGAACGTGCTGAAGTTCTGAGGCGGCGGCAGGTTCACGGACAAATCGGTTTCCCGTTCCCCGTTGATGAAAATTTGGATGCGGTCGTTCTCCCGCTCCTGGGGTAGGCTAGTGTCGACGCTTAGAACGACGTGGTACCAACCGATGTCGCGTAAGATCCGGTTTGTCGTGACTCTTCCGATAACATCGGGGTGTCTGAAAATGAGGAAGTCGAGATTTCCCTGATCTAGCCGCAGACGATCTACGAACTGCGCGGAGGCATTGCCATTTCCGGTATCGAGTAAAGGTACCGATGCGCTGGCATTACCGGTAAGTTGGAACCAGCAGGAGAGGACGGCTTTTGTCGCGCCGACGCCCGCCATGGGAGTGAAAGTCAGATAGTCCGCCGCACCGTCGAAGACAGCCGACTGTGCGATTGATTTTGTGTCGAACCCGGACGCTCCCCGAACCTCGATCACGATGGAAACATGCCGGACATGTCCTTGGCCGTCCTTCACGGTAAGAACGGCGCAATCGTCCAATGTGTCGCCTTCGGACAAGGTTTTGACTGAGGTGTTTCCGCTATCAAGCCTGTAGGTGTAAGCGCCGTTTGCGGCGACCTCGATCGATCCGAACAGCGTGTCGGCTGTTGCGCCTAAATGAAAGAACCGATTGTTTACAGCGATGACGGAAAAAGGCGCGCCGGCCGCACCGGAACAATGGCTCAGGATATTGCCGGATGCATGCATCCGATCCGGGTCGTCTGCGACAACGATGATCCGGTCTCCGGCAAGCAGGCTGGTTTCTTGTTTCTGCTGATTTACGGTGATGAAGGTGTGTCTTTCTACACGGTTCTGCTGAAGGTTTGCCGGTGTAAAGGCGGGGCGGGCGGTGCCGGCGAAGTCGCTATCGGGGATGCGAGTAACTGCACGGTCTTCAAGGGACGCTGATCCGCTTATGCCGTGATAAAGAACCTGGTTGAACACGGCGTCTCTACTGGGTTCATCGCCGCCGGACAGTAGACCCGCTTCCGCAATCGTCAGCGATTGGTCCATCGGCGTGATGAGGGAGCCATCCCCGTCATCTTGGGCCTCGCGCGGCTGCTTGCGGTAAGTTCGGCTGAAGATCGCGTTGCCGTTCCCGCCGCCGGTTTCGGGACCCTGCCAAAGAACCGTGAAGCCCGCGTCCTTTCGCGGTAGCACCGCCGGCCGAAAACAATCGCCGGTATCCGACGTGTTGATGGGGAAAATCGAACCGGCTGCCTGCTGCCTGGTGTCGAAGCGCAGGCCGAAAACGTCGCTTTGTCCGCCCGAGGATCGTATCGCGGTGAAGACAATAACGAAACCACCGTCCGACAAAGCCGCCACCACACCGTCGGTCACCGCACCGTAGGTCTCTTTGCCTGGAATATCCGCCGTTTTAATTTCCGATGGAGACGGTGTGGTTTCCATGAAGTTCCGTTGATCGTTGGCAGGGGTCAGAAAGCGCCACACAATCCTGGTAGCTCCGCTTAAGACCATCACGAACCGACCGCCGGGCAGCAGCGCAAGCTGTGGGGGCGATGTAGAGGCCATTGGCGTTCCGCTCAGTTGTTGCGTCTCAACGAGCCTCGTGAACGGTACGCTCTCACCGCCGTATAGTTCGAGCCTGGGGTCCTTGTTCTGTCCCGCAAGTCCGTAGTGGCCGGCAACGACGATGCGCCTGTCCAAATCCTCGCTGACGAAAGGACGTTGGCCGTATGGCGTGATGACGGTCGATTGCCGCGTCGATCCAGCGTGCTGAACGGGGTGGTCTCCTTCGACTATTCTCTGTCGGCTGTCGACTACAACCAACACCGATGCGCTCGGTGTAGACCGTTTGACTACGGCGTGTCCTCCGGGCAGCGCTTGTACGGCGACGGTCTCCAAGTCGTCCGTTTCGGAATGGTCGATGACCAGAATTTCATCGGTGAGGCAGTTGTGAAGTGTGTTCTTCACGACGCGGACATTGACCCGATCCGCTAGGCCGCGCGGATGCCTATCAATCCAAGCGACGCAGAAGTCGCCCGTGGACAGCACGGTTATATCGGGTGAGATCTGATCCCGGGCGCGAGGTGGGCTGATCGGTCTCTCCGTGGTGCGTACGGTTCCGTCCGCGTTGAAAACGGCGATCCGTATTTCGGAGACTGTCGCGGCGGGAGGTTCCAGCGTCTCCCATACCGTGACGAAACCCCCGTCGGAAAGTGGAGAAGCCGAAAAACACGTTTTGTTCGAGGCCATGTTGAAAGGGGCTAGTTGAACTTCCATTGGTTGTGGTGCGGGGTTTTTCGACATGGGCAGCCCTCCTCGTTTGGTGCAGAAATTCGAAATTCAAACTTCAACTAGAGGGGGAATAATAGCGCCGATAATGGCGAAAAAAGGGCGAAATGTCGGCTAAAGTATGACGTTAAAGTGGTTCAACCGAATAGAGTCTTCGCAGTGCATGCGGGGCGTGAGCCTGTAGAGAAAGTTTGACCGCGAAAAGTGTGTGCAACTAGGGGTAGATTGCGGATTTTTGTGTGAGGCGGTGGGAGCGCTCCTGCCGATACTGTTCTACGATAGAGTGATGGAATGCAAAACGGCGGCCCCGGTTTGCGGAGCCGCCGTTGGAAAAACTCTATGGGAGGTCTCTGAAGGAAAGGACCGTTATTCCGGCATGGGAATATCGTTCATGTATTTCGGCTGATCGTAGCCGCGTTTGGTCGCCGGACGGTTGGCGATCTCGATGTACCAACGCTTCAGGTTCGGGAAATCGTTCAGGTTCATGCGCTGCCATTCGTAGCGCGAAATCCACGGCCAAGTCGCCATATCC
>JANQIT010000360.1 GCA_028282025.1 Hwanghaeella sp. | reverse complement strand
CAGGGCGGGGACCAGTTCGAAACGGTGCATGCGATGACGCCGCTTGGCCGCGGCACGACGATTGACGACGTGACGGACGCCGTGCGGTATCTGGTGCACGCCAAGGCGGTTACCGGGGCCGTGCTACCGGTCGATTGCGGCCAGCGGCTGATTTCCATGGACCGGGATGTGATGTTTTTGGACGCCGACGATCCGAACCGGGACAGGATCGACAGTTGATGTCGGGTTTTCTATTGCCGCGCCGGGCTGTTCGCTTTAAAGCCGACGGCCATCGACCTTGCCGGACTGTGGAGTATGGCCTGTGCCCGATGATGTAGACTTTCTGTCCCGGACGCTGAACGACCGTCTTCGCACCGACGGCGAGTGCCGCCGCCTGTTCCTGCGCGGCCTTGTAGTGGATGCGAATATCGGTATCTACGATCATGAAATCGGCCGGACTCAGCGGGTCAATATCGACGTGGATCTGTATCTGCGTCCCTTTAACGGTCCCATCGACGATCAGATCGACAATGTTCTGGATTATGACTTTGTCCGGTCCGAAGCGTTCGAACTGGTGTCGAGCCGCCATATCAACCTTCAGGAAACCCTGGCCGAGGCGCTGGCGGACAAGTGCCTGGAACGCGATCAGGTGGTCGCCGTGCGCGTCGCCACCAGCAAGCTGGATATCTACGACGATTGCGCCGCCGTGGGGTATGAAATCGTGCGGGTCTCGTCGGGCATCGCCGACCGCTCCTAAAGGCATTCCAGCCAGGCGGTCTGCTGAACAGGCTCGGCTGTGGCGGTCAATCTCAATACCGTGAAGACCGCGTGAACTGCCGGTCAGTAACGAGGCAGGTTTATAACAAGTTCTACGGGTTTTTCGGGGCGGTCTTTATTTGCGATCCTTGCGCTGGACTAGAGTATTTCTCCAATGTTCGGTAGATCGATTTCATCTCAAAATACCCTGACTTTGCGACTCTTTGCTATTGACAACGCGAATCTTGTGCACAGCCGGAAATCGCACGGTAGAGGCCGGGGCGAATTGCCGGTTTAAATGAATTGGTAACACAAGGTTAACAATTGGAATTTTTAGTATTCAGTGAAATCAATATGTTAGCTTGGTATGCACAAAATTTGGGCAATAGGGTTGAAACCTTTATATTCCGCCCCTGTCCAAGGACGCTGGCTGTGTTACCAACATACTTATCCACAGGCATGGTGGATAGGCGCAGAAGCAAACGAAGGGCGTTCCTTTTCAGGGCCTTAGAGGGATGTCGGCCCTTTCGCGCTGGTCCCGGCCGCAGTGCTATGATGGTATGACGGCGATGAGTTCCGAGATCACGTCAGACAATCTGGAAACGCCCTCCGATGAAGACGGACGGCCTGGTCTGCGGTCGGGCATGTCGGTGATTGCGGGGTACTTGCCCCGGCTCGGTCTTGGGCCGGGCGTATACCGCATGCTGAACCACCGGGGCGATGTCCTCTATGTCGGGAAGGCGCGCAGTCTGCGCAAGCGGGTGCAAACCTACGCCCATCCTCAGCGGCTGCCGATCCGTCTGCAGCGCATGGTCGCGGAAACCGCGTCCATGGAGTTTGTGACGACCCATACCGAAGTCGAAGCCCTGTTGCTGGAATCGAATCTGATCAAGCAACTGAGGCCGCGTTACAATATCCTGCTGCGGGACGATAAGAGTTTTCCGGATATTCTGATCCGCGGCGATCACGACTATCCGCAAATCGTCAAACACCGTGGCGCGCGCAACCGCGCCGGCGAGTATTTCGGCCCCTACGCCTCCGCGGGCGCGGTCAACCGCACCCTGACCGCCTTGCAGAAAGCGTTTCTGCTGCGGAATTGTTCGGATTCCATTTTCTCCGCCCGAACCCGCCCCTGCCTGCAATATCAGATCAAGCGTTGCAGCGCGCCCTGTGTCGGGCGGATCTCCGAAGCGGATTACGCGGCGTCCGTGGCGCAGGCCAAATCTTTCCTCACCGGCAACAGCCAGGCAGTACAGAAAGATCTGGCGCAGAATATGGAGCAGGCCGCCGAAGCGCTGGATTTCGAGCGGGCGGCGGCCCTGCGCGACCGGATCCGCGCCATGGCCGCCGTGCAGACGCACCAGGACATCAATGTCGAAGGGGTCAGCGACGCGGACGTCGTGGCCTTGCACGAGACCGGCGGCCATACCTGCGTTCAGGTCTTTTTCTTCCGGGGCGGGCGCAATAACGGCAACCGGTCGTATTTTCCGAGCCATGACCGCGATCAGGAGCCGGAGGCGGTTTTGGCGGCTTTTCTGGGGCAGTTCTACGACAACCGAATCCCGCCGAAAGAGATCCTGGTCAGTCACGATCCCAACGAAGCGGACCTGTTGATGGAAGCCTTCCAGATCCGCGCCGAGCGGCGGGTGCAGATCCTGAAACCCCAGCGTGGACCGAAGCGCCAGCTTATCTGTCACGCCATGGACAATGCGCGCGAGGCGTTGGGCCGCCGCTTGGCGGAGAGCGCCACGCAACGGAAACTGCTGGACGGGCTGGGCGAGAAGCTGGGACTCGACGCCCGCCTGGAGCGGGTTGAGGTTTATGACAACAGCCACACCGCCGGTAAGAACGCCATCGGCGCGATGATCGTCGCGGGACCTGAAGGGTTCATGAAGAACGCCTATCGCAAGTTCAACATCAAGACCGCGGTGGCTGGCGGCGAAGCAGCCGCGGGCGACGACTACGCGATGATGCGCGAGGTGCTGACCCGGCGCTTTACACGGGCGATCAAGGAAGATCCCGACCGGGACCGGGGGCAATGGCCGGACCTGGTGATCGTAGACGGCGGCAAGGGACAGTTATCCATCGCCGAGGACGTGTTCGCAGAGTTGGGGGTCGACGATGTCGCGCTGCTGGGTGTCGCCAAGGGACCGGAACGCGAGGCGGGACGGGAACGTCTTCACCAGCCGGGGCGGGAGGCGTTTCTGCTGCCTCCGCGCGATCCGGTCCTGTATTTCATTCAGCGTATGCGGGACGAAGCCCACCGGTTCGCGATTGGAACGCACCGCCAGAAGCGCGCCAAGGATATCGGCGCTTCGCCGCTGGACGAAATCTCCGGGATCGGTGCAAAGCGCAAGAAGGCGCTGTTGCTGCGCTTCGGCTCCGCCCGGGCTGTCTCCCGCGCCGGCCTGAAGGACCTGGAAGCGGTGGAGGGTATCTCCTCGGCGGTCGCCAAGAAAATCTACGACCACTTCCAGGAAGGGTGACGGGCTCTACAGTTCCTTCAATTCGAGCCCGTGGCGGCTCAACCGTTCGACGCCCGTTTCGGTGACCAAAACGGAATGGCCCCAGCACATCGCCAGTCCCGCCTGGGAGTCCATCAGGATCATGTGCAGGAAGAATACGTTTCCCGCTTCCATCGGCAGCGGGTTTCCTTCGTAAAACATGGGAAAATCCACCCAGATCGGGTTATAGACCGCCCCCATGCCATAGCCGCAGGCGTTCAGCCGGGCGTGCCCCAGGCCGTGATTGTCGAAGGTTCTGGCGTGCGCCTCGAAAACATCGCCCATCGGCGCGCCGGGGCGGATGGCCGACTCGCATTCGATCAGGGCCTCTTCGGCGGCGGCGTGCATGCGGTGCTGTTCCGCGCTTGCCTTTCCGATCACCAGCGTGCGCATCATCGCGGCATGGTATCGCCGCCACGCGCCCGACCATTCCAGGGTCATTTGATCCTGGGCGGAGAGCGTGCGCCGTCCCGACTGATACCGGCAGAGCAACGCGGCCTCGCCGGACCCGATGATGAACTCATTGCCGGCATAATCGCCGCCGCCCTTGAAAACCGCCCCCTGCATGGCGGCGAGGATCTCGCCCTCGTTCACGCCGGCGGCGGTGATTTCCAGCGCGGCGTCCAAGGCG
>JANQIT010000303.1 GCA_028282025.1 Hwanghaeella sp. | reverse complement strand
GGCGGTCCGGGCCGCGGCGGGGCGGCCGCTCAACCTGCCGAACCTGCGGCGTCTCGGCCTGGGGGAGGCGGCCCGGCTGGCCACCGGAAGCACGCCTGCCGGTCTGGAGCATGACGGACCGTTCGACGCGGCCTATGGCTGCGCGGCCGAACGCAGCTTCGGCAAAGACACGCCGAGCGGTCACTGGGAGATGGCAGGCCTTCCGGTGGAATTCGACTGGGGGCTGTTTCCGCGCGAACAACCCTGTTTCCCGCCCGATCTGATCGCGGAATTCTGCGACCGGTCCGGCCTGCCGGGCATTCTGGGGGACAAGCACGCGTCAGGCACGGACATCATCAGGGAACTGGGGGAAGAGCATATCCGAACCGGTAAGCCGATCTGCTATACCTCCGCCGACTCGGTCTTTCAGATCGCCGCGCACGAGGATCATTTCGGCCTGGATCGGCTGTATGAAATCTGCGTGGCGGCGAAGGAGATCTTCGACCGTCTGAATATCGGCCGGGTGATCGCACGGCCCTTCATCGGCGAGGATGCGGACGGCTTCACGCGCACCGGCAACCGCCGGGACTATACCACCCTGCCACATGCTTCGACACTTCTGGATTACGTGAAGGGTGCCGGGCAACAGGTTGTTTCTATAGGAAAAATATCCGACATATTTGCGCATCAAGGGGTGACGGAGAAAATCAAGGCGGATGGCAACTCGGCTCTGTTCGACGCGACCTTAGAGGCTATGGGGCGGGTCCGGGATGGGGATCTGCTGTTCAGCAATTTCGTCGATTTCGACATGCTCTTCGGTCACCGCCGGGATGTGGACGGCTATGCGCGGGCGCTGGAGGATTTCGATGCGGCGCTGCCTGCATTGGAGGAGCGGCTGCGGCCCGGCGATCTGGTGTTGATCACGGCCGATCACGGCTGCGATCCGACCTGGCCGGGCAATGACCATACACGGGAATTCGTGCCGGTGCTGTTCTTCGGGCCCGGTGTGGAACCCGGCAATCTGGGGCGGCGGGAGAGCTTTGCGGATATGGGCCAGACCATCGCCCGGCATCTCGGCGTCGGGCCGCTACAGGCGGGTGTGGACTGTTTCGCCGCGCCGCGGGCGGCGTGACGCGATGGTGACGCGGTTCAAGGCCGGTGGGCCGCTCGGCGCGGATGCGCGGGGCTTCTATGACGAACACGGGTTTCTGATTCTGGACGGATTCGCCTCCGCTGCGGAACGGTCGGCGCTGCTGGATCGGATCGATGCCCTCGTCGACGGTTTCGAAACGCCGCACAGCCGAACCGTCTTTGGCGAACATGCGGGCGACCGGTATTTTCTGGAGTCGGGCGACAAGGTCCGGTTCTTTTTCGAACAGGACGCCGGCGGCCGTCCGCTGCGCCAGGCGCTGAACAAGATCGGTCACGCGCTTCATGACCTGGACCCGGTGTTCGACACTTTCTTTCACAGCGGGCGGTTCCGGCAATTGGCCCGGGATCTGCGGCTGAACGCGCCGCGTCTGCTGCAATCGATGGTGATCTTCAAGCAACCCGGCATCGGTGGGGCGGTGAACTGGCACCAGGATGCGACCTTCCTTCGAACAGAGCCTGAAAGCGTGACCGGCTTCTGGATCGCCTTGGAGGACGCCACGCTGGAAAACGGCTGCCTTCAGGCGATCCCGGGCGGACACAGGGGGCCGTTGCGCCAGTGGTTCGGGCGCGGGGAGGCTGCGATGCTGGAAACCCGAACGCTGGACGACAGGCCGTTCGAGGATGCGGACGCGACGCCCCTGGAGGCGGAGGCGGGCGCGCTGATCGTTCTGCATGGCCGGGCGCCGCATATGAGCCGCCGGAACCTGTCCGCGAAATCGCGCTGCGCCGTGACCTTGCATGTGATCGACGGAGAGGCGGCTTATCCGGCGGATAACTGGCTGCAGCGCCCGGCGGACATGCCGCTGCGGGGATTCTAGCCATGGCGCTGCTGGACATCGGCTTCGACGCCGACGACACCCTGTGGCACTGCGAGCATCTGTTCGCCGAGACCCAGGAAGAGCTTCAGCACATTCTGGAGAAACACGCGCCGAGGGACGAGGTGGAGGCGAAACTGCACGCCACGGAGCTGGAGAATGTCCGCCTGTTCGGATACGGCATCAAGGGTTTCACACTTTCCATGGTGGAGACGGCGGTGCAGATCTCGCAAGGAAGGATCACCGGGGATGACGTGCACCGCATCCTGATGATGGGCAAACGGATGCTGGAAGCGCCGGTCGATCTGATGCCCGGTATCCGTGGGGTGCTGGAGGCGCTCCGCGGCTCCTACCGTTTGTTGCTGATCACCAAGGGCGACGTGCTCGATCAGACGAACAAGATCGACAAGTCGGGCCTGGGCGACTTCTTTGACGCCATTGAAGTCGTTCAGAACAAGGATGTGGCGGCCTATCGCGACGTGTTCGACAGAAACGGCGTGCGCGTTCGCAACTTTCTGATGGTGGGAAACTCAATCCCATCCGACGTTCTGCCCGTTTTGGAACTGGGCGGCTGGGGCGTGCATATTCCATACGAACATGTCGCCATCCACGAACGGCATGACGCCGATCCCGCGCATGACCGGTTTCGCCGGCTTCTTCATATCGGGGAACTGCCCGCCCTGGTGGAGGATATCCGCACCGCCGGATGAAATCGCGTCTTGCCTGACCGGGGTCGGGCGGGCGAACTTCCATGATCGAACCAGAACAAATCCTCTCGCAGGAGAGGCGGATGGGAAGGAAATCATGACAGTAGTGGCGGACTTGTTGAAGACGGGCGCGGACCGGGATGTGGCGCTCGGCGCGCCGGGGCGCGCGTCCCTGACCTATGCCGGGTTGCGCGCCCATTGCAGCCGGATCGGGCGGAACCTCGCCGCGCGCGGCATCGGACCGCAAGACCGTGTGGCGATTGTTCTGCCGAACGGGCCGGAAATGGCGAGCGCCTTCCTCGCCGTCGCCGGCGTCTGTTCCTCTGCGCCCTTGAACCCGTCCTACAAGGAGAAGGAATACGCCTTCTATCTGGAGGATCTGAATCCGAAATTGGTGATCGTCGGCGACGGGCAGGAGGATGTTGTGAAGGCGGCGGGGTCGCTGAACATCCCGGTCGCGCAGATCGCCGTGACGGAAGACGCGGCGGCGGGCGAATTCACCCTGTGGGACGAAGAAGCCGACGCCGCGGCGCCCGGGCCGGGTGACGAGGCGCTTGTTCTGCATACGTCCGGAACCACGTCGCGGCCCAAGGTCGTGCCGTTGAGCCAGGCGAACCTGTTCGCCTCCGCTGCGAACATTGCGAACACGCTGGCGCTGACGCCGGCGGACAAATGTTTGAACATTATGCCGTTGTTCCACATTCACGGCCTGATCGCGGTGGTCCTCGCCTCCATGAAGGCCGGCGCATCGGTCTGCTGCACGCCCGGCTTCAATGCGCTGAAGTTCTTCGACTGGGCGGTGGAGGAACAGCCGAGCTGGTATTCCGGCGTTCCGACCATGCATCAGACGATCCTGCTGCGCGCCAAGCGCAATGCGGCGGCGCTCTCCAAGATCGACTTGCGCTTCGCCCGGTCGTCCTCTGCCTCTCTGCCGCCGGCGGTGTTCCACGAACTGGCGCAGACCTTCGGTTGCCCGGTGATCGAAGCCTATGGGATGACGGAGGCGACGCACCAGATGGCCTCCAACCCCCTGCCGCCCGGCGTGCAGAAGCCGGGTTTCGTGGGGCTGCCCGCAGGACCTGAAATCCGCATCCTGGATCAGGCGGGCAACGCCATGGACCGGGGCCGGGAAGGGGAGGTCTGCATCCGGGGGGACAATGTGACCGCCGGTTATGCGAACAACCCCAAGGCCAATGCGGAGAGCTTCACCGATGGCTGGTTCCGCACCGGCGATCAGGGTTTCCTGGACGCGGACGGCTATCTGAAGATCACCGGGCGGATCAAGGAGATCATCAACCGGGGCGGGGAGAAGGTCTCTCCCTTGGAAGTGGACGATGTGTATAGCGACCATCCGGCGGTTCAGCAGGTCGTCACCTTCGCGCTGCCGCACAAGATGCTGGGCGAGGAAGTGGCCGCCGCCGTCGTCCTGGCGGACGGCGTCGATGTTTCCGAACAGGAATTGAAGGATTTCGGCGCGGACCGGCTTGCCGGTTTCAAGATCCCCAAGAAATTCGTTTTCCTTGAGGAGATCCCGAAAGGCGCCACCGGCAAGATGCAGCGGATCGGCCTTGCCGAGAAGCTGGGACTGGGGGCGGACGCATGACCAGGGTTTGTATCTTCGGCGCGGGGGCTATCGGCGGCTATATGGCGGCGGCCCTGGCCGATGCCGGGGCGGAGGTTTCGCTTGTCGCGCGCGGTCCGCATCTGGCGGCGATCCGGGAAAAGGGGATGGTCTTCCGCAAGGATGGGGAGGAAAAGTCCTATCAGCTGACCGCTTCCGACAATCCGGCCGATCTGGGCGTACAGGACTATGTCATCGTCGGGCTGAAGGCCCATTCGGTGCCGGCTATCGTCGACCGGTTCACCCCGCTGATGGGGCCGGAGACGGCCATCGTGCCTGCGGTCAACGGGCTTCCCTGGTGGTATTTCCATAAGGCGGAAACGGGTACGGTGCTGGACGATACCTGGCTTGAAACCGTCGACCCGGGCGGCGCGCAATGGAAAGCCTTCGGACCGGAGCGGGCCATCGGCTGCGTCGTCTATCCGGCCTGCGACGTGCCGGAACCCGGCGTCGTCCAGCATGTAAGCGGCGACCGTTTCACCCTGGGAGAGCCCGACGGAAGTGCGTCCGAACGCGTCGAACGCCTGTCCAAGCTGATGATCGCGGGGGGACTGAAAGCGCCGCGCAAGCCGCGCCTGCGCGACGAGATCTGGATCAAACTATGGGGTAACTGTTCGTTCAATCCGGTGTCGGCGCTGACCGGGGCCAGTCTGGATCTGATTGGCGGCGACGTGGCCTGCCGGTCGGTCGTGCGCGCGATGATGGAGGAGTGCAAGCAGGTCGGCGAGGCGGTCGGCGCACGGTTTTCCGTCGATATCGCAAAGCGCATCGAGGGCGGCGCGCAGATCGTCGGCCACAAACCCTCCACCCGCCACGATGTGGAGAAAGGGCGGCCGATGGAACTGGATGCGCTGTCCTCCGTGGTGCTGGAACTGGCCCGCCGTCTGGGCATTGCGACCCCGACCCTGGACACGGTGGCGGCCCTGGTCCGCATGCAGGGCGACGTGCTGGGCCTTTACAACCGTAACCCGTCCCTGGAAGAGGCGATTACCGGGCGGAGCACAGCCTGATCACAGGGCTTTGACTTCCCCCCGGCCGCCGGGCCGGTACAAATGCGCGCTGTCGGTCAAATGCTGTGGGAGTGTGCGGTGCGTCTTTTTACGGTCGTTCTGGTCCTGTTCGGGCTTTTCGTGGCGTTGCACTACAATTCGGTTCTGGCGGCCGAGTGCGGCGCGGGCGGGCGCTGCGACGTGCCGCAAGGCTACTATCTGGCCGAAGCGCCGCCGGACTGGGACGGCGAAAGCCCGCTGCCTCTGGTGGTCTATTTTCATGGGTGGAACGGCTCTCCCGAAGGGGTGTTCCGCAACAGGTCCATGGTTCGCCCGGTGCATCAGCGCGGCGCTCTGTTCGTCGCCCCCTTCGCGCGCACCGGATACTGGCGTCAGATCGGCGAGGACCGGGCGGAGGGCGGCCGCGACGAGGCGGCGTTTATCCGCGCGGTGATGCAGGATGTTCGCAAGCGCTGGCCCATCGATGAGGACCGGACCATGGCTTCCGGGTTCTCGCGCGGGGCCAGCATGGTCTGGAACGTCGCCTGCTATACCGGCGATCTGTTCAAAGCCTATGTGCCCATCGCGGGCGGATTCTGGCATTCCAACCCGGACGACTGCCCGACAGGGCCCGTCAATATGCGCCACATCCACGGGCTGAAGGACCGGGTGGTCGCCTTCGACGAAATCGGCGTCTACAATTCGATGCCCATTCCGGAAGGCATGGAATTGCTGCGAAACATCAATCAGTGCGCCGCCGAGCCCGATACATCGGCCGTCTTGAAGCGCTACAGCTGCGAAGTCTGGTCCCAGTGCGGGACGGGCCGGGAATTGCAGATATGCACCCATCCCGGCGGACACAGCATTCCCGGCGAATGGGTTGCGCAAGGCTACGACTGGATGGCAAGCCTGCGGTGACGCGCCGTTCCGCAAAAGTTTTGAGCGTTCTGGCCTTCGCCATCGCATTTTCGGTCCTGACGCTTTCCGCCCGGGCGGCGGAGGAGATGGGCTGGTCCTACAAGGCGGGCCGGCTGGATGGCGCAATTGCGAAACGCGCCGTGCTGCGCGCGGACTGGTACATGTACAACGATTTCGGCACCCTGCGCGACGTCCGGCCCGGGGAACTGACCGTTAGCCGCGTGGGCGACATGGTTACAGCGGATGTCTGGACCGGCGGCGGGCCGGTTTGTTCCAAACAGCGCAACGCGGTCGAAGTGCACCTGGCGTTCGACACGGAAGAACGCGAACGCCAAAGCTGGTTGGTTACCGAGGACAGGGCCCTGTTCGCACCGCGCGACCGGGCGGCGTTCCTTGAGCGGCTGCGCAGGGCGCGCGCCTTGTGGATTCAGGTAAGCGACGGGTGCGGCTGGCCGTGGCGAACGGAACTTTGGATCGAGGACGGTCACCGATACATAGAGAAGGTTCTGGCCGAACCTTAAGGAAGACAACCGTTCAGGGACGCCAAACCTCTTCGTCGTCCTCTTCTTCCTCTTCGTCGAGATCCTCGTAGGGAAAGCTGTCTACGTTATCGTATGGCCAGCGGTAGACGATCACGTCCGGCTCGTCCGACTTGATCGTGCCGTCGCGCACCGCTTCCATGGCGGCCGCCGAAACGATGCTGGCGAATTCGGTGGCCAGGTCGGCGATCGGTGCGCCGTTTTTCAAAATAAAGTCCTGGCTGTAGGCGGCCTTCTGAATGGACCCCAGCCGCTTCTTCACAAAAGCGAACAGCTCCGCGGCCACGGTCCTTTTGTCCAGCACCGGCGGGATCAGTTCCAGGCCGGAGGCGAGAATCAGGAACATCCAGTGCCGTTGCGGTTCGAAAAGCGGCGTTTCGTCGATAAATGCGCCGAGTTCGGTAAAATACCCCGCCTTCTCGGCGGGCAGCCCGGACAGCGCTGAATTGAGGACCTGACGGTGATTCATGGGTCTCTCATAGCATTGCCGCCCCGCAGAGGGTAGCGGGCAGAAATCAGAATTTCCATGCTTAGGTCCGTTTCCGGGAGGCCAGAAGGATGCTGGTCTCCGTGGCTGCAATCCCATCGATCTGGCGGATGCGCCGCAGCAGTTCGTCGAACGCTTCCAGGCTTGGCGCTTCCAGGTCGGAAACGATATCCCAGCGGCCGTTGGTGGCGTAGAGCGTGCGGATTTCCGGGTAACCGCGAAGCCGGTTCAGCACCGCTTCCGTGGCTTTGCCCTCAACCTCCACCATCATGATCGCGCGCACGCCCGCACCCGCAGAGGATCCGGTGGTGATGGTGAAGCCCTGAATCACTTCGGTTTCGATCAACCTGTCGATCCGCGCACGGACCGTCGCACGGGACACGCCGAGATGGTGCGACAGGCTGGAGACCGGCGTGCGGGCGTCGGCGCGGAGCAGGGCTATCAGCCGGTTGTCGAGATCGTCCATATCAGATTGTCCAATTATGCTTAGCAGAATGGTAATTCATATCTGATAATTGCTCACTTTCTCAACTATCTGTCGCCAGGGAAACGGTTTATTCCGCCTGTATGGGTTCGCAGGAAGGACAGTTCAGATGACCACGGGATCGACGATGAAGGCCGACATTTCACTGATCGGCACGCCGGTGCAGGCCGGCACCCATTTGCGCGGCTGCGCGATGGGACCGGCGGCGTTGCGGACCGCCGGACTGGTCGAAGAGCTTGAGGCGCTGGGACACACGGTGGCCGATCTCGGCGATTTGTCCGTCGGTGCGCAGCAAGGCCGCGATGCGGAAGTCGCCGCCTGGACCCGCGCCATCGACGCCAAGGGGTACGAGGTTGCTCGGTCGGGCAGTTTCCCGATTTTCATGGGCGGCGATCACAGCATGGGCACGGGCTCCATCAACGCCATGGCCCGTTGCGCCCGGGATGAGGACCGCGACCTGGTGGTGCTGTGGCTGGACGCGCATTCCGACTACAACACGCCGGAAACGACGCCCAGCGGCAACATCCACGGCATGCCGGTCGCCGGTATCATGGGGGAGCCCGGTTTGGACTTCCTGTTCGACGGCGTGGATCGCGTCGGCGTCGCCCCGGCGGATTTCCACCTGTTCGGCATCCGCTCGGTAGATCGGGTCGAGCGCGATCTGCTGGCCCGGCGCGGCTTGCCGGTCATGGACATGCGGCGGATCGATGAACACGGCGTTTCGCGCCTGATCGGCGGCGTTCTGGACGATGTCCGCGTGCGCAACGCCAAGCTGCATGTCAGCCTGGATGTCGATTTCCTGGACCCGACCATCGCGCCCGCGGTCGGCACCACGGTTCCTGGCGGCGCGACCTATCGGGAAGCGCATCTGATCATGGAGATGTTGAGCGACTCCGGGCTGGTCACTTCGCTGGATCTGGCGGAATTGAATCCGTTCCTGGACGACCGCGGGAAGACCTCTCTGTTGCTGGTCGATCTCGTCACGAGCCTGTTCGGAAAGAAGATCATAGACCGTGCGCCGCCGCAGTTCGGCGCAGGGAAAAAGACGCCATGGACGCACGCCGCCTAAGGCGCGTGCAAGATAGAGGGAAGAGGGACCATGCAGACCGCCAGCGCCGCCGCAGAACTGATCCAGACGGAAGCCCACCTGGGCGCGCACAATTACAAGCCCATCGACGTAGTGATTGGCAAAGGGGAGGGCGTCCATGTCTGGGATGTGGACGGAAACCGTTATCTTGACTGTCTGTCCGCCTATTCGGCTGTGAACCAGGGGCACTGCCACCCGAAGATACTGGAAACCATGGTGGAGCAGGCCAAGCGTCTGACACTGACATCGCGGGCGTTTCGTAACGATCAGCTTGCGCCGTTTTATGAAGAGATCGCCGCGCTTACAGGGTCGCACAAGGTGCTGCCGATGAATTCCGGCGCCGAAGCGGTGGAAAGCGCCATCAAGGCGGTGCGCAAATGGGGTTATGAAGTCAAAGGCGTGCCCGAAAATCAGGCCGAGATCATCGTATGCAGCAACAACTTCCACGGCCGTACACTCGGCGTCGTGGGGTTCTCGACGGATCCGGTGGCGCGGGGTGGTTTCGGACCCTTCGCGCCGGGGTTCCGGGTGGCGGCGTTCGGCGATATCGAGGCTTTCGAACGCGCGGTCACGGAAAATACGGTGGCCTTTCTGGTGGAGCCTATTCAGGGAGAGGCCGGGGTGATCATACCGCCGGAAGGCTATTTCCGGCGTGTGCGCGAGATCTGCGACGACAAGAATATCACGCTGATCCTGGATGAAATCCAGACCGGACTGGGGCGGACCGGCAAGCTGCTCGCCGAAGAGCATGAAGAGATCGAGGCGGATGTCACCCTGGTCGGCAAGGCGCTTTCCGGCGGTTTCTACCCGGTCTCCGCCGTGCTTTCGAATTCGGATGTCCTGGGCGTTCTTCGGCCGGGTCAGCATGGCTCCACCTTCGGCGGAAACCCGTTGGCCTGCGCGGTGGCGCGTACGGCGCTGAAGGTGCTGGTCGAAGAAGGGATGATCGAGAATTCAGAGGCGCAGGGCGCATATTTCAAGGCCGGCCTGGAGGATATTCGGGCCAACGCCGTACGGGAGGTGCGCGGGCGCGGTCTGATGATCGCCGTCGAACTCGACCCCTCGGCGGGCGGGGCGCGCCGCTATTGCGAGGCGCTGAAGGAACAGGGCATCCTGTGCAAGGACACGCACGAACATTCCATCCGGATTGCGCCGCCCTTGATTATCGACCGGATGCAGGTGGATTGGGCGCTGGAGCGTTTCGACCGCGTCCTTACCGGACTGGACGGATAGGCTCTTCCGGCCGGTGGCAAATCGCGACTTGCTCCCCCTTGCGGCGACTGACATCTTGCCGTTCACGTCGGCGAAATCGCACATGGACACACCCACACAGGGGCAAGGGGTTACGGTATGCCAAAGGTCACGTACAGAAGCCACGACGGTTCGGAACAGACGGTCGATGTGAAGGCCGGAACAAGTGTCATGCTGGGCGCGTTAACGGCCGGCATCGACGGGATCGAAGCCGAGTGCGGCGGATCCTGCATGTGCGCCACATGTCATGTCTTTGTCGACGACGCATGGCTGGACAAGCTGCCGAAGCTTCAGGTCCTGGAAGACGAGATGCTGGAGGATACGGCCTGTGAGCGCCAGGCGAACAGCCGGTTGAGCTGCCAGATCGATATGACCGATGATCTGGACGGGCTGGTCGTCGAACTGCCGGAGACGCAGATCTGATGTCCGCGGCGGGCGAACCCGGGTTGGTCGTGATCGGCGGTTCGCATGCCGGTCACCAGGTTGGTATAGCGGCGCGGAATGCGGGCTATGAAAAGCCGATCACGATCCTAAGCGACGAGGACGCCGTCCCCTATCAGCGGCCGCCGCTGTCGAAAGCCTATCTGATGGGCAAGGTAGAGCGGGAGGCGCTGTATTTCAGACCGGCGAGTTTTTATCCTGAACACGGGATCGATCTGCGTCTGGGTGTTGCCGCCACTGCGTTCGACAATCAGACCAAGACCGTTACCTGTGCCGACGGGACCGAATTGCCCTACGAAAAACTGGTGATCGCGACGGGCACCCGCGTGCGTGAACTGCCGGTGCCGGGCGCCGATTTCAAGGGGGTGTCCTATATCCGCACCCTGGCCGATATCGAGGCGATGATGGACGGCCTGGACACGGTCAAGAATGTCGTCGTTATCGGCGGCGGCTTCATCGGCCTGGAAGGGGCGGCGGCGCTGCGCACCATGGGCCGCACCGTCACGGTCGTCGAAATGCAAGACAGGTTGATGGCGCGCGGCGTCGGCGAAACCGTGAGCGCTTTTTTCGCCGGACACCATCGCGAACAGGGTGTCGATGTGATGCTATCGACCGGCGTGGAATCCCTGGCCGGAGAAGACGGGCGTGTCACCGGGGTCAATCTGTCCACCGGCGAGACGGTGCCGGCGGACCTTGTGATCGTTGGAATCGGCGTGTTGCCGAACCAGGAGATTGCGGAAGCAGCCGGGGTCGCGTGCGACAACGGCGTCCTGGTCGACGAATATATGCAGACCAGCGAGCCCGGGGTCCTGGCGGTGGGCGACGTCACCCGATTTTCCTGCCGGTTCATGGAAGGGACCGTGCGTCTGGAGTCGGTTCAGAACGCAACCGATCAGGCGCGCACAGCGGGCGCCACCGCGGCGCGGCAGGACAAACCCTATGACACCGCACCCTGGTTCTGGTCGGATCAGTTCGACCTGAAGCTTCAGATGACGGGACTGACCGGCGGCCACGACCGGGAGATTATTCGCGGTGACGTCAAAGCGGGCGCTTTCTCGGTCTTCTATTTCAAGGGCGATAAGTGGCTCGGCACGGATACGGTCAACCAGCCGACCGATCATATTTCCAGCCGCCGCCTGCTGGATGCGGGCTATGCGCTGTCGGCGGAAGAGGCTGCCGATGCAGGCGTTTCCCTGAAGGAACTCGTGAAGAGCGTGCGCAAAGCCGCAAAATGAAGATCACCCGCATCGAAAGCCGCGTCTATGGCCATGACATGCCGGAGATGGGTTATAGCCAGGCCTGGTACAGGCGGCGTTCCTGCCATCTGGTGCGGGTCGAAACGGACGAGGGGCTGGTCGGCGTCGGGGAGGCGTTCGGGCCCGGCACTGTGGCGCTGGGCAATAAGGCGATTGTCGAAGAGGTCATCCAACCCCTGCTGCTGGGCGAAGATCCGCTGGCCCGACAGTATCTGTGGCACAAGGTCTATAACGCCCTGCGCGACCACGGTCAGAAGGGCATGCCGTTGCAGGCCCAATCCGCGGTCGATATCGCGCTTTGGGACATCGCAGGAAAGGCGGCCGGTCTGCCGCTGGTGAAGCTGCTGGGCGGCCCCTGCCGGGAACGCGTGCCCGTTTACGGGTACGGTATGATGCTGCGGCGGGAGGAGGACCTGGAATCCTCTTTCGCCGAGGAGGCCGCGCAGATCGCGGAGATGGGGTATCTCTGCACCAAGATGAAGATCGGCATGGGGCCGAAGCGCGACGTCAAGCTGATCGAGGCGGTGCGCAACGCGATTCCGGCGGCGATGGACCTGGGCGTCGATGCCAATCACGCCTTTACCTACAAGGACGCCCTTTATGTCGGGCGGGCGATGGACGATATGGAAATCGCCTGGTTCGAGGAGCCGGTCGCGAACGAAGACCGCCAGGGCTATCGCGACCTGTGCCGGGCGCTGAAAACCCCGGTCTCCGGAGGGGAGGCAGAGTTTACCCGCTGGGGGTTCCGCGACCTGATCGAGGATCGCTGCGTGGACATCGTGCAGCCGGAGGTGTGCGGCCTGGGCGGAATTACGGAATATCTGAACGTTCTGGCGCTCGCCCATACGCACTTTATTCCCTGCATGAACCATTGCTGGGGCTCGGACGTGACGGTGGCGATGACCCTGCACCTCTTGTGCGCGCAGCAGGACCTGCCGGGCGGTCTGTTTCCGCATGTCCCGATGCTTGAATTCGATACCACCCTGAGTCACTTCCGCGACGGGATATTGGAGACGCCGCTGGACATTCCAGGACAGGTGAAGCGCAACGGCGGGTATGCCTCGCCGCCCATGGAGCCAGGGATCGGCGTAACCGTCGACTGGCGGGCGCTGGAGCAATTCCGCGTCGCCTGACTCGTCCCGCAGACCTCGCCGGTCACAAAAAGCCGACGCGGTTTTTACTGTAAGCAGGGATCGGTGGGCGTTAATCTAGTATTCCTGTTGGGGAGGCCCGCTCTAGGAGTTGGGATTGGTGCGAGGGATCGATGTTCGCGGAGTTACAAGCCTGCGTGGCCGAGAGCTGGTCGCCGAAGATTGGCGATCCCCATATCATGGGATGGGTAACGGTGGCGGCCTATGCGGCGGCGTCGATCCTGTCTTTCCGGCTGTTCGTGAAGGCGCGGGATCTCTACGACTATCGCACGGTTACGGCGCAGCGGGTGTTTTGGTTCGGTGTCGCGCTGTTGTTCGCGTTCCTGTCGGTAAACAAGCAACTGGACCTGCAATCCCTGTTCACGGCCATAGGCCGCTGTCACGCCATTCAGAACGGTTGGTACGGCGAACGGCGCGGTTTCCAGAATCTGTTCATTATCTCCCTGATCCTAGGCTCCGGCGTCGGTTTCTTCTTTCTGGCGATTTTCTTCCGGCGCATCCTGCTGCGGAACTGGCTGGCTTGTATCGGCGTGTTCCTGGTGGTGACCTTCGTTCTGGTGCGGGCGGTCGGCTTCCACGATTTCGACGCCTTCATCAATATGGAAATCAGCAGTTTCCGGATGAACTGGGTGCTCGAATTGGGGGGAATCGCCTGTGTACTGATCTCCATCCTGACCGTCCGCAGCCGTCCGTCTAGCGTCAAGGAGGCGGTCTATATCCACTACGATTGATGCGCCGGGCTTCCGCCATTCGTTAACAATGCGGTTTCAATCCGACGCATGCCCTTGGCATAGGGGCCGAAACAGGCCAGATCTTCGGCTATGAAGAAACTTCTTCTGATCGTCGTTCCGATTCTGCTGCTGCTGGGCTCCGCCGGCGGAGGGGCCTACTATTGGTTCGTGATCCTGCCTGCCGAAGAGGAGATGGCGGAACCGGAGCCGCCGCCGCCGCCGCCCGACCCGGAACTGGTTCAGCTCGACCAGATGCGGATCCCCGTGATCCGTCAGGGGGCGGTGCAAAAATACGTGATCCTTAAAGTGACCCTGCAGCTGGCCGACCAGGACGGCAAGCAATTGGCGATGCAGGTTATGCCGCGCATCAAGGACGAGACGTATCATGCGCTGCACTCTTACTTTTCCACGACGCCAGTGGACGCGCCGATCAGCATCGTTGCGATCAAGCGACGGCTGCGGAAGGTCGCCATCCGCAATGTCGGTAAGGGTCCGCTGGTTGATGTCCTGATCGAAGGCATCTATGAGAAGCGGGGCGGCTGAGGGAATTCTCCCGCCGCCGTAAGCTTCGAAAGTTGAGTGATGTCCACTGGCGCCGACGCGTCGGGCGCCGCGCCCGCCGCCGATCCTACAAAACGCAACGTGTTCCTGCTGGCCAGTTGTCTGGCGCTCAGCATGACGGGAATCAGCCTGAACATGGTGGTCTCTGCCCTGACCGGCGTGATGCTGGCGGACCAGGGCGCCCTCTACACGCTGCCCTTCATCGGCGAGGTGCCGGAAACCAGTCTCGCCACACTGCCGCTCAGCATGCAGTTCATCGGCACCATGGCGGCGACGTTTCCCGCCTCCATGTTCATGCGGCGGGTCGGCCGCCGGATCGGCTTTTCCGTCGGCCAGTTTATCGGCGCCTGCGCCGCCGCGCTCGCCTGTTACGCCATTCTGGAACAGAGCTTCTGGCTGTTCACCCTCTGCGGTCTGGCCATCGGCTGTCATAACGCGTTTTGGCAATACTACCGTTTCGCGGCGTCCGAGACCGCCAGCGACGCCTTCAAGCCGCGCGCCGTTTCCCTGGTGCTGGCGGGGGGCGTCGTGGCGGCGGTCGCCGGACCGCAACTCGCCGATTGGAGCCAGGATCTGCTGGCCCCGGTGCTGTTCGCCGGGTCCTACGCCACCATGGTGGCCCTGTGCCTGGTGACCGTGGTGCTGTTGCAGTTCATCCGGATTCCCAACCTGACCGTCGAGGAACGCAGGGATACCGGCCGCCCGTTGAAGGAGATCGCACGGCAGCCGAAATTCATGGTCGCGGTTCTGGCGGCCATGCTGGGCTATGCCTCCATGTCGCTGGTGATGACGGCGACGCCGCTGGCCATGGTGTTCTGCAACTACGATGTCAGCGATGTGGCCTTCGTCATTCAATGGCATGTGCTGGGCATGTATGTGCCAAGCTTCTTTACGGGCGATCTGATCCGCAAGATCGGCGTTCTCAACGTGATCAAGATCGGCGTCGCCCTGATGTTGGGATGCGTGATCGTGACGCTGAGCGGCATCGAGCTGGAGCGATTCTGGCTGGGTCTTGTGTTGCTGGGGGTCGGCTGGAACTTCATGTTCATCGGCGGCACGACGCTGCTTCTGGAAGCCTATCGCCCGGCGGAGCGGAACAAGGTTCAGGCCCTCAACGATTTCCTGATCTGGGGAACGGTCAGCGTCGCCAGCCTGTCGGCGGGCATCCTGCAGAACCTGGTCGGCTGGGACGCCGTGAACTTGGCGATAATTGCGCCCGTGCTGGCGGTCTTCACCGGGGCCTTGTGGATGCGATTCCATATGGCGAGGGACCGGGCGGCGGACGCCGCGTAACCACGCGAACTTTCCCGATACCGTCGCTTGCCTTAACAAGCGGCTTCCCTTAGCCTGCGCGCGGTTTGCGACCCGGGATCAACCCGGGCGCGTTGGTATTCAGGTCCGGGATAAGGCGAAGCCGCGGGGTCGGCGGGCGGTCACAACCGTCGCGCCTGTATCTTGGACGCGTCCGTCGAAGATATTGGGAAGGGTTCTCTCATAATGATCTATCTTATCATCGCTTGCGGCGTGTTGGCGGTGCTCTACGGAGTATTCACGTCCCGCAGCATCATCTCGGCCAGCGCCGGGAACGAGCGTATGCAGGAAATCGCCGGTGCGATTCAGGAAGGCGCATCGGCTTACCTCAATCGCCAGTACCGCACCATCGCGATCGCCGGTGTAATCGTCACCGTCATCCTGTTTCTGACGCTGGGCGTCACGACGGCGGTCGGTTTCGTCATCGGTGCGGTGATGTCCGGTGCAGCCGGTTATATCGGCATGATCGTCTCGGTCCGCGCCAACGTGCGCACGACCGAAGCCGCGCGGACCAGCCTGGAAGCGGGGCTCAGCATGTCCTTCCGCTCCGGCGCGGTCACCGGCATGCTGGTCGCCGGTTTGGCGCTGCTGTCGATTGCCGTCTACTACTGGATTCTGGACGGTATGGGCGCGCAGGGCCGTGACATGATCAACCCGCTGATCGGTCTGGCTTTCGGCGCTTCCCTGATCTCCATCTTCGCGCGTCTCGGCGGCGGCATCTTCACCAAGGGTGCGGATGTGGGCGCCGATCTGGTCGGTAAGGTCGAAGCCGGCATCCCGGAAGACGACCCCCGGAACCCGGCGGTGATCGCCGACAACGTGGGCGATAATGTCGGCGACTGCGCCGGTATGGCCGCCGACCTGTTCGAAACCTATGTCGTGACCATCGGCGCGACCATGGTTCTGGCGCTGCTCTATCTCGGCAACAACCCGAACCTGGAAGCCATGCTGATCTACCCGATGGCCATCGGCGGGGTTTGCCTTGTGGCCTCCATCGTGGCGACCTTCTTCGTCCGCCTGGGCTCCAGCAAGAACATCATGGGCGCGCTGTATAAGGGCTTCTTCGCCTCGGCGGTGATCTCGGCCATCGCGCTGTATCCGATCACCGAGATGACGGTCGGAACGGCGACGGAATTCTCCTTCGGCGAGACGACCTTCACCGGGTTTGACATGTTCCTGTGCGGCATCGTCGGTCTGGTCCTGACCGGCCTGATCGTCTGGGTGACGGAGTACTACACCTCCACCGAGTTCCGCCCGGTCCGTTCGGTCGCCAAGTCGTCCGAAACCGGTCACGGCACCAACGTCATTCAGGGGCTGGCAGTTTCCATGGAAGCGACCGCGATCCCGGCGATCCTGATCTGCGCGGCGATCATCGTGACCTACCTGCTGGCGGGCCTGTTCGGCATCGCCATCGCGGTGACGACGATGCTGGCGCTGGCGGGCATGGTCGTGGCACTCGACGCCTACGGTCCGGTAACCGACAACGCGGGCGGCATCGCCGAAATGGCTGAACTGGACGACAGCGTCCGGAACACCACCGATGCCCTCGACGCGGTCGGCAACACCACGAAGGCGGTGACCAAGGGCTACGCCATCGGTTCCGCGGGCCTCGGCGCGCTGGTGCTGTTTGCGGCCTATACGGCGGATCTGGACGCATACTTCTCGGATGTTGCGGTGAACTTCTCGCTGTCCAACCCGTATGTCGTTGTCGGCCTGCTGCTGGGCGGCCTGCTGCCGTACCTGTTCGGTGCGATGAGCATGACCGCCGTCGGCCGCGCCGGCGGGGCGGTCGTCGTTGAAGTGCGGCGTCAGTTCAAGGCGCTGCCGGGCATCATGGAAGGCAAGGACAAGCCGGAATACGGCACCTGCGTCGACATGCTGACCAAGACGGCGATCAAGGAAATGATCGTGCCGTCCCTGCTGCCGATCTTCTCGCCCATCGTGCTGTATTTCGTGATCAACGCGATTGCCGGCCAGGCCGCGGCCTTCTCGGCGCTCGGCGCCCTGCTGCTGGGCGTGATCGTCACGGGTCTGTTCGTCGCCATCTCGATGACGGCGGGCGGCGGCGCCTGGGATAACGCCAAGAAGTACATCGAGGACGGCAACCACGGCGGCAAGGGCTCTGAAGCCCACAAAGCCGCCGTCCCCGGCGACACGGTCGGCGACCCGTACAAGGATACGGCGGGCCCGGCGGT
>JANQIT010000234.1 GCA_028282025.1 Hwanghaeella sp. | reverse complement strand
CGTCATCACCAACTGGCCGGCCTTGAGTTGCTGTCCGCGCGCATTGAGATGGTTGGCCACCCAGGCAACCGCTTCGAAGGGGTGCCCCATCGCCTCGCCGGTGGAGGCGTCCGCGGGCGCTTCGCCGCTCCAGCTCAAGTGCACAGGCGCGGCGGCCAGGTCAATCTCCCGCCAGGCCGTGCTGGGTTCGCCCACCACAACCCCGCCGTTCCAGGCATTGTCCGCCGTGATACCCACCGCATCCAGAGCCGCATAATCCGCATTCCTGTCCTCGATCAGTTCGAAGGCCGGTGCGCAGGCGGATACGAAGCCGGAAACCTCCGCCAGGGTATAGGGCGCGCCCCGGTCCGGCATGTCGGCGTCCAGAAAGACCGCCGTCTCGAACTCCAAACCGAGATGCTGATAGTCCGCACGGTTGACCGCCGCCGGGCTACGATGGACCGCCGCCTCCAGGATCGCCCCCGCCAAGGGCCGGTCGACGCCGCACATCTCCTGCATCACTTTGGAGGTCAGGGCGATCTTGTAGCCGGCAATCGCGCCGCCGCCATCGGCCAGCAACAGTTCGACGAACCGTTCCTGCACGTCATACGCCCCCGCCATGTCCGTCACGGCGTGAGACTCCGCCACGGATTGGAACGGTTCCCGCCCCTTTCGGCCCCGCAACAATGCCTGCGCCGCCGCTTCGATGTTCTTGTCCATCGTGCTTTTATGCCTTCCCTTGAATCTCAACGCCTTATCCGGCCGGATCGGCGTTGACTTTGAACCCTGACTGCGTATAGTGCGCGCCCGTCCGCGGAGCATTGCGTTCCGCGGCGTTATGAATGCGCTGCTCGAGGCTTTTGTCCAGGACTTCCGTCCCGGACCCGATGAAAGTCCGGCTCTGCCGGCGCCGAAGAGCGCGGTAACAATGTGAGAGGTAACGATGTTTGCAGTCGTGAAGACTGGCGGCAAGCAGTACCGCGTGGCGAAGGACGACGTCATCCGCGTGGAAAAACTGGCCGCCGAACCGGGCGACAAAATCGCCCTGAACGATGTTCTGTTGATCGAGGATGGCGGTGCGAAGACCGTCGGCACCCCAGTGATCGAAGGGGCCGCCGTGGAAGCCGAAGTCGTCGACCAGGCGCGCGATAAGAAGGTGATCGTCTTCAAGAAGAAGCGCCGCCAGAACTATCGCCGGAAGAAGGGCCACAGACAGCATCTGACGGTCTTGAAAATTACGGATATCCTCGCCAAGGGCGCGTCGAAACCGAAGAAAGCGCCCGCAGCAGCCGAACCCCCGGCTGAGGACGGCGAAGCGAAGAAAGCGGCGGCGAAAAAAGCCACCGCGAAAAAGGCGAGCGCCAAGAAAGCAGCGGCCAAGAAGGCCGATGCGGGAAAGGCTGAAGACTAAGGTTTGGCCCTGACGGGCGCGGGCCGGCAGACGGTCCGAAACGGTAAGGAGAACGGGTCATGGCACATAAAAAGGCCGGCGGTAGTTCAAGGAACGGCCGCGACTCAGAAGGACGCCGTCTTGGCGTCAAAAAATACGGCGGCGAACTGGTCAAAGCCGGCAACATCATCGTGCGCCAGCGCGGCACCAAGTGGCATGCGGGCGACAATGTCGGGATCGGCAAGGATCACACCTTGTTCGCCCTGACCCACGGGCATGTCGGGTTCAAGAAAACCCGCCAGCGCACGTTCGTCACGGTCACCCCGTTGCCGGAGGCTGCCGAATAACGGCCGGCCCCACGCGGCATGAAATGCAGAAGGGGAACGGTCACCGCCGTTCCCCTTTTCGTTTTCGGCCCATGAGACAGTCCGCGCGGACCGGAACCGACTGTAAAACAAAGCGAACATCATGAAGTTTCTGGATCAGGCAAAGATATTCATAAAGAGCGGCGCAGGCGGTGCAGGCTGCGTGTCGTTCCGGCGTGAGAAATACATCGAGTTCGGCGGCCCGAACGGCGGCGACGGCGGGCGCGGCGGCGACGTCGTGGCCGAAGCGGTCCAGGGACTGAATACGCTGATCGACTATCGCTACCAGCAGCACTTCAAGGCCAAGCGCGGCATGCACGGCATGGGACAGAACCGCACCGGCGCGAACGGCAACGACGTCACACTGAAGCTGCCGGTGGGAACCCAGATCCTGGCCGAGGACGGGGAAACTCTGCTTGCCGACCTGACGGATATCGGTCAGCGCGTCGTGCTGCTGGCCGGCGGGCGCGGCGGGCTTGGAAACACCCACTTCAAATCCTCCACCAACCAGGCCCCGCGCCATGCCCAGTCCGGCGAGGATTCGGAAGAGAAATGGATCTGGCTGCGCCTGAAACTGATCGCGGACGCCGGTCTTGTCGGACTGCCGAATGCGGGAAAATCCACTTTCCTGGCCGCCAGCAGCCGGGCGAAGCCGAAGATCGCGGATTATCCCTTCACGACCCTGCACCCGCAGCTTGGCGTGGTCGGCGTGGACGAGCGGGAATTCGTGCTGGCGGATATCCCGGGGCTGATCGAGGGCGCGCATGAAGGCCATGGGCTGGGCGACCGGTTTCTCGGCCATATCGAACGCTGTCGCGTCCTGCTGCATCTGATCGACGGGTCGGATATGACGGTGGCCGACTCCTACAAGACGATCCGTCACGAACTGGCGGAGTACGGCGAAGGGTTGGCCGACAAGCCGGAGATCATTGCGATCAACAAGGCGGACGCGCTGCTGCCGGAATTCCTCGAAGAGATGAAGGCGGACCTGCGCACCGTCACCGACGCGCCGGTCTACGCCATTTCCGGCGTAACCGGCGACGGCGTACCCGCCGTGCTGCGCGCCCTGTACCGCCTGATTACGGACGCCCGGGCCGCAGACGAAGCCGAAGAAATGCGTGCGGAATACGATGAGGATGAGGCGGCGGAAGCCGGCTGGTCCCCCGAAGTCTCACTGTAGGACGATGGATACCCCCCTCACAGACGCGAAGCGCGTGGTCATCAAGATCGGATCGGCTTTGTTGGTGGAACAGGCGTCGGGTGCGATTCGGCGCGACTGGCTGGCGGCGCTGGCGGAGGATGTGGCGTTGCTGCGCCGGTCGGGGGTGCAGGTCCTGATTGTCTCCAGCGGCTCCATCGCCGCCGGACGCCGCAATCTGGGTTTGACCGGCCGGCACCTGAAACTGGAAGAAAAGCAGGCCGCCGCCGCGACCGGACAGATCACCCTGGCCCATGCCTATCAGGAAGCCCTGGGCGCGCTGGGCTTCACCACCGCCCAGATCCTGCTGACCCCGTCGGACACGGGAGAACGGCGGCGGCATCTGAACGCGCGCGCGACGATCCTGCAATCGCTGGGTCTGGACGCCATTCCGGTAAACAATGAAAACGATACGGTGGGGACGCAGGAAACCCGCTACGTCGACAACGACCGGCTGGCGGCCCGTGTCGCGACCATGGTCAGCGCGGACACGCTTGTGCTGTTGAGCGATATCGACGGCCTTTATAACGCCGATCCGCGCAAAGACCCGAACGCCCGGCATATTCCGGCGGTCGACCGGCTGAGCCCTGAGATTCTGGCCATGGCGGGCGATGTCGCCCTGACCGCGGAAATGGGCGGCCTGTCGACCGGCGGCATGCTGACCAAACTGGAAGCCGCGAAAATCGCCCTGGCCGGGGGCTGCCGCATGCTGATCGTCAAGGGCACCGGCATGCGGCCGCTGCAAGCGGTCCTGGACGGCAACCGGCACACGGTGTTCCACGCCGCCGTCAAGCCGCAGGCAGCGCGCAAGAAATGGATCGCCGGGCAACTGAACGCCTCCGGTTCCGTCACCATCGACGCCGGCGCCGAAGCGGCGCTGCGGAACGGCAAAAGCCTTCTGCCCGCAGGCATCACCCGGGTGGAAGGCCGGTTCGACCGAGGAGACCCCGTCCGCATTCTGGGTCCCGCCGGCGCACGGATCGGCACTGGCCTGACCTCCTATTCGGCCGCCGACGCCGTCAAGATCGCCGGCCGTCAATCGCGGGAGATTGCCGGAATCCTTGGATTTGAAGGCCGGGTGGCCCTGATCCACCGGGACGATCTGGCGTTGGACGCCGCGGAACAACAGACTGGCGCGGAGGCGGCGCCCTTTACCGCCTCTTCAGCGGTATCCTAGACTTCGAGCAAAGGCCGGAGAGGCCGTCAGGGAGAGCGACATGAGCATGGCCTACGCGGATAGGGATACGGCGCCCCAAGCCGACACTGTCGTGGAACAGGTGCGCGCCATCGGGGCGCGGGCGCGGGCAGCTTCCAAGAAACTGTCCCTGGCGACGACGGCGGCAAAGCAGAACGCGCTTCGGATCGCGGCGGCGCGCATTCGCGAGCAGTCCGACGCCCTGATCGCCGCCAACCGGGACGACGTCCGGTTCGGCGAGGAGAAAGGTCTGAGTAAATCGCTGATCGACCGGCTGCTGCTGACGCCGGAACGGATCGACGCCATGGCGGCCGGGCTGGAGGCGATTGCAGAACTGCCCGATCCGGTTGGGGCGGTAATCGCGGATTGGGAACGGCCCAACGGCCTGCACATTCAGCGCGTGCGCACGCCGCTCGGCGTCATTGGGGTGATCTATGAATCGCGCCCCAATGTGACGGCGGACGCCGGCGGCCTGTGTCTTTTCGCCGGCAATGCCGTCATCCTGCGCGGCGGATCGGAGAGCCTTCACAGTTCTTCGATGATCGCGGAATGCCTGCGCGACGGGCTGCGGCAAGCCGGCCTGCCCGAAGACGCCGTTCAGATGATCCCGACCCGCGACCGGGAGGCGGTCGGCGCGCTGCTGCGCCTGCATGACCATGTCGACGTGATCGTGCCGCGCGGCGGACGCGGGTTGATCGAGCGGGTGATGAACGATGCACGGATGCCGGTCTTCGCGCATCTGGACGGGCTGTGCCACGTCTATATTCACCGCGATGCGGACCCGGAAAAGGCGCGCGCCATTGCGGTGAATGCGAAGATGCGCCGGACCAGCATCTGCGGCGCGGCGGAGACCCTGCTGATAGACGAAAGCAAAGCGGCGGACGTCCTGCCGGACCTGTTGCAGGAACTCGCTGGATTGGGATGCGAGATCCGGGGCGACGACGGAACCCGGACACTCTATCCGGCGGCGATCCCCGCGCAGGCCGAGGACTGGACCACCGAGTATCTGGACAGCATCATCTCCGTCCGCGTGGTCGATGGGCTGGATCAGGCGGTCGAGCATGTGAATGCGAAAGGATCCAACCATACGGACTGCATCGTCACCGAGGACGCGGACGCCGCGGAGTTGTTTCTGCGGGAGGTCGACAGCGCCATCGTCATGCAGAACGCCTCCACCCAGTTTGCCGACGGGGGCGAGTTCGGCATGGGCGCGGAGATCGGCATCTCCACCGGGCGGATGCATGCCCGCGGACCGGTCGGAACGGAACAATTGACCAGCTTCAAGTATGTCGTGCGCGGCGACGGCCAGATCCGGCCCTAACCGACGTTGCGGCATCGCTTCAGTGACCGGGAAACCATGCGGCTGATGCGTCGTAAACGCACGGTCGGGCTGTTGGGCGGGTCTTTCAACCCGGCCCATGACGGACACCTGCATATCTCCAGGGAAGCCTTGAAGCGCCTGGACCTGGATGAGATCTGGTGGCTCGTCTCGCCCCAGAACCCCTTGAAGGAGCGCGCCGGCATGGCGCCCCTGGCCGAGCGTGTCGCCGACGCCCGCGCGAAATGCGCAGGCAACCGGCGTATTCGCGTCACCGCAATCGAGACCGCGTTGAAGACCGCCTACACGGCGCAAACCCTGGAACGCCTGAAGCGCCGGTATCCCGCAATCCGGTTCGTCTGGTTGATGGGGTCCGACAACCTAGGTCAGATCCCGCGCTGGAAAGACTGGCATAAAATCTTCATCTCGACGCCCATTGCGGTTTTCACCAGACCAACCTATGATTCCAGGGCTTTAGTGGGCAAGGCGGCGCATCGGTTTCGTCGCGGGCGGTTGCCGCAAACCGCTATCAGACGTCTCTCGCGCCAGTCGACGCCTGTTTGGGCGTTTTTGAGGTTCCGCCGGCATTCGGCTTCCGCGACCGAGATTCGGGCTCGGAGCGGCGATGCCACCAGGAACGACAACTGAAGGAGACGGGCGCCATAAGGACCCAAACTCAAGCGCGTTCAGCACAGGACAGAACGCTTATTGATCTGGTCGTCACCTCGCTGGAGGACGATAAGGCTCAATCCGTTACGGTCATCGACCTGACCGGAAAATCAACACTCGCAGACTTCATGGTGATCGCGTCCGGCACATCGGCGCGGCATCTTTCGGCCATCGCGGATCACCTGGTCGAACGCCTGAAGGCGGGAAACGCGCCGAAGGCCATTGTCGACGGCAAGGACCAGGGCGACTGGGTGTTGATCGACGCGGGCGACATTATCGTCCATCTGTTCAGGCCGGAGGTCAGAGAGTTCTACAATCTCGAGAAGCTCTGGAACGCTGCCGGGCCGACCGGACCGTCGTCGGAAACTTCGGCCGACCGGGTTCTGGAACCGGCGGGTTGACCGGGCGCCGAACGGCGCCGGTTTTAGCGAATGGATTTGCTGCTGATTGCGGTCGGGCGCGCGAAACGCGGCCCTGAAAAGGAATTGTTCGATCATTATGCGGGACGCTTGCGGCCCGCCGTAACCCTTCGGGAGGTCGAAGAGAAGCGGCCCCTGCCCCCGCACGAATTGAAAGAGAAGGAAGCGGATCTGTTACTTGCCGCAGCGCCGCCGGGCGCGGTGCTGATCGCATTGGACGAGCGGGGCAAGAATTTGGACAGCATCGCTTTCGCTGCGGCTTTGGACGATTGGAAGATCGCCGGGGTGAAAACGGTGGCGATCGTCATCGGCGGCGCAGACGGTCTGGCCGACCGCGTGCGCGCCAAAGCCGACCTGGTGCTATGCCTCGGCAAGCTGACCTGGCCCCATATGATGGTCCGCGCCATGATTGCCGAACAGCTCTACCGCGCGCAGCAAATCAGCGCCGGGCATCCCTATCACCGCGCATGACGACGGGGATCCTCCGGAAATAGGTATATATATCTGGCGTAAAACGAGCGGCGGCGGCCCATGGGAC
>JANQIT010000149.1 GCA_028282025.1 Hwanghaeella sp. | reverse complement strand
CGACTTGGCCGTTCGGTTTTTACGGAGTATGGGCCGCCAGAGGAGTGTTTGGTATGGACGGGACAGCGGTCAGCCAGACCCAGTCTTCCCAAATTGTCGAACAGGAAGCTGCGGTGGTCCGGTTCGCCGGCGACAGTGGCGACGGCATGCAATTGACGGGCGGACGCTTTACCTTGGCCACCGCCCAGGCAGGCAACGATCTGGCGACTTTTCCGGACTTCCCCGCCGAGATCCGCGCGCCGGTCGGCACCACCTTCGGAGTTTCCGCCTTTCAGATCAATTTCGGCGGCCGCAAGATCAAGACCGTCGGCGACCAGTTGGACGTTCTGGTGGCGATGAACCCGGCGGCCTTGAAGGTCAATCTGGCCGATGTCAAACCGGGCGGCCTGATCATCGCCGACACGGGAACCTTTAATGAAAAGAACCTGCGCAAGGCCGGTTACGAGACGAACCCCCTGGAAGACGGCAGCTTGGAGAAGGTGAAGCTGCTACAGGTCGATATGTCCAAGCTGACCCTGGAAGCGGTGAAGCAGTTCGGTGTCAGCAACAAGGAAGGTCTGCGCACCAAGAATTTGTGGGCCCTGGGGCTGGTCTATTGGATGTATGGACGCGACCGGCAGTCGACCCACGACTGGCTGCGGCAGAAATTCGCCGCCCGGCCCGACATCGCGGACGCGAACATCGCGGCGGTCGATGCGGGCCACGCTTTCGGCGAGACCATCGAGCAACATCCGGAAGTGCAGCAGGTGCGCGTGCCGCAGGCCCCCATCGCGCCCGGCCAGTACCGTGCGGTCACCGGCACCCAGGCGATGGCCTGGGGCCTCGCGGCGGCGGCCCAACTGTCCGGTCTGCGGATGGTTTTCTGCTCCTACCCGATCACCCCGGCATCGGCGTTGCTGCATACTTTGGCGGGCTTGAAGCGGTTTAATGTGGAGACCTTTCAGGCGGAGGACGAGATCGCCGCGGTCTGCGCCGCCATCGGCGCTTCCTATGCCGGAACAATCGGGGTGACCTCCAGCTCCGGCCCGGGCGTCGCCTTGAAGACCGAGGCGCTGGGGTTGGCCATCTCCGCAGAGCTTCCCCTGGTGGTGGTCAACTCCCAACGCGGCGGCCCGTCCACCGGGCTGCCCACCAAGACCGAACAATCCGACCTGTTTCAGGCGGTATGGGGCCGAAACGGCGACGCGCCGGTCTGCGTTCTGGCCACCCGGACGCCCAGCGACAGTTTCGAAACGGCGATAGAGGCCGTGCGGATCGCGACGAAATTTATGGTCCCGGTGATCGTGCTGACCGACGGTTTCCTGGCCAATGCGTCCGAACCCTGGCTGATACCCGATACGGGTACGCTGACGCCGTTCCCGGCAAGCTTCGCCTCCGACCCGGAGACTTTCCAGCCTTTCGATCGGGACCCGAACACCCTGGCGCGGCCTTGGGCCAAGCCGGGCACGCCCGGCCTGGAACACCGCATCGGCGGGATCGAGAAGCAGCATGGCAGCGGGCATATCTCCTATGATCCGCAGAACCACCATGCGATGACCCTGCAGCGGGCGGAGAAAGTCGCGCGGATCGCCGACGACGTGCCGGAACAGGACGTCGATTTGGGGACGGCGACGGGCAAGCTGGCCATTGTCGGCTGGGGGTCGACCTATGGGCCGATCAGCCGGGCGGTGACCGTGGCCCGGGCCGACGGGCTGGATGTCAGCCATATCCATCTGCGGCATATCTGGCCCCTGCCGCGCAATCTGAAGGACCTTCTGTCCGGCTATGATCGGATTCTGGTGCCGGAGATGAATGCGGGGCAGTTGGTGAAGCTTCTGCGCGCCGAATATCTGCTGCCGGCGGAAGGGCTGAACAAGATCGCCGGTCAGCCGTTTAAGATTTATGAACTGGATGCCGCCATCCGCGAGAGGTTGGCCTGATCGGGCCGTGGAGTGAAAGATGAACGTTCAAGCACCCCCGACCAATCTGCAGCCGAAGGACTTCGCCTCCGATCAGGAAGTGCGCTGGTGTCCGGGCTGCGGCGACTACGCGATCCTGAAATCCGTGCAGCGGGTGTTGTCGGATATCGGTGCGTCCACCGAGGGGACGGTCTTCGTCAGCGGGATCGGCTGCGCCGCGCGCTTCCCCTACTATCTGTCGACCTATGGGTTCCACACGATCCATGGCCGGGCCGCGGCGATTGCGACCGGGGTTAAACTGGCCAATCCGGAACTGGACATCTGGGTAGTGGGCGGCGACGGCGATTCGCTCTCCATCGGCGGCAATCACCTGATGCATGCGCTGCGGCGGAACGTGGATGTTCAGTATCTGCTGTTCAACAACGAGATTTACGGCCTGACCAAGGGCCAGTACTCGCCGACCAGCCGGATCGGGACCAAATCCCCTTCCACGCCGAAAGGGTCGATGGACACGCCCGTGAACGCGGCGGCGTTCGCCCTGGGCTGCGGGGCGCGTTTCGTGGCGCGGTCGGGCGATATCATGCAGGCGCATCTGGTGGAGACGCTGAAGCGGGCGCATGGGCACAGGGGCATGAGTTTCGTGGAAATCATGCAGAACTGCATCGTCTATAATGACGGCGTGTTCGGACATTTCATGGACAAGAAGGTCCAGGCGGACGCGCAGATCCGTGTCGAACACGGAAAGCCTCTGCGGTTCGGCAAGGACGATGAAAAGGGCCTGGCGTTCGACGCGAAGACGCTGTCGCTGCGGGTCGTCACGGTTGGGGAGGATGCGGACGCGGAGGATATCCTTGTCCACGATGAAACGAACCCGACCCTGGCCGGCCTGCTGGCCGCGATGGAGCCGCCGGACTTCCCGGTGGCGATGGGCGTTCTCTATAACAATCCGGCATCCAGCAGTTTCGACCGGGATATGGAAGAACAGATGCAGGACGCCCTGAAGGACGGGCCGGTGCAGATTTCGGATTTGTTGACGCAGGGGCATACCTGGACGGTTTCCTGACGCAACCCGGCAACAGGGCCGCCCCCTTCCGATTTGGGTTTCGTTCGTTGCGGCACTGTGTCCGCCTTGCGCATTCGGCGCAGGCGAATAGGGTGCGGCGCATGACGATGGCGCGCACGGCACACACCACTGAATCCATGGATTCCGCCCGGGCGGTTGGGCTTTGGCTGGCGGCGAGCGGCATCATGGTTTTCATCATGATGCTGATCGGCGCGATCACGCGGCTCACCGAATCCGGCCTCAGCATGGTGGAATGGCGGCCGCTGATCGGATCGGTCCCACCGCTGACAGAAGCAGAGTGGCGGCGGATTTTCGATCTGTACCGGCAGACCTCCGAGTACCAGATCGACAATGCGGGCATGTCGCTGACCCAGTTCAAGGAAATCTTCTGGTGGGAGTATATCCACCGGGTCTGGGGGCGTCTGATCGGCGTGGTCTATGCCGTTCCCTTCTTCTTCTTCCTGTTCACGCGCCGCATTCCCGCCGGATACCGTATCCATTTGTGGGTGTTGCTGGGACTGGGCGGGCTGCAGGGTCTGATCGGCTGGTGGATGGTGAAAAGCGGTTTCGTCGACCGTACGGATGTAAGCCAGTATCGGCTGGCCGTGCATCTGGGCATGGCGTTCTTCATTCTCGGCTATCTGTTCTGGCTGGCGATGGGGCTGCTGCGGCCCCTGCCCATGGCGCAGGGGGCGGCGCCGCGCGGATTCCGCCGTCTCGGCGCGTGGTGTCACGCGGTGATCTTCTTCACCGTGTTCAGCGGCGCCCTGGTCGCAGGTCTGAATGCCGGGCTGCTGCACAATGACTGGCCCTTCATGACCGGCATGCTGATCCCCGAAGGGTTGATGGTGCTGGAGCCGCTGTGGGTCAATCTGTTCGAAAACGAGACGACCGTGCAGTTCGATCACCGGCTGCTCGCCTATCTGACGCTGACCGTGGTGACCCTTACCTGGTGGCGGGCGCGCCGGTTGGATCTCGCGGACCGGGCGCGCCTGTCTGTGAACAGCCTGGCGGTCATGGTCTGGATCCAGGCGGGGTTGGGCGTCTCCACCCTTATGCTGCAGGTGCCGCTGACCCTGGCCGTGCTGCATCAGGCCGGCGCGGCGATTAGTTTTTGTCTGTCGCTCTGGGTGATGAAGGAACTGCGCGGCTATCGCGGATAGATCCGCGCTCCCCGGCTTTGAGCATCGGGTCGTATGGCCGATGCGCCCGCCGCCCCACGGCGGCTGACCGTCAGGATCGGCGCGGTGGCGTTCCCGACCGGCATGGCGGATCCGAACGGCGTTTTGCGCTCGTTAAGACGAAGATGGGGTTTTTCATATCTTGTTTACTTTTTTAGTGCAGGTTTGAAGGCTCGCGAAGCTCGGCGTTGTAGGCCGGGACGAGCGGTCGTTTGTTTGTGGGGCAAGCCGTAAGGGCACTGTTATTGCGCTGTTTATGTCGATTATCCGCGTTTCGTAGCGATAACCGTCTACCGCAAAGCGTCTGGCCGTGTCCTGCGCCCGATGTCGGCGCGCCAATGAGAGGGGTTTTCCGCGAGGCATGAATATCGCGTCGCCTCAGACAAAAACCATCGCTTCCTTGCTTGAAGAGCCGGAGGTTGCCTATGCGCAGCTCTTTTCGGCTCTCTCCGCCGCGGGGGATCTTGCCTATGTCTGGGATCTGGTCGATGACCGGATCTGCTGGCTTGGCGAAGCGGCGCTTGTTTTCGGTTCGTCCAGGTCCGACATCGCCGCGGACGGAGAGGCGTTCAATGAACGGATCAACATCGAGGATCTGTCGAAACGCCTGCAGTCGCTGAGCCGGCATTTTCAGACCGGCGCGGCTTACGATTGCGAATACCGGCTTCGCCGGGAAGATGGCGAGTTCGCCTGGGTTCACGATAAGGGACGCGCGGAATTCGACGCCGATGGCAACCCGCTGCGGCTTATCGGGGTGCTTCGGCCCGTGACCCTGCGTAAACGGCAGGAGGCACTGCTTGAGCGTAAGGCGAATTTTGACGAACTGACCGGCCATCTGAACCGGTCCCGACTGCATGAAACGCTGCAGAACGCCTTTGCTTACAACAAACGCTACAATGTGCCGGGCGGATACCTGGTGGTCGGCATCGACAAGCTGGCGATGGTCAATGACGCCTATGGCTATGAAATCGCCGATGCGCTGATCGTCGGGGTCGGGCACCGGATCGAACAAGCGCTGCGGATTACCGATCAGATCGGGCGTCTGGGCGGCGACCGTTTCGGCGTCGTGCTGGGCCAGTGCGACCGGACCGGCATGGAGACGGCTGCCGAGAAGATTCTGGAAACCATCCGTTCCGCGCCGATCGACACGCCGGCCGGGGCTGTTCATGTAACGGTGTCCGTCGGTGGCTGCGCCTTCCCAAGCCTGATCCAAACCGCGCAGGAGGCGATGGCGGCGGCCGAAGGCTCCATGACCGAGGCCAAGGCGCGCGGGCGGAATTGCTTCATATGCTACGAGATGTCCGAGGATCAGCGCCGGGTGCGGCGCGAGAGCATGGATATGGGCGAGCGCGTCATGAAGGCGCTGGAAGAAGACCGGATCACCTTCGCCTATCAGCCGGTTGTCGATAGCGGCACACAGGAAGTCGCCTATTACGAAACGCTTCTGCGGATGCGCGATCCGTCGGGCGAAGTGGTCTCGGCGGGCGCCTTCGTGCCGGTGGCAGAGAAACTCGGCATCATGCGGCTGCTGGATCACCGGGCGCTGAAGATCGCGTTGAACGATCTGATCAAATATCCCGATGTCACACTGGCCCTGAATATCTCCAGCCTGACGGTGACGGACCAGTCCTGGCTTAGAACCCTGGTCAGCCGGATCACGAGCAATCCGTCCATCGCGGCGCGCTTGATCGTCGAGATAACCGAAACGGCGGCGCTGGAGGATTTCGAAGTGTCGGCGCGTTTCGTTACCGCGGTCCGTTCATTGGGGTGCAAGGTTGCGCTGGACGATTTCGGATCCGGCTATACCAGTTTCCGGCACATGAAGGCGCTGACCGTCGATGTGGTGAAGATCGACGGGGCTTTCGTTAAGGACCTGGACACGAATACCGACAATCAGCTTTTCGTCCGCACCCTGTTAGGGCTGGCGGAAGGCTTCGGGCTGACGACCGTCGCCGAATGCGTCGAGTCCAAGAACGAGGTGCGGATCCTTCAGGACGAAGGGGCGCACTATCTGCAAGGCTGGTATTTCGGAAAACCCGACCTGGAGCCGCCGTGGCGCACTTAGAAACGCGCTATCTTTACTTGTAGTTAGCTGAGATCGCTTCACCGGTTAGCCGGAGAGCGTCAGCGGTCGCATGCGATGCATCGGGCATTGTTGCGCAACGCCTTCCTAACGTACTTTGCGTTTAGTCTGGCGCATATCCTGTGGCACTAAAGAGGTTCCAACATTCAGTTGCGTTGAGGATGTAGCAGATATCGCCGATAGCGGCGGAGAGATTTTCGTATGTTCTCGCCCCGATGTGCCGGCGCAAACCGCACGGCCGTGCTCGCAGAAACACCAAACGGGGCCGCCGCGCGCACGGAATGACCCTGCTCTACGTAGCCGACGATCCGCTCACGAAGATCAATTGAGTGCGGTTTGCCTATGATCCACCTCCAACAATGGTGAATCACAATTGGGACGAAGAGGGAATCTCCAGTTCAGATCAAACGCAAAAATACTTTAGTCACGCAAGGTAATGTCGGACTTAGTCTTGCTACGAGTTACTGTACAGGCATGACGCCCAAAGAACGCTACTACTGACGATTCTTCTGCAACCTTTTGAGCCCAATTAACACCAATAATGCCGAACCAAGAAGAGGAAAAGCCAAAGGCAGTGGGACTGCTGAGACCCCTCCAATACGCACATTATCGAGCCCAATCGAGTCGCTAACGCCTACGGCGGGGGTACCTGTAAACTCGATGGAATCAAAGTCCTCAGCGGATACAAACCCCACAAAACCGCTAGTAACTAAGCCCCTTCTATCGATGATATCGTGCAGGACAAAAGTTTCTAATCCACCGTTAAGCGGGATACGGACTTGCGCACCCCCGAAGCCATTCGCATTCGCGGCTATAACATCAAATCCTATCGCCCGAATGGGAGCGGGGAAGGTCCAAACAACACTTTCTAACCGTCCGGGTAGACCGTCGGATTCGAAGTCGACATCTAAGTTGAAACGCCCAACTTCGGTGACGCTGTGAGTGTTTGAAATGAGCGGCACCGATGAATCGAGAGGGATTGCTGTGGAGGAAAATGCGGGGAACGAAATGAATGTTGCTTGGGCAACTTCAGAATCAAAGCTCTCTACTAGAATAGCATCACTCGCTGCTTCAAAATCACTAAGGACGTTAAACGCGTCGATGCTGCTTGCAACTGCACCTTGACAGAAAATGCTAAAGGCGAATGTTGTAATTAGTATAGTTTTGTACATCGCTATTCCTCCAGTTTGGATCAAACACCGAAATGATCGACTAGCAATGCTGTGGTACTGGGCACTGTCCGCTAGACCGAGTGGGCAATGCTGTTTTAAGCGCAGGATATCCCCAGACCACAGTAATCGTCAGGACAGATCCTATTCACATAAAGACATATCTGTCTGTTAACGGAACAGTCTCATTTTAAACAGCTATGTATAATTGCTAACGACGGTGCGAAGTCTTCCGCTCAAACGTTTCATACGCCTTCATAGGCTTACAACAGTATGAAGGTTGTCTGCCATCTGATATCCTGCAGCGACTAAAGCACTTTGCGGTAAATCTGGCGCATACCCCTCAGCACTAAAAAAGTTCCAGCATTAGGTCGCGTTGAAGATGTCGCGGATACCGCTGATAGCGGCGGAGAGATCGTCGCATGTTCTCGCTCCGATGCGCCGCAGATCGGCCTTGAGGTTTGAAAAGGCCTGCTCAACGGGATCGAGGTCGGGGCTGTAGGGCGACAGGAACAGGAACCAACAGTCGCAAGCTTTGAGGGCGTCCACTGCGCGCGGGCTTTTGTGAACGCTGAGACTGCCGAGAATGACGACGGCTCCCGGTCGAGCAGGGGCGCAAGTTGGTTTTCGATGTTGGTGTCGAAGGTCGGTCCGTTCATGCTCCTCTTGATGAATCAGGGTGCTATCAAGGCGTCGCTGGTCAGGCTTGCGATGAAGGTCTGCACCCAAAATTTCCCGAAGGCCGTAGCACCATACAGCCACTCACCCACGGGGGTGCGGCCGCGTGGGCACGCCAGATTGTTCTTCACCGAGGTCTCGTCGAGAAACACCAGGCGGTGCGGCTCCCGCCGCAGCATGGCTGGCGCTTGGCAATCCATAGCCGCCTTTCCATCGCGATCTCGGCCCGTTCACGCTCAGTTGCGATTAGTCCTTTTTTATATGAATGGCTGGCCCGGACGAGAGCGCGGTGGATCGAGGAGAACTGCAACTCGCGAAGCCCTCGGCCCCCTGGAGCGCATCAGCCAGTTCCTGCGGCGTGCTGTCCGGCGCTTCCGCCACTCGCTTGAACGCTGGACCGGGGAGGAGCGTCCTTGCGGGTCGGGAGGCGCGCAGGGGGTGTAATCTCAGCCTGATTTTTCGCCCAGTTTCTTGAGCTGTTGCTGCATTGCGTCGATCTGGTCCTGCAGGGCTTCGATCTCGCGCGTGCTGGTCTCGCCCGCTGGTTTTTCCGGGCGGTCGGCCGCGCCGTTCTCCGCCTCGGCCTTGGGAGAGAAGAACTGCATGGTGCGTTCGAACATGGCGAGGTTCTGTTTGCTCATTTCCTCGAACTGACCGAACGGGAAAACCGATCCGAAGGTATCCTCCATATAGCTGCGCATCTTTTCCTGATTATCAGTAAAAGATTTCATGGAGAAGTCGAGATACCGCGGCAGCAGCATTTGCTGCATGTTGTCGCCGTAAAAGCTGATGAGTTGCCTTAGAAAGCTGATGGGGAGCAGGTTTTGCCCCTTGGCTTCCTCTTCAACGATAATCTGCGTCAGGACCGAGCGGGTGATGTCATCCCCCGTTTTCGCGTCGTAGACGGCGAAATCGACGCCGTCCTTCACCATCTGGCACAGGTGATCGAGGGTCACGTAACTGCTGGTCGCCGTATTATAGAGGCGGCGGTTCGCATATTTCTTGATCGTTACCGGCGTCTTGTCGTCGGAAGTAGCCTCAGCCATATACCAGCACTCGCGATTACATCCCTGTCGGCGGCGGCGCCGACCCTGTTTCCAGGGGCCGGGTTTGTTGCACTGCACCGTGATCTACCCTTGTTTAAAATGCGGTTATAATCAAGTCTTATCTGCGCGGACGCCGGGCCGGAACCGCGGTGCGGGCGGACGTCACGCGGATTGAATGGTTGCCGTTGCGATGCGAATATCCGCAAATGACGACACCGCCCGACTATAACAAGCTTGCCCAGCAGTATCTGTCGCTGTGGCAGGAACAGATCGCCAACGCGGCGTCCGATCCCGCCGTGTCGGACAACCTGTCCCGGATGATGGCGGGTTGGCAGTCGATGATGGGGGCGGTGGCGCAGGCGTCGGCGACGGCCGGCGGCGAAGGCGATGGAGAGA
>JANQIT010000145.1 GCA_028282025.1 Hwanghaeella sp. | reverse complement strand
GCCGCCTGTCAGCAAGCGGTATCGACAGTGCTTTGAACGAGGCCGTTATCGATAGGAAAGCCCCGTTCCTTGGAATCTGTTTAGGTATGCAGCTTGTTGTGGAATGGTCCGACGAAGGCGGGCGGCACACGGGGCTTGGTTGGATAAAAGGAAACTGCACTAGAATTCCTGAAAACACCAATAGGCGAGTACCTCACGTAGGTTGGAATGAAGTTAAAGACAACTTCTCTACCTTACTTCGCAGAATTCCGGATAACAGCCACTTCTTCTTCGATCATTCCTACGTAGTAAACCTGGACGACGAAGTCGTCTCAGCCCACACCGTATATGATGGAATAAAGATACCCTGCATTCTAACAAAGGATAATATAGCAGCCGTCCAATTCCATCCGGAAAAAAGCCAAATGTATGGTTTTTCGCTTATTAAAAATTTTGTCGAATCAGCCAGAGCTTATTCGACCAGTTTCGCGAGAATGTATCCTGAGAATGCTTAAGAAGAGAATTATAGCTTGCATCATTGTACGGAATGGCTGGGCAGTTCAGAGTATTGGCTTCCATAAGTACTTGCCCGTTGGAAGTCCTGAAATCATTGCCGAAACACTGGATCGTTGGTTTGTTGATGAGATTGTCATTCAAGACATTTCCCAAGACCGGAAAACGAATGGCCCCAACCTCGATTTGATTCGAGGACTAGCCACACGCATCGCAACTCCTCTAACGGTCGCAGGTGGAATCTCCACTATCGACCACGTACGCAATGTACTGGCGGCCGGGGCAGACAAAGTCGCAGTAAATACAGAGGCAATCCTCCGCCCTTCCTTCATTTCGGAAATCGCAGATCGTTTCGGTGCCCAGAGCGTTGTCGGATCCGTGGACGTAAAGAAGCAACCAGACGGCAGCGTGAATGTATTCAACAGATCCTGCCTTTCCTCCAATCTCTCGTTAAAGGATCACGTCCAAACTCTCATCAAAGAGCGCGTCGGAGAACTGCTTATCAATTCAGTGGATCGCGACGGATCTAAGGCTGGCTACGATCTTGATGTATACTCAAACTGTGTTGGCGATATATCGGTACCACTGATAGCCGTTGGCGGCGCCGGGTGCACAGATCACATGTGTGAGGTCCTTACGATACCCACTGTTGATGCCGCTGCTGCAGCAAACATATGGACATTCACCGAACACAGTGTGTCCGTGTCGAAATCCATATTGGAAGCAAAAGGCTGCTGCGTTCGGCATGATGGCAACATCAGATACACAGATCGAGTCCTTGGTATCGATCATCGCCCCCAAATGCCGAGTGAATTGCATTTGGCAAGTCTGCGTAAAAATACATGAACAATTCTATCGAGACCTGTTCTCGCTGTCTCTACCCGGAATCTCATCCGTTGGGCCTTGTGTTTGACGAAGATGGGGTTTGCAGCGGATGTAGAGTGCATGAGGAGAAAGATCATCTGGATTGGGTGCCCCGGTTCGAACGGCTTACAACAATAGCCAACCAATATCGGAGTCGTTCGGGAACGCGTTTCGATTGCGTGGTGCCGGTAAGCGGGGCAAGGGATTCTTACTTCATTGTCGATGTTGTAAAGAATCGCCTTGGCCTGAACCCTCTTTTAGTGAGCTACAATAGGCACTACAACACCGCGGTCGGCCACCGAAACCTTGCACACTTGCGGACGGTTTTCGACTGTGACTACTTGCAGTTCACTTTGTCACCAGCAACCGTAGTCGCGCTGGCAAGATACACTTTACAACGCGCAGGCAGTTTTCACTGGCACGCCATTGCGGGGCAAACGGTTTGGCCTGTACAGGTCGCCGTTAGATACAGAATCCCATTAATTGTTTGGGGGGCGCATCAGGGTGTCGATCAGGTTGGAATGTTCAGTCATCTCGATGAAGTCGAAATGTCGAGGTGGTATCGCAAGAATCACGACCTGATGGGCTTTGAGCCAGAAGACATCGTCTCAGAAAAGGATGATCTTCCGGAAAGGGAGCTTACGGGGTTGTTCTATCCTTCCGACATGGAGCTCTCGCAGGTAGGTGTTCGCGGAATCTACCTGAACAACTTTATTCGATGGGACACCAAGGCACAGCACGAAGAAATGATCCGCGAGTTCGGCTATGAAACAGCACCGCAACAAAGAACTTTTGACAGATACAACGATATTGACTGCGCTCATTACAGCGGCGCGCACGATAAGATAAAATACATTAAACATGGATTTGGAAAAGCCCGCGACCATGCTTGTAGGGAAATTCGGTTCGGACGCCTCTCAAGGACCGAAGCCGCCGCTACGGTCGCACGTTTCGAGGAAGCGCCGACAACGGACGACGATAACCTCCTTAACTGGCTTGGCTTGGACAGCGGCACTTTCTGGTCACTCATTGAACGGCATCGTTCAAAGAAGGTATGGCGCACAGAGGGTGGGCGACCTGTTCGATTGTTTTCAGATGAGAAACCCGATGAAGCAGTGCGTAAAAATGCCTTGAAACAAACTGGGCCTTGTGAGTTCCAGGAAACAAAAGAGCGTGGTACGGACCAAGTCCCTTACCGCTTGTTCGCACGTGGCTTTGTGAGCTAGTTGGAGCACCTAGTGAGTAGAGAATTCCTTTGGATCCTTTTCCCAACGTCGGAAGTTAGATGGCTATGGGCGCCCATGGCCATAGAACTTCATCGGATATTTGGCTGGTCTCCTGTATTCATATGCAACACTAAAGAAGACAAAGACTTTTATCTCTCTCAAATCCCTCAAGAGGTTGATGCAACAGGGGTTGTTCCCCCCGATATTTACCTAAATATTGTGGAAAACAGCAACCTGCCAAGCGAACCTGAAGCTCTATCGATCCTCAAACGTTTTGAAAGTGAAAATAGTACAACGTTCGTTCGGAACATGCTTCTGCCGGATCGTCATCTTGCACGTTCCTTTGTGTTCGGTGCGGATATGTTTGCTAGTTCGATTGTATCCAAAACTGCTACACAGGAAAGATCTTGGCGCGCAGCTGCTTCCGTCGTCGACTTTGCTGACAGTCTGTTCCACGACAATCCTCCAAGCCTTGTTGTCTCGATGAGCAGCGGCTCAGGAATGAAAGGAACACCTTTCAGCGCCATAGCACAGAAAAACGGGGTCCCGTTCCGTAACCTTGTTCATTGTCGATTTGGGTTCCGGTACTACTGGGCGATAGATCCATGGCAAAACTCGCCGTCATTGAATAGGAACCTGTCTGAGGCGGACTATCCCAGCGCCAGCCAGATGGAATCCATTCAGAATGGACTCGAGCCTACTGGTGATTTTCGTTTCTATGCCGAGAAAATGCGGAAACAACGGCGGCTCGATCGACTCATTTTGGCCATGGTCGGAACCGCAGTGAAACACGCAAAGTACCGTATCCGTGGAAACCGTAAGGCGAAAATGGGATATAGCTTCTTCGGCCAGCTGCGGATGCAGCTAAACGAACGCAAGCTCGCACGATATCTTGTTGGACCGTCAACAACACGGCTCGCCCAACTCAAAGCCGAATACAAGTATGTATTCTTCGCCCTGCAAGTAGAGCCTGAGGTATCGCTGCATGGATTGGTGCCGGAGTATTTCGACCAACTGAACACCATAGCTCAAATAGCCATCAATCTTCCGGCCGACGCCCTGCTTTTGGTAAAAGAGCATCCGGTGCAAATCGGTCGACGCGGCACAGGATTTTACGATCGAATTCGATCCATCCCAAATGCGGTTCTCATTAGTGAACTAGAACATAGCTATGCAGTTATCGACCGATCGGATTTGATCATCGCCGTAACAAGCTCTGTCGCTCACGAGGCTGCCGTTATGGGAAAAAAGGTCGTTTATCTTTGCCCTGACGGACCAGTTCACTCAATCAAGCACGTCAAGCACTTGAAAAATCCAAGAGACTTCCAGCAACTTCCTGCATTACTCGATGGAGACGACTGGGACGATGAGGCCGATCGAAAGACGGAAGGCTCAAGGTACTACAAAGCCATCATGGAGCATGCCGTCAATCTTGATACCGTCGGCAACAATGTATTCGACCGAAACTACGTTCCAAAAGCGGAAGAGGTTAGGTTGGTGACCGACCCTTTGATCGCCAGCTTGGATTCGGCCGATAGCCCACAGCCATTAGAGTCCGACGAAGTCTCTAACCCTTAGGACCTTTACAGACATGATCGTACTTGGAATCCACGCCGGCCATAACGCCTCGGCGGCGCTAATGATTAACGGCGAAATCGTCGGAATGATTCAGGAAGAACGGTTCACGAAACGCAAGAACCAGTCCGGGTTTCCCAGACGCGCCATCGAGACGCTTGTGTCGGAGCATTTGGGCGGAGACTTCCATCGGATAGACCGGCTGGGTTACGGCAGTCTTTTCGACAGCATCATGTGGACCGCCCTGGATCACTATGCCGAATATTCACCCTTGGATTTCGTTCAGGAGATGCATGACTACTGGTACCCGTTCTTCTATGGCGACAAGAAGAAGACCGAAGAGGAGAACTGGGCCGACGACTACTGGATCAACCGCTACCGAAGCGGCGAGAACCTTAACAAGGATCACAATTTCGATCTTTCTTTCATGGACACCATGTCCGGACAGGAAGCGTTCGATCACTTCAACTATGTCGAGCGCAAGGAAGTCCTGAACCGGCTATTCGGTTGGACGGGCCCTGTCGAATTCGTCGAACATCACAGCTGCCACGCGGCCTGGGCGTTCTGGGGCTCGGATCTGACCGACGCACAGAGAAACGAGGCCCTGGTCCTTACCGCCGACTCACGGGGCGACAACAGCAATTGGTCCGTTTCGGTTCTGGATGAGGCGGGCGATCTGGATCGAATTGCCGGCGGTTTGGATAACCATGTCGCCAGAATCTACAAATACACGACCCTGATCCTCGGCATGAAGCCCAACGAGCACGAATACAAGGTCATGGGACTTGCACCGTACAGCCAGTCCAGACGCCATGTCGAAGCTGTCGAACGCGTCTTCTTCGAGGCATTGGATTTCAGGGACGGCGGGTTCGTTCGCGACAAGCCCCTGGTGGACAGCTATTTCGATCTGAAACGACGGCTCGAAGGTCACCGCTTCGACAATATAGCAGCGGGCCTGCAAAATTGGTGCACCGGCGTGACGCGGTCCTGGGCTCAGCACTGGCTCCGAGAGACCGGGAAGAAAGGCCTCTGCTTCTCGGGCGGCCTGTCGATGAACATCCGGACGAATGGCCATCTGCTCGAATCGGACGGCGTCGATTGGATAAGCGTCCCCGCATCGGGAGGGGATGAGTCCTTGAGCGCCGGCGCCTGCTATCGGCTTTCCGAAACAAAACAGTTCAAGCCCCTCCGCCATGTCTATCTGGGCGAGGAGCCGTCCGGCGATAGGGACGGCTGGTTCTCCGCCTTGGACAATCCGGACGAAGAACGCGAGCAGTTCGGCGTTCTGGACGATGTGGATACCGCGGCCGCAGCCAAGATGCTGGCCGGCGACTTGATCCTGGCGCGGTGCGTGGGGCGCGCCGAGTTCGGGTCCCGCGCCCTCGGCAACCGTTCGATCATCGCCAACCCATCCAACATGCAGAACCTGCAGACCATCAACAGCGCCATCAAGCACCGCGATTTCTGGATGCCGTTCTCTCCGTCCGTGCTGTCCGAACATGCCAGCACGGTATTTCGGAACGAAAAGGGCGTTACATCGCCCTATATGACCATCGGATACGATACGTACGAAGAATGGCACGCCAAAGCGGCCGCAGCCGTTCATCCATCCGACAGAAGCGGCCGGCCCCAGTTCGTCAGCGAAGATACCAATCCGGAATACTGGGCGCTGATCGACGCGTTCCGGGAATTGACCGGCATCCCTGTTCTGTTGAACACGTCCCTGAACCTGCATGGGGACCCTATGAACTACAGCGTCGCCGACGCGGTCCGGACATTGGCGCATTCGGAACTCGACTATCTGCTGATCCCCGGAAACAGGCTGATCTATAAAAAGACCGCGTATGACAGACTGGCGTCGGTCTTGGAGAAGGTCTCGGCTTGAGCGATTCTCACACGACGCAGCCGCCGGCGGCCGCTTCTTTGAAAGCCGGGGGCGTGCACGATATCCCGCTGGCGGTTCCCGATCTTCGCGGCCGGGAAGCCGAGCTGTTGCAGGAATGCGTTCGGGACAACTGGGTCTCATCCGCCGGACCACATGTCACTCGGTTTGAAAAGGCGATCGCGGACCTTGCCGGCCGGCGTGAAGCCGTGGCCTGCGTTAACGGAACCGCGGCGTTGACTGCTGCGCTGTCCGGCCTTGGCATCGGCGCTGGAGATTTGGTGATCGTACCCGACTGGACATTCGCCGCGACCGCCAACGCCGTGGTGCACGCCGGTGCGGCCCCCATTTTCGCGGATGTGTCGGTCGATGATTGGTGCCTGGACCCGGATAGCGCCGCCACGGCCATGAAGCGCCATGGCGACCGCATCAAGGCCGCTATCGTCGTGGACCCATCCGGCAAAGTCGCCGCGCCGTCCCGCATCGCGAAACTGCAAGAACAGATTGGATGCCTTATTCTGGAAGACGCGGCAGGCGCCATCGGGGCACGGCGCGAAGGCGCCGCCGCCGGATCGCTGGGGCATGTGTCGACCTTCAGCTTCAACGGCAACAAAACCGTGACGGCCGGCGGCGGCGGCATGATTGTGACCGACGATACGGACTTGGCGGTCCGCGTCCGCCATCTGACGACCCAGGCGCGCGTCGGACAGGATTACCGGCACGATGCAATCGGCTTCAATTTCAGGATGACCAACCTGAACGCCGCACTCGGTCTGGCCCAACTGGAGCGTTTGGACGATATGATCGCCGCCAAGCGGGCCCTGGCGAAACGCTACAAGAACCACATCGCCGGGCGCAACGATCTTCGCTTCATGCCGTTCGACAGCGGCGATGGGCTGGACAGCGGTTGGCTTTCGAACGTGATGGCCGCATCGGAGAAAGACGCGCGGTCGCTGCTTGCGCATTTGGCATCGGCCCGGATCGGCGCGCGCATGTTCTGGTGTTCGCTGTCGGCGCAGGCCCCGTATTCGACGTTTCACACCGTCGATGTACCCGTATCCCGTCTGCTCACAGACCGGGTGGTCAGCCTGCCATCGTCGAGCCAGTTGACCGATGAGGAGATGGAGCGCGTTCTGGCCGCGCTGGACGGCTGGCGGGGAACCGCCATGGCGGCGGCGTGACAGCCCATCAGATCCTTGGGGCGGGTGGGCACGCCAAATGCGTGGTTGAAATCTGCATCGCCGGCGGCGGCACAATCGGCGTTTTTATCGACCCGACCCCCTGTTCATGGCTAGCGGAAGCACGGCACATCCCGGGCGACCAAGAGGCCGCCCCCGACGATGGCCCCTTGCTGATCGGGCTTGGCGGCGTAACGCCGAAAGCCCTGTCGCGCCGCCTGGATCTGGTGCGCCTGTATCGCCGGAAGCTGTTTTCCATGCCGCCTGTCCAGCATCCCGCCGCCACAATCAGTGTGTCGGCCCAAGTCGACGAAGGCGCGCATGTACTGGCCGCGGCGGTGGTGCAGCCGGATGCACAGATCGGCATGGCCGCGATCGTGAACACGTCGGCAATTGTCGAACACGACGCCCACATCGGTTCCGGCAGTCATATTGCACCGAACGCCTGCGTATTGGGCGGCGCAAGCGTAGGCGAGGCCGCCCTGATCGGGGCCGGGGCGGTCGTTCTACCGGGCGCGAGCGTCCCCGACGGCGCGTTGGTCCCCGCCCTCTCCGTTTACGGGACGGCATAGTCACAAGAGTTGAGATCATAAGCATGTTCGAGAACAGAGAGACGGCCTATATCATCGCCGAGATCGGCGCCAACCATAACGGCGACATGGATCTGGCGCGCAAAATGATCGACGAGGCGAAGAACTGCGGAGCGGACGCGGTCAAGTTCCAGTCATGGGACACGACGATCTTCTCCGCATCGGTTTACGAACAGAACTACTTCCTCGGCGACGATTACCGCAATCGTTCGGACTATACGCTGAAAGAGATCGTTGACGCCTTCGCCGTGACCGTCGCTGAGATGCAGGAACTGGCCGGCTATTGCCACAGCATTGGGATCGACTTTTCCTCAACGCCGTTCAACGAGCGGCAGGTTAAGGAGCTTGTCGACTGCGGGGCGCCGTATGTGAAAATCGCGTCGATGGACATAGACAATCCCCGGCTGTTGCGATGCGCCGCCGCCAGCGGCCTGCCGGTCGTTCTGTCCACCGGATTTTCACAGCTTGCAGAGATTGATCGCGCGGTGCGCTGGCTGGAACAGGCGGGCTGCCGCGACATCGCGATCCTTCACTGTGTGTCGCTCTATCCGCCGGCGGATGACGAGGTTAACCTGAACAATATCGACATGCTGCGAACCGCTTTCGACTATCCGGTGGGGTTTTCCGACCATACGATGGGCACGGAAATCCCGATAGCGGCCATCGCCAAAGATGCGGCAATTATCGAAAAGCACTTCACCCTGGATAGGGACATGTTCGGCTGGGATCATAAAATGTCGTGCACGCCCGAGGAGTTGCGCACCATCTGCACCGCGCGCGACCGCCTCGCCAAAGCGCTGGGATCGAGCCGCCGCACGGTCGGAGAACGGGAACTGGAACGGCGGACCGAATACCGCCGGTCAATCGTCGCCGCCCGGCCGCTGAAAGCCGGGCACACGGTCGGGCAGGACGACATCGATTTTCGGCGTCCCGGAAACGGGATCCCGCCGCACGCGGTCGACCAGATCGTCGGCATGACGCTGACCCAGGACGTGCCGGAAGACACGCTGTTGAAGATGACTGACCTGAAACCCGGCGGATCCGATGCCTGAACGGGTTCTGATTGCATCGGCGATCTATCCGCAGCCGGACGACGTCGCGCGGGACTTCGCGGCGAGTTTGGCCGCCTCCGCCGTGCAGGACCCTGACATCGGCGTGCTTTACGCCGTGGAGTCGGGCACCCCCCTGGACCCGTTCCTGCCCAACCCGGCCAACGCACTGTCCGTCGAAATACATCAGGCCGAACCGAGCGTGACTGGACCGGCATTGCGTCAAGTCATGGTCGACCGGGCCGCATCCAGGAGCGATTGCGCAATTGTCGCTTTCCTGGATTGCGACGACCGGATCCGCCCGAATGCGCCGGCCCTCTATCGAAGCGCCCTGGCCGGGGCGGATATCGCCTATGGCGACATGCAACTGATCGACCGGGCCGGAAGCGAACTGACCGATACGCTGTATGGCGGCTGCAATGTGCCGAACACGATTGCCGACAGCAGCGGACTTGCCCGTCGTAATCCACTGGGCCTGTCGAACTCCGCGGTCCGGCGGCGGGTCCTGGAAGACGCCGGGCTAAGGATACCGCCCGAAATCACGGCCGTGGACTGGTGGCTCTTCACCATGTTGATCGATGGTGGGGCGACCGCGAAGAAAACAACAGAGATTGTCGCGGACTATCGGCAGTACGCCGAGAACATGCTCGGTAAGAAGGCGATAGCAAATCTGCAGGATCTGCGGACCCGTCTGACGATTGCGGAGCAGCACCACAAGGCACTTCCGAAAAACGACAACCGACAACGGGCGCTCGACCTGCTGACGGAGTGCCGCGCCACGATGGCGCAGTCACCGGATACGGTGGAACACGCCCTACGGCGGAACGCCGGTTCCACGCTTTGGCATGAAAACACCTTTCGGGTTGCCGCATCGATCCAGGCGAGTAACCCCGGCGGCGCCGGTGCGCCCGCCGGGCGCTAAGGCCGGCTTCGGTCGAAGAACAGAATGCGGGACAGCATGTGGGCGAACGCTGAAAAACCGATCAACGGTCTGTTAATTCTTGTCGATGCGTTGCGGTTCGACGTGCTTCAGAATCCCGAAGCCGCCCGGATACTCGCGCCGAACATCTCCGCGCTGGCCGAGCGTGGCCAATTGCACAAGGTGACCGCAAACGCGCAGTCGACGAGCTTCGTGGTGCCAGCCTTGGTCAGCCAAAGCTATCCACTTGATTTTGGGGGCTATAACACCGGCGTCAGGAACCGGCCGAGAACCTATACCGAAGCGGTGCGCGACGCCGGTTTTCGGACCGCAATTGTTACCAATTGCGGTCAATTGGCCGGCGCCCTTGGTTATGAACGTGGCTTTGACACCGTCCATGCCGCCATCGACCACAGAAAAATCGTCGAATACAGAGTCGACAAGGTGATTTCCTATGAACTCGATCGCTACAAAAAAGGCGAGCTGTCGAAGGAAGAGATCATTGCCTACACGCAGCAGGAACTCGGCCAGGATTTCGAGACGCTGGTGGAGCAATTCGACACGCGTTCCAAGGCCTCCTGGAACAAAGGGCTGAAGCGTAAGAATTCGAGGATCGCTTCCGCGCTGAAACGGGAACAGAAACTACTGGCCGAGAGTCCCGAACTGGTTATTGAAAAACTTACCGGCATATCCACCGCCCTGTATTGGCAGGCGCTGGGGAAATCCAAGATAAACCCGTTGTCGAAGTTGGGCTGGCGGATTGTGGAAGCGTTGAGCTGGCGCCTTAGAAACCTGATCAAGTCCTCACCGTTCCCCTTCTTCCCGCTGGGTCACTATCAGGTCACCATCGACGAGATGATGCCCACATTTCTGGAAGAACTCTCCCCTACTGACGGGCCGAAGCTGGTCCATACACACATCATGGACGTGCACGACTGCCGATCGTGGAGTCGGCCATTCAAGCTGCTCAGGCGGATGAAATGGATCGGCCGCTGGCGGGTGCTTAGAAAGAAGGGCCTGCCGCGCCGCGCGTTCTGGTATGACATCGCCGTGTCCGAAGTGGACCATCACATCGGGCGTATGCTAAAGGCGATGTCGTCGAATGGCATGGCTGACAACACTATTGTCGCGGTCGTGGCCGACCATGGTTACGGTTCAGCAAAGTACGCGCGCCCGGCGTCAAACGAATTCGGGTTTCGAACGCACGCGGAGGATCTGGAGATACCCATGATCATCGCGGGCCCGGGCATCACCCCAACGGGATGGAATACCCTCGCTGAGGACAGGTCCATGCTCGACAGTATGGGAATCTGCGCAACTTTCCTGGAAGCTTTGGCAATTCCGAAAGAAAGCGTATTCAAGGGCAAATCGATTTGGAACGGCGGGACCGACGCCGTCATCTCGGAAAATGCCGGACGTGGCAATGCGGACCTTGCGCGGCGCGATCTGTATTTCACCGTCAGCACCCCGACCGAGAGGGGCATGTTCAAACTGGTCGGGTCCGACCTTTCCGTCGAGGCGTTCTATGATCTTGTGGCAGACCCGCAAGAGCTTGAGAACCGGGCGGGCGACCGGGAGGCGGTTGCGACCAGGGTGGAAGGGCTTATCGACGTCCTGTTCCGGGAAAGAGCGGAACTCCTTAAGATGCGCGGCGCGGTGCGCCGGCAAGAAAGCCAGATGGCAGTCTGCGGTTCGGTTGCATAGAGCAAACTCTGCCGACGGCGGTTTCCTTCATAATCAATCCTTCAACTCAGTAGTGGCGGCACAATAATGCACAGCACCAAAGTCGAAAACGCAGCGGCACAATCCTTGACGAAGGCGGCGCGTCTTCGCGCCATGCTGAAAAGCGACGAACTGGAATTCATTCTAGAGGCGCATAACGGGCTTTCCGCGAAAATCGTCGAGGAAGCCGGATTTAAGGGAATATGGGCGTCGGGCCTTTCCATATCCGCCGCCCTTGGCGTTAGGGACAACAATGAAGCGTCCTGGACACAGGTCATCGATGTGCTTGAATTCATGTCGGATGCTTCAACCGTTCCTATTCTGATGGATGGGGATACGGGCTTCGGCAACTTCAACAATATGCGTCGGTTAGTCCGCAAACTGGAACAGCGCGACATCGCCGGGGTCGCCATCGAAGACAAACTCTTCCCGAAGACCAATTCCTTCATCGGAGAAGCGCAGCCCTTGGCCGATGTCGATGAGTTTTGCGGCAAGATCAAAGCCGGGAAGGACAGTCAATCCGATGACGACTTTTCGATTATCGCCCGTGTCGAAGCCCTTATTGCGGGGTGGGGTTTGGGAGAGGCGCTGCGGCGCTCCGAAGCATACCGCAAGGCCGGGGCGGATGCGATTCTGATCCACTCCAAGAAGGCGGACGCAAACGAGATTCTCGCCTTCGCCAAGGAATGGGCCGACCGCAGTCCGTTGGTGATCGTTCCCACCATGTATTATCGGACCCCCACCGACGCCTATCGGGAGGCGAGCATCTCCCTTGCGATTTGGGCGAACCACAATTTACGTACTGCTATTACGGCGATGCGCAACACTTCGCGCGAGATCTACGAGAACCAATCGCTGGTTTCGGTCGAGGACCGTGTAGTTACCGTCGCGGATGTGTTCACTTTGCAGGACAATGACGAATTGAAGCGCGCCGAACAACGCTATCTGCCCAAGACACGGGATAAGGGAAGCGCCATTGTTCTGGCGGCAAGCCGTGGGGCTACCTTGGGGCCGCTTACCGAAGACCGGCCGAAATGCATGATCGACGTTCGCGGCAAACCGCTGCTGCTGCGCATGGTCGAAACCTTCAACAGCGGCGGTATCCGAAAAGTGACGGTTGTCCGCGGCTATCGTAAAGAGATGGTGGACATTCCAGGTATCCACACGGTCGACAACGACGACTATGCAGATACCGGAGAGGTTCGTAGCCTGATCCAAGCCAAAAACGCCATCAAGGCGGATACGCTTGTTGCGTATGGCGACATCCTGTTCGGATCGACCGTTCTTAGCGACCTGTCGAACGCGCAGCACGATGTGACCCTGGTGGTGGATCCGGACTGGCGGCACGAGGCATACAGGGATGCGGATCGGGCCGTAGACCTTGTCATTTGCGAGACGCCATATACGCGCCGGTTCCTGGACCGCGGCGAGCGCGTCTCCGTCAACCGCATCGGTCAGGACGTGCGTCCGGATCAGGCCACGGGGGAATGGATCGGCCTGCTTCGCATGTCCGAACGCGGCGCCGAGCTTCTCCGCGAAGCATTGAACGCTTCGGACGAAGAGGATGCCGATCGGACGCTGCGCCTGCCAGATCTTGTGCAACGCCTGATCGACGCCGGGGCTGACGTAGGGGCCGTGTACCTGACGGAGCCCTGGCTGGACGTCGATAACGCAATCGACCTCGCCACCGCGCGGAACATGGTTTAGCGCCCACGACGGCAACTTCTCGGACTATTGCGCACCATGATAGATGCAGATCAATTCCTAACGCCTGCGCTGCAGCTAGGCTTCAACTTCTATACCGGCGTTCCCTGTTCTTTCCTGAAACCCTTGATCAACAGAACCATTTCAAGAGCCGATACGGACTATGTCGGAGCGACCAGCGAGGGGGAAGCGGTCGGCATCGCAAGCGGTGCCTGGCTCGCAGGATGTAAAACTGTGGTAATGTGCCAAAATTCGGGCCTCGGTAACATGGTCAACCCGCTAACGTCACTGAACCACCCTTTTCGTATTCCAACCCTTCTGATCGTAACCTGGCGCGGCGAGCCGGGCTTGAAGGACGAACCGCAGCACGAGATCATGGGCGAGATCACACACGCTCTGCTCGGCACCATGCGCATCCCCCACCGCCCTTTCCCAAAGACCGTGGAAGAGGTCGCGCACGCCCTGTCGGCCGCCGACGATTATATGGAAAGAACCGGACTTCCCTTCGCACTGGTAATGGAAAAGAACGCCGTTTCGCCGTCGGCTCTGGAAGACACAGCTCAAAGCACCCGGCGCGCCGCCGCGACTTCAGATTCGTCGGGACAGGCACAGGCCCGGCCAACCCGGTTCGATGTCCTGAAACTGGTGCAGAACCGTCTACGGGATACCGCCGTCGTGGCTACGACAGGGAAAACAGGCCGCGAACTGTTCACGTTGGGCGACTATTCCAACCAACTGTATCAGGTGGGCTCGATGGGGTGCGCCAGCGCCATGGGGTTCGGGATTGCGTTGCGGACGAACAAGCGCGTGGTCGTCGTGGACGGCGACGGCGCAGCGCTGATGAAGCTAGGTTCTTTCGCCACAATAGGATCCTATGCGCCACAAAACCTGGTCCATTTGGTGCTGGACAACGGCGTTCACGACTCCACAGGCGGGCAGGCCACGGTTTCCACCAGTGTCGCATTCGCAGATGTGGCGTCCGCCTGCGGCTATTCGACGGTTCACACAACCGACTCGCTGGATGGACTGGGCAAAGCACTGGACAGAAGCGACACCCTAGCCGGGCCGCACCTGATCCACGTTCGGATCGCTGCCGGGTCGATTTCGGATCTAGGCCGACCGACAGTGAAGCCGGACGCCGTCGCAAGACGCTTTAGATATTTCGTCATGGATAACGACTGATGCGTGGAATTGTTATTGCTGCCGGGTTGGGATCGCGCATGGGTGATCTGACCGACGAAAAACCGAAATGCATGCTGGAAATTGCCGGGCGCACACTCCTGGATTGGACAATCGACCATCTCCGGTCGGCGGGTTGCGACGAAATCGTCCTGATCACCGGTTATATGGAGGACGCCATAGACCGGCGGGATGTGATTCGGGTTTCGAACAAGGAATTCCGGGACAACAACATCCTGCACTCCTTGATGTATGCACAGGACTACCTGGACAGCGCAGCCCTGATCACCTATTCGGACATCTGGGTCGAACCCGGCATTCATCGGAAATTGGCCGAGAGTTCCGATGACATCGCGCTTGCGGTCGATTTGGACTGGCAACCCTACTATGAAGGCCGTTCGGACCACCCCCTGCAGGAGGCGGAAAACGTACTTGCGGCGCGCGACGGCACAATCAACAGGCTCGGTAAACACCTTTTCCCAGAAGACGCCCTGACAGGCGAGTTATGCGGCGAGTTCCTGGGCCTGTGGAGAATGTCGGAATCCGGGTCACGGCGTCTGCGTGAGGCGTTTCAAGCCTTGAATGAGCGTTTGGACCCTCTGGCACCGTTTCAGAAAGCGCTCGAATGGCGTAGAGCCTACATCACCGATATAATGCAACATATGATAGACAGCGGAGCTTCCGTAAACGCCTGTTTCGTAGAGCGGGGCTGGGCGGAGCTTGACACCAGACAAGACTATGAACGGCTTCCTGGCATCGCCCGCCGTCAGCGCCTGTTTACTTTTGACAACGCCATACGTCTCGAAGGAGCCGAACAGTGAATGACACTCTCCGTAACGGTTATCTGAAGGCGCTTGGGGCGCGTGTGCTGTCTGAGGCCAATGACCTGAAGCGCACGCCGGAGGCGTTGGCGCGCGAGTTGGGATTAAGCCAGGAGCGCGTAAATCAAGTGATCTCGGGCGAAGCCACGGAAAGCGACGCCAGGTCGTTGATTGATCGGATGACGCAACACTACCCGATCAATCTGGCCGACGTCTGGGTCGAGCCCGACGATACCGATGACGGCTTGCTGATTGTGACGGACAAGCAAAGCAAGGCCACATCCCGCATCTTCGAGCGTACCGCCCGCGACGGCGGCCTGACTCCTTATTATGAGTACCGAGACACAGCGATGAGCCGACTGGGGCCGTTCAAACCAGAATGGATCCAGCCGCTGAGGATCGTCACGGACTCCGACCCCGAAAATCCCGACGTCGCCTATAATAAGGGGCATCTGCTTCACCAGTTCACGTTCTTTATCGGAGAGGTGAACTTCTATTGGGAGGTGGATGGCAAGAAATACTGCGCGGAAATGAACACCGGCGACTCGAACTACATCACGCCGTTCGTGCCGCACAGTTTCACAAGCCGTAACCCGGATGCGCTCGGCCTGATTATCGCCGTGACCTTCGCCGGATCAATGCGCCGGGCCATTGACGAGTTTAGCCGGATCGGCGGCCCTGCGTCGGACCGCCTGGCCGGTAACCTCCGCGATACGGGCAATGCATTCCGCGCGAAACTGAACCGGCATATGGCGGCCGAGTCGATGTCAGCTTCCGTGCTCCGCGCGCGCGCGGCCGCGGCGGGACTCACCGAAAACCGTATCGATGAGATCCTGAGCGGCGGCGTCACGCCCACAGTCGATGAGCTTGATGTTCTCGCCGCGTCGCTGAACGTCCGGGCGCAAGATCTGATGGTATCGCCGCTTGCAGCAGGCGAAGAAGTCGTTCTTGCCTATGCCGACTGTGAAGATCAGCGAAGCTGGCCGGATACCAACAGCCCGGCATGCCGCCTGGCCGAGCTTGCGCGGACACGGCATCAACCCGGGTTAAAGGGATTTGGCGTCGAAGTTCTTGCAGAGCAAGATCCAGGAGACGACGCGAGTTTCGTGCATGGCCTGTTCGGATACATTTATAACCATGGCTCCGATCCCGTCCGCTTGCACTGGCAGGACGGTCGTATGGCGACGTTGGAACCGGGGGGCTCGGCCGCGGTTCGACCGATGGTGCCGCACCGTTTCAGCCGCGCCCCGGACACGGCAGGCGGGCGCTGTTTTGTTGTCAGAGTGCCCGGCCATCTCGAAGACCAGGCTTTGGACGAATACGCCCGCTTCGCACCGGCCGGCCGTCAGCGCGCCACCGGGGAGACCACACGTTGGTTCTAACTCATCCATTTCATTGCCCGGTCCGCTGCGTCGAGGGTCAATCCTTCGATACGGCGCTCGCAGCACTCGTTGACAGACGGAAGTTCGCCATCGTGACCAGTGCAGGATGGCGTCGGCGCGGTGCGGTTGAAACCATAGAGGCCGCCTGCGGGCCGGCGACCGCCGTGATCGACGATGTGGAGAGCAATCCGCAAGTGGGCGCCGTTCTGTCTGCCGCGCCGCGATTGATCGATGCCGAGGTCGTTGTCGCAATCGGCGGCGGCAGCGCCATCGACGCGTCCAAAGGCATGGTGGCCGTCAATGCGATTCAGGGCGATGCGGACACACTGCTCGACCATCTGCGCAATGGAACTGCGTTTTCTGGAGACTTTCGGCCAGCACCGATTGTCGCCGTCCCGACAACGTCTGGAACTGGGGCCGAAGTCACCCAGTGGGGCACGTTGTGGGGCG
>JANQIT010000099.1 GCA_028282025.1 Hwanghaeella sp. | reverse complement strand
AGCCGGCTTGAGTTGTGGGTAAGTGGTGTCCGGCGGGTGGCAGGGGCAGAGTCCGCGATGCCCCGGGACAAACCATGTCTGGCCTGTCCTATGCCGACCTGTTCCGGCCCTTCGCAAGCTCAGACGCCGGCCACCCTTTGCGAGACGGGCAGATAGATGCATGCGGTAGGCGTGCTCTCGGGAAATGTGACGCGACGGCTGCGGCAGGGGCTGAATAAAAAAACCCGCGTCAGCAGAATGAATCCGCCGACGCGAGCTTCCGGGGGCTGAACTGTAATTCATCAAGACTATAGCCCGCCTCGGCAGGCCGTCAATCAGGTACTCACCTGATCTTGACAATTTTTCTGATTGACCCCGCAGCCGCCCATTATCCCAGATTGGCGCTCGTCAGGGCGGATTCGGCGTCGTGGATCAGGTCTTCGAGGGCCTCGGGCAGGGGTTGATTACATCGCCGCTGACTTTTCTCGCCACGGCCAATGCGGCGCGAATGTGCGACGCTCCGGTGGCGTTCTGTGACGTGGATCGAGACACGGGCTTGATGACGCCGGAAACGTTGGAGCAGGCGTTCGTGCAGGCTGCGTTTCCGGTAGGCGTTGTGGCGCCGGTTCATCTGGGCGGCCGCGTCGCCGACCTCCAGGGGTTAGCGGATGTTGCGAGCGCGCATGGCGCCGTCCTGATCGACGATGCCTGTCATGCGCCAGGCGCGAGCTACCTGTCCGGCGGTGAGCATCGGCGGGTAGGGGACGGATTCGCAGCCATTGCATCGTCTTTCAGCTTTCATGCGATCAAGCATCTGACGATGGGCGAGGGCGGTGCGGTTCTGACGAATAACTTGGAATTGGCGAAAAGCGCGAAAGCGTTTCGCGGTCATGGCATGGTTCGCGATCCGGGCGCATGGGTGTCGCCCCCCGAACCGGACGCGCCCTGGTACTATGAAATGCACGATATCGGCTATAACTACCATGCGAATGAGCTGTCGTGCGCTCTGGGCCTCAACCAGTTGTCGCGTCTGGAAGAGGGTTTGCGCGTTCGGCGCGCGCTGGTTGGCGTCTATTCCGAATTCTTGTCGGATGTTCCTTACTTGTCGCTGCCGGCGGTGCCGGAAGATCCCAACGAGCATGCATGGCATCTTTTCGCCGTGGCCATCGATTTCGAATCCGCCGGGAAATCCCGTGGTGCGGTAATGCGCGGGCTAATGGAGGCGGGGATCGGCACGCAGGTGCACTATATACCGCTTTATCGTCAACCGTATTACGCAGACCGGAACGTCGATGCGTATCCAGGCGCGGAATATTACTACAGCCGAACGCTGAGCATCCCCATGCATCTCGGCATCGAGGTGAAAGACGCTGAGGAGATTGCGGCGGCCCTGCGCCGAGTGCTGGCAGGAAAATAAAGGACGCGCAGATGCGCTTCTGAAACCATTAGCGGCTAAGCTGTGTGCGGCTTCTTGGGCCGCTATACCTGGATGCGGAGACGGGCTGCAGCGCAACACTCAAAGCTCTATATCGTCCCATGAAAGCGGGTGATGGACCGGCAGGTCGCGCGCCGCTGCGCGCCCGACTATCCGTGGCAGTTCTTTCGGCGGAAGGCCGCCCGCCGGCCGAATGGAGCGAATGTTCATCGTGCTGAGGCGTTCTCCCTTCGCGATTGAAGCGACTGTGTAGAGCGAGCGCCTGAACGATAGGGTGTGTTCCTCGCTCTCCTTCACGCCGTAGAACACTTTGCCGCGCGCGGCGAAAGCCGCCTTCGCCGAACTTACAAGCGTCTTGAACTCGTTGGGTTCCAGTGAAAAGGCGGCATCCGGGCCTCCGTCGCTTCGGCGTAGAGTTATATGTTTCTCAACCACCATGGCTCCAAGGGCAATGGCGGCGGTTGCTGCGTCGATCCCCGTCGTATGGTCGGAGAAGCCAACGGTACAGCCAACTTTCGCGGCAAGATCCGGGATCGTTAGAAGATTTGCATCCTTGTTTGGTGTGGGATATCCGCTGACACAATGCAAAAGTGCGGTATTTTCTTTCCCGACGGCAAAGGCGGCGTTCGCCGCATCGATAATTTCATCGAGAGACGCCATGCCGGTTGAAAGCACTATCGGTTTTCCTGTCTCGGCCACTTTCTCGATCAGGGGAATGTCGACCAGTTCGCAGGACGCAATCTTGTAGAGCGCAGAATCTAGGTCCTCCAGCATCGAAAGCGCGGTCTCGTCGAAGACCGACGCAAATGGCAGGATGCCAACCGACGCGGCTTTCTCCCACAGTTTGGGGAACCAGGTGAAGGGGGTCTGCGCCTCGGTATACAGATCGTAAAGCGTTCGCCCTTTCCACATCGGGTCGGATATAACGAAGGCGGGATCCTCGCAATCGACGGTGATCGTGTCGGGGTGATAGGCTTGGAACTTAACCGCATCCGCGCCCGCATGTTTGGCGGCGTCGATCAATTCGAATGCGCGGTCGAGAGAACCCAGATGGTTCGCTGAAATCTCGGCGATTATAAAAGGGCGGTCTCGCCAAAGTGCGGGTCGGTCTTGGGTCATGCTTGGTCTGAGAAAATGCGGCCGCCGGGCCGGTCCTTCGATACGCGATTGGATTTATGGGGCGTGCCGGCCAGTTCCATAAGGGGCGGCTTCCGGAACGCTTGCTGCCGAAAGCGACCGCGTGGCCTTGCGGCCGTTTGGGTTCCCTGTGTTGCGGCAACTCGCCTTGGCGTCTCGTTGTTTGTCTTCAACGTGTGGCTTTCTGAACAGCATGACGAAGCGCTTGCGCGTCGACAGGGCAAGCTCCTGTGGTTTTCGGCCCGCAAGATGCTGTAAAGTCGGTGGATGAGCAACCTGGACGATATGGACCGCAAGATCCTGACCCTGCTGCAGAAACAGGGCGATATGCCGATTGCGGAACTGGCCCGCGCCGTCGGCATGTCGCAAAGCCCCTGCTGGCGGCGGGTCAAGCGGCTGAAGGAAGAAGGGGTGATCGCCGGACAGGTCGCGCTGGTCGATCCCAAGCGGGCGGGGCTCAGCCTGACGGTCCTGGCGACCGTGTCGCTTGCGGACCATCATGACGCCACGGTCGAGGCTTTCGAGCGTGCGCTGTCCACCTGGCCGGAGGTCCTGGAGTGCCACGCGGTCACCGGCGACCGGGACTATCATCTCCGCATCGTGGCGGAGGATATGGAAAGCTACGAGCGGTTCCTGTCCCAGCGTCTGCTGAAACTGCCCCAGGTCGCGACGGTCAATTCGCGCTTCTCTCTCCGCCGGGTGAAATACTCCACTGCGCTGCCGGTATAGATCCGGGGCTATTCCGCCGCATAGCGGTAATCGCCGCCCGGCGTCGCTGTTGTGGAAGGTTGCCGGTATTCCGCCAGAAGTGCGTCCCATTCCGGCAACACCTTTTCCAGGCACCGTTCCTTGACCGGGCCGAAGCCGCGGATTTCCTCCGGCAAGGACAACAGGGCCAGCGCCAGCCGATAAGTCTCGGGCGATAGAGAAACTGAGATTTCTTCGATCAGCGCTTCGTAGCGGCCGATCAGGGCCCGCTCGGTCCTGCGTTCCCCGGTATATCCGAACGGGTCAAGGGCCGTGCCGCGCAAACCTTTGAACTGCGCCACGGCCTTCATAGCTGTCAGCATCCACGGACCGAACCGTCTTTTTTCCGGCTCCGTCCTGCCGGGCCGGGTTTTTGACAGCAGGGGCGGGGCCAGATGCAGGACCACCCGATAGTCGCCTTCGAATGTCTCGGCCAGACGCTTTTGAAAATCGCCGTCGGTATACAGGCGCGCCACCTCGTATTCGTCCTTGTACGCCATCAGTTTGAACAGATTGCGGGCCGCCGCCTCGGTCAGCGCGCATTCGCCGAACCCCGCCTGCTCCTCGGCGGCGCGCAGCCTGGAAAGGGACCTCGCATACCGGTCCGCATAGGCTTCGTTCTGATAGGCGGTCAGAAAGGCGGTCCGCCGCGCAAGGATCTCTTCCAGCGTTTCCGCCCGGTCGAAACGGACCGGCTGGTTCTTCGGCGCGCAGGCGGTCATGACATAGTCCCGGTCGTCGGCCAGCAGCCGTCCCCAGTCGAAGATCCGCTTATTCGCCTCCACGGCGACGCCGTTCAATTCGATGGCCCGAACCATGGCGTCCAGGCCGACCGGCACGCGCCCCCGTTGCCAGGCATAGCCCAGCAGCAGAATGTTGCTGCCGATAGAATCGCCCGTCAGGGCGCGCGCCGCTTCCGTCGCGTTCAGGACGTCCACCCGGTCCCTGCCGGCGGCGTCCTGAAGCAGCTTGGTCAGGAAAGCGGAGTCCGGCACCGCGTCCGGGTCCTGAACGAAGGCCGCCGTATGGATTTCCTGGCTGTTGGCGATCACCGCCGACGCACTGGAATCCAGGGTCGCCAGCGCGTCCCGCCCGGTGCCGACGACCAGATCGCAGGCCAGCAGCGTATCGGCCTGTCCGGGTTCGATCCGGACCTGGTTCAGGGCTTCCCCCGGCGCACCGATCCGCACATGGCTCAAGACCGCGCCGCCTTTTTGGGCGAACCCGGTAAAGTCCAACACTGACGCGGCGCGCCCTTCCAGATGCGCCGCCATGGCGATCAGGGCGCCGACGGTGACGACACCTGTGCCGCCAACCCCGGCGACCAGGATTTCGGTGGGCTTTCCGCCGGTCTTGAACCGCGGCTGGGACAGGCTGTCGACGCGCGCCTGGAACGCACTCGCCGCAACCGCCGCGCCCGCCGGTTTCTTCAACTTTCCGCCTTCTACCGTTACGAAGCTGGGGCAGAAACCGTCGATGCAAGAGAAATCCTTGTTGCAACTGGATTGGTCGATCTGCCGTTTCCGGCCGAATTCGGTTTCCAGGGGGGCGATGGAAAGGCAGTTCGACTTGCCCCCGCAGTCGCCGCAGCCTTCGCAGACAAGGTCGTTGATGAAGGCGCGTTTGGGCGGATCGGGATACTCCTTCTTCTTGCGCCGCCGCCGTTTTTCCGCCGCGCAGGTCTGATCGTAGATCAGGGCGGTCACACCCTCCGTCTCGCGCAACTCCCGCTGCAGCATGTCCAGATCCGCCCGGTCGTGAACCGTCGCGCCCCCGGCCAGGGCGACGCCCCGGTAGAGCGCGGGCTGATCGCTGACGACGACGGTGCGGCCGACGCCCTCGGCGGCGAGTTGCCGGGCGATCTGCGGCACCGTCAACGGCCCGTCGACCGGCTGGCCGCCGGTCATGGCGACAGCGTCGTTGAACAGGATCTTGAAGGTGATGTTCACCTTGGCGGCCACTGCCTGGCGGATCGCCATATAGCCGGAATGGAAGTAGGTGCCTTCGCCGAGATTCTGAAAGACATGTTGGGTCCTGGTGAAGGGGGCCAGGCCGACCCAGTTGGCCCCTTCGCCGCCCATCTGCGTCAGTCCCCTGGTCTGCCGGTCCATCCAGCTTGCCATGAAATGACAGCCGATCCCGGCGAATGCAGTGGAGCCTTCCGGCACCTTCGTAGAGCTGTTGTGCGGGCAGCCGGAACAGAAATAGGGTAGGCGCTTTGCGCCGCCCGGCGTCGGTGCGGCGGTGTCCGGCTTCGGCGCCAGTCCGGCGCGCGCCAGGCGTGCGCCTGCGTGCAGTTCCGGTGCGGTTGCGTCCAGCCAGACGGCCAGCGCGCGGGCGACCCTGACCGGCCGCAACTCGCCGCAGCCCGGCAGGAACACGTCACCCTCCGGCGTGCGCTTGCCCCAAAGCCGCGGACGCTTGTCCGGCGCGGCGTTGTACAATTGATCTTTGATCTGCTGTTCGACGACCGGCCCTTTTTCCTCGACCACCAGAAGGTCGCTCAGACCCGTGCAGAAATCCTGCATGCCGGTGGGTTCGATAGGATGGGTCAGGCCCAGTTTACGGACCGCGACGCCGTGCGCGGCCAGAATGTCCGGCTGCAAACCCAGCAGGCGGACGGCCTCCATCAGGTCGGGATGCGCCTTCCCGGCAGTGACGATGCCCAGGCGCTTGCTTGCGGAACCGACCACGGTCCGGTCTATCGGATTGCTGCGGGCGAAGGCGCGCACCGCGTCCAGTTTGTAGTGCAACCGGCTTTCAATCGCCAGGTCGGGCAGGTCGCCCCAGCGGTAGTGCAACCCGCCCGGGGGCAGGTCGATATCGGTGGGGATTTCGAAGCGCGGCAGGGCGTCGGGCAGGGTGATGGATGACGCGCTTTCCACGGTCTCGGAAATCGCCTTGAAGCCGACCCAGGCGCCGCTGAACCGGCTCAAGGCCCAGCCATACAGGCCGAACAGCAGATATTCCTCAATCGTCGCGGGGTTCAGAACCGGCATCGACCAGGCCATCAGCGCCTGATCGCTTTGGTGCGGCATCGAGGAGGAGACGACGCCATGGTCGTCCCCGCATACCACCAGCACCCCGCCATGCGGCGAGGAACCGTAGGCGTTGCCGTGTTTCAGGGCGTCGCCGGACCGGTCCACGCCGGGTCCCTTGCCGTACCAGATGCCGAACACGCCATCGACCGTGGCGTTTCCTTCGACCTCCGCCTGTTGGGTTCCCAGGATTGCGGTCGCCGCCAGATCCTCGTTGATCGCGGGTTGGAAACGGATGTTATGGCTGTCCAGAAGCGTCTTGGCGTCCCACAGCGCCTTGTCGTATCCGCCCAGCGGAGAGCCGCGATAGCCGGAGATGAAACCGGCGGTCATCAGCCCGTCCCGCCTGTCCAGCGCCGCCTGCATCAGCGGCAGTCGCACCAGCGCCTGCGTCCCGGTCAGATAGACCTTCCCCGTATCGCGGATATAGCGGTCTTCCAGACGATAAGAGAGGTCGGGCGGCGGGGAGCGGCGGTTGATCGGGGCGATGGCGTTCATGGCACTATCCGAAAATGGCGTATCGAGACGCCCAGATTGGACCCGCCGGACCGGAAAATCTTTTCTGTTTCTGCTCTAAATCTCAGTCATTGGGGCATTATTTACCTGTTCTTTCGCCGAATAGGGAAGATTTCCCCATCCAACCGGGGTGAGGTTGATATTCTCTTCCTTTCGCGCGGGCGTCAGCGTCAGGAAAAGTCGTCGCCGCGGATGGCGGACAGCGCTGCGACATCCTTCCTTGCCGTGCGGCCGATGACCTTGTCCGCCGCCGCCGGGGACATATCCGTCACCGGCCGGACGATCAGCAGATCCTCTTCCCCGACCGTACCGCCTGCGGCGATATCGGCCCGGGCATAGACCCCGCGGCGGATCAGGGGGCGCATCGCCTCTTCTCCCTCGGCGGGCTGCTTCACGCCGTCGCCCAGCATCGCCTCGATCCGCCGGATCATGGCGATGGCGGCGGCAAGCTCGCCGGGTTCCGCCGACAGGATGTGGTCGCCCGGGCGTTGAGTCTTATCCAAGGTGAAGTGTTTTTCGATGATGCGCGCGCCCCGGGCTGCGGCGGCGACGATGGCCTCGCACCCGACGGTGTGGTCCGAATAGCCGATGACCGCTTCCGGAAACGCATCGGCCAGCGTGTCGATTGCGCGCAGGTTCACCGCCGCGTCCGGCAAGGGGTACAGGGAAACGCAATGCAGGATCGCGCGCTGTCC
>JANQIT010000021.1 GCA_028282025.1 Hwanghaeella sp. | reverse complement strand
GCACGATGAAAACGCGCTTCCCGGCGGGCGGGGAAGAGATTGTCTATACCATCGACGGTCTCGGTTCGGTCTCGCTGACCGTTACCTGACCTGCGCCCGCCTCCCACCCGGATTCGGCCGGACGGCTACCGGATCGTTCATGCATGAAAACGGCGTTGCGGGGCTTGCCCCGCCGCGCGGCCTTCGCTAGGTTCCGCGCGCCTTCGACCGGGGGCTTCCAGCGTGCCTGCCATTTTGCGCCGGCGCGCTTCTGCGGAGAGGTGCCGGAGTGGTCGAACGGGGCGGTCTCGAAAACCGTTGTGCGCGTGAGCGTACCCAGGGTTCGAATCCCTGTCTCTCCGCCACTTTACATATCTCACGGCAACGCGCTTCGCGCGCGCTTCCGGTGGGGCGGCGAGCTGTCGCCGGGCCGCCGGTGTGGCCTTGCGGAGCGTTCGAACTTTGTCCCGCACTCTCCGCTAGTTTACCGATCTCACAGCAACACCTTTCGCTCGCGGAATGGCCGCAAACCGTTCCCGTTTTTCCCGTATGACCGCCGCGGCCAAGCGGTGACGCTGATGGAATTGACGGTGTCGCCATCGGTGGGTTGATATGCCTCAAATCGGCGTCGGGCGCGCGTCCGGACGGCATTTGGATTTGTGACGATAAGCGAATTTTGATAGAAGCCCGCCTATGACTGAGAACTTGAATCCCGTTATCGACTATGCAGCGCCTCGTCTTTCCGAAGAGGTCCTTGCGCCCGCTTTTTCGTCCGGGGAGCCGTTCCCGCATATCGTTATCGATAACTTCATCGATCCCGTGGCCTGTCAGGCAATGCTGGATGAGTTCGACGGCGTCGATCAGGAGGGATCGTGGGGGCACTACGTTCATTACAATGAACGCAAGCTGGGTCTTACGAAATTCGACCGCATGGCGCCGGCGACACAGCGTGTGATCCGGGAGCTGTCGTCCGACCGGTTCGTCGCCTGGTTGGAATCCGTGACAGGATTGCAGGATCTTCTGGCTGACCCGGACCTGGATGGCGGCGGGCTGCACAAGATCGAGCGAAACGGATTCCTGAACGTCCATGTCGATTTTCTGGCTCATACGGTGCAGAAAACCTGGAGTCGGCAGCTCAATCTCCTCCTCTATCTGAACCATGATTGGAAAGAGGAGTATGAGGGAGCGCTGGAACTCTGGGACGCGGACATGACCCGGTGCGAAAAGAAGGTCATGCCTGTGTTCAATCGCTGCGTGATTTTTCACACCTGCCCGGGTTCCTATCACGGTCACCCGACGCCGTTGGCCTGCCCGGAAGGGATGTCGCGGAAATCGTTGGCGCTGTATTACTTCCGCGACGAAGGCAAAACGGTTCCTCTGAATCCGACGGAGTATCGGGCAAGGCCGGAAGATTCCGCGGTGAAGCACGCGCTTGTCTATGCGGATCGGACGCTGTTGCAGATCTATTCCTCCTTGAAGCGCTATGCGGGGCTCAAGGACGGGACGGTGCAGAAGCTGCTGAAACGCTTCTAAGGGCGGAACCCGTAAATGACGTCTCTGGCGCGCGCAGACTGGGTAATTCTGGTCGGTTTCCTGCTGACCAATGTCTTGATCGTTTTGGGCACGCAGCCAGACGCCAACCTTTCCGGCGCGGCGGACGGCGGTTCGTGGTACGAGCCGGTACTTGCCTTCCTCCGCTACGGTGCGTTCGTGGAACTATCCTCCCCGGATATGCCGAACCTTTACCGACCGCCTCTCTTTCCCGTCTTCGGCGCCGGGTTGATGACGCTGTTCGGCAGCGAAAGCCCGTTTCCAATCGTCGTAGGCCAGATCGCGGTGCTTCTTGTATCGGGGGTTATCTTCCGCGCGGTGGTGGAAGAGGTCGCGCCCGGTTACGGCGCGCTTGGCATGGCCCTGTATCTTTTCAATCCGAACGTTCTGTCTACGGCGCATCTCATACAAAGCGAGACGCTGTTTTCTTTCTTTCTGCTGGTGTCTTTTTGGGCCGTGTGCGTTCGCAATGGACATGTGACCTGGGGCCGGTCCCTTTTGACCGGTTTGGCGCTTGGGCTTGCCTGTCTGGTCCGTCCCACGCCGCAATTCCTGATTCTCGTTCTGCCGTTGGGGATGGTCGCCTTGGCGGTCCTCGCTGGACGGGGGGCGTCCTGGGTGCGCGCCCTGATGCAGGGCGCCGCCGCGACGGTGCTTGCCTTGGCGATTGTGGCGCCTTGGGCGCACTACGTGAACCAGTATGACGGCGTCTACGCTCTGGCGCCCAACGACATCAAGTACCGATACGTTTACGATCAGATTACAATTATCGAGGCGCAGATCCACGGGCTGTCGTACCACGAGGCTGACGACAGGATGGACCAACTCGTCCCCGAACATGCGCAGGTGCATGCGTGCAAACAGTCGCCCGTATATTCGGACTCCTATTCTGCATGCTATGGCGAGCTGGTTTCGAAGGGCTTCGCAAGGCTTCTTTCCTACCCGATTGCGGATTTCGCGAAGGCGCTGTTCCGGTCGGTCGGGCAATTCGGCGTCGCCGGCGGGGCGGGGAATTGGCACAATATTCTCGGCCTGGATACGAACGGTGTTTCGGCCACCTGGTTCGAGGCGAGTCAGGGGTCGGTGCTGGAGATTGTCAAAGCCGTCCTTCAGCCCACCTCGTTACCGGCATTTTTATTCACCCTTGTGTCGCTGGGCTATGTCGTTGTCTTAAGGCTTTTGGGAGGGGTCGGTCTCGGCGTTCTTCTGTGGCAACGCCATTGGTCTATTGCCGCGATCATCGTGGCGTATATTGCCTATTTCGCTCTGATCACGATTTTCGTCGGGAATTCGCGCTACCGCGTTCCCGTAGAGCCGGCGCTCGTACTCTTGGCCGTGGTCGGGGCCGCGGCCGTGAAAAGCCGGATTTTACCTAACCGGCCGAGGCTTGCTGCGAGCGGATAACCGATTCCTCGTGCGCCGTTTTCAGCAAGTAGTCGAGATGCGGTCTTGGAGTTACTTCCAGGAAAAGCTGGTACGCGAACATGGAAACCCAAATTCGGCACAGACCGGAATTGATTTTTGTGATCGTTCGGCCGAACCAACCTTTGCCGAAAACCAGAGGCCAAGGCGCTGGAATGCCTTGAAGAGAGACGACGTCGAAACTGTTCTGCTCGAAAAGCGACCGGATCGTTGTGGCGGTGAACAAGCGCGTGTGGGTCATGTCCAAAATCCCCCGCTTGCCATAGTTGAACATGCCGAACATGTGAAGCAAACGGGTTACGATAAAGGCGACGTTTCCGGTGCAGACGAGGATTTTGATGTTCGGATTGTCCTTGGATGCCTCGCGCAGCTTTTCGACGAACTCTTCCGGGGCGGCCAGATGTTCGATCACGTCGAGCATCAGGACCGTGTCGAATTCCGTCATATCGACGGGGATGTCGTCCCGGTTTAAATCCAGCATGAAGAACTGATCCAGTTCGACATCCGGCGCCAGCGGGAATAGGTCGACGCCGGTCACCGTGACGCCTTTCTCGCGTTTCAGGTCCTGGGACACGAAGCCGCCCGCACAGCCCAGGTCGAGCACATGCGATTTTTCCGCTACCATCGACGCCGCCACGGTATGGGAGCTATGGAAGTCGAGCTTCGCCTGATAGTGATCGCTTCCTGAGTCGGCGGGACGGCAATCGTACTTCCGGTCGTAGAGCAAGTTGGTTTCTTGCACCCGCGCTTTCGACACGGCTTTCACCACATCCCAGGCGTATCTGATCCCGTCCACATGGCAGATTTCGTCGCCATAGTAGGTTGGGATGGGCAGCTCCTTTATCTTCAGCTTTGCGAAGACAAGCTGAATGATGATCTCGGTGTCGAAGTGGAAATCATTGGTGTTGAGGTCGAACGGGATCTTCCGCAGGGCGTCCACCGAATAGACTCTATAGCCGGAATGAAACTCCGACAGGTCCGTTCGGAGCAGCTTGTTCTCGGTCCAGGTAAGGATCTTGTTTCCGACGAACTTGTATAGCGGCATGCCGCCTTTGATCGCAGCACCCTGCGTCATCATCCGAGATCCGAAAACGGCGTCGGCTTCGCCGGTCCGCAGCGGTTCCAGAAGATCGGGTAAACACTCGGGCGCATACTGGCCGTCGCCGTGCACCAACGCCACGAAGTCGAAACCCTCGTGCATCGCGAAATGGTAACCGATCTTCTGGTTGCCCCCGTAACCTTGGTTCACCGGGTTAAACAGCACATGCAGCTTGAACGGCAGTGAATCCGCCTTGCGGACCTCATCGCTGACCTCGAAGGTCATGTCCCGTGAGCTGTCGTCGATCACCAGGGTTTCGACGTGGTATTTCTCCAGCAACTGGGCGGGGATGCGCTTCAGCACCTGCTCGATGGTTTTTTCCGCGTTATAGGCGACGATAAAAACCAAGAGGCGGGGCCGGTTTGCCGGCGGCGTCGCTTTAGGGGGGCGCTCGGAACTCATTTCTCTTCCATGTCGGTGGCGGACCGAAGATTAGTGTGCATGGTGGGCGATTGTGTATGCGCGATGTCGGATGTGTGCAACTGAGATATGCAGACCGGGCTTGCCCCAGACAGCCTTATCTAGTGTTGACGCCCAATCCGGTTTCCAACCCAGCTGGCGACGGTGCGCCATTCCGCCAACCCGATCGCCATCAGGGCAATCAGAGTCGGCTCCATCGGCAATCTGTATTTGGGTGAAACGACCGGACCGTTGGTCACGCAGAAATATGCAATGCTCAACGCGGCGAAAATGGCCATCCATGGATACCGTGCAAGTAAGACGAAGAAGCCGCAGGCGGTCAGAACGTTCGCAATCAAGGTAAAGATCCCGCCGCCAAGGATCGCTGTTACGAAGACAGCGCCATTGCCAGCAAGGAAGGTCTTCGCCCGAGAGAGTAACGATGCGCCGGCGGTGTCGTAGTAACTGCCGGTTTTGTCGGCCCTTACGACCGGATGCAGGGCGATGGACGGGGCTGCGAAATTGACCGCCGCGGCCCAAGTCCAGGCTTTCAGATAGGAAGAGATCGGCACTTTAGGCGCTTCGGTCAGGGCGACATCCTTGAGAAGGGCGCTTCTCTGCATCGCGTTCATGCTTTCGGAAGCCTGGCCGCGGCGCTCCAACTCGCGTTCTATCTCGATATTCAGGCGTTTGCTGATTTCCGAGAACGGGAGACCCAAATGATACTGCTTTGCAATACCCACCCCCCAGAACAGGAAATGCGTTCCGCTTTGCGACGAAAGGGCGATGGAATCGAATTGCGTGAAGTTCCGACTTAGCCATGGGGCCAGCGGGAGAGCGGCGCAGAGCGCAAAAATCCCGGCGGCGTGCAAGGCGCGCCAAATGGAACGGTCGTGGACCCATGAAATGATGGCGGCTGCGGCTGCGACCACCCCGACCAGCGGGAATGTAAGGCTTCTTGTAAGCGTAGCCGCTCCAAGAAGCAGCCCGCCGCCTGCAAGAGGAGGTAAAGATCTTATGGCGAGAAACCGCACGGCCATTAACAGCCCGGCGGAAAACAGGAAGAGGAAAAGCGTGTCGGTGAGGATCGATCCTGCATGAACGATCATGTTTGGCGACAAGGCGGCAAGCAGACCCGCAAACAGTCCTGCGCGTGCTGACCAGTATCCCGCGATATGAGCGATGATTGTGCATGTGGCCGCGTCCAGCATGGCCTGCATCGTCAGAACGGCGGCTAGGGAGTCGCCGAAGACAGTCTTCAGAACGGCGATGAAATAGGGATAGAGCGGCATACGCTCCGACTCGGCCAAGGGGTTCGTCGGATCGCTGAGATTCATATAGGCCCAGCCGCCGTCCTTTATCCACGTCCCGAGGGCCCAATAATAACTGGCGTCGAGCGCCAACAGGTCTGCTTCGCTAAGCAGCAGGACAAGCATATTCAGCAGTCGCGCAAACAGGGCGGTTGCGAATATCGCAAAGAGGGCGCGTTTGCCCATAGGATCTGTGTCGAATGAAATTCCGGTCATTGCGGGACGAAGCTGGTGGGCGCGAAATACAAGCGCTGAAGATGGCCGGCCTTTTCGCCTGGGTGGCCGCTTTAGCGGAGATACGAGGAATCGCGCCGCATCGTGCCGCGTTGGATCACGGTCTGCCACCAGGCCACCGTCTTCTCAAGCCCGGATTCCAAGCTTTCCCTGGGCCGCCAACCGGTCGCCGAAGCAAGACGCTCTGCGTCGGCGATCAAGGTAAAGACCTCTGAATTCTTCGGTCGTTTGCGCTGCTGTTCGGTCACCACAGGTTTTTTCTGTCCAGTAACCGATAGGATTGTTTCGACCGTGTCGCCGATAGTGATCGCATGGCCGGTGCCGGCGTTATACGGACGTCCGTACTCGACGTTGTCGTGCCCGCCGACCGCCAGAAACGCAGCGGCGATATCTGTGACATAGTTGAAGTCCCGGACCGGCGACACATCGCCCAACCGTATCTCCGGACAGGCGGGATCCAAAACCTGACGGATCACGGTTGGAATAACGGCGCGTTCGCTTTGGCGCGGGCCGAAGGTGTTGAACGGCCGTAGAATTGCGGCTGGAACGTCGAACGAACGGACATAGGCCTCCACCATATGGTCGGCTGCGATCTTGCTCGCGGAATAGGGCGATTGGCCCTGCAGGGGATGAAGCTCCGTGATCGGCGTAAACTGCGCGGTGCCGTACACCTCGGATGTGCTGGTGTGCACCAAGCGGCCCGCCGCGCCCGCTCGGCAAGCTTCGAGGATGTTGAGGGTCCCGGTTATGTTGACGTCGATATAGCTCTGCGGCGCGACGTAGGAATAAGGTATGGCGATCAGCGCGGCGAGGTGGAATACCACATCGCGCCCTTCTGCGGCCGGCCGGACGAAATGGGGGTCGCGGATGTCGCCGTGGACGATCTCCACGCCATCGCGGACATCCTCTTCAAGCGAATCCAACCATCCCGCCGACCCGAAAGAGTTATAGGCGGCCATGGCCGTCACCCGGGCGCCTGCCTTGATCAACGCCTCCACAAGATGGGAACCGATGAAACCATCAGCCCCCGTCACCAAGACTTTGCGACCGTGGTAATCCATTATTCGTTTTCTCGCTGGTTGTCGGCGTCGGGGTTATAAATCCGTTCGCCTTGCCCGACAATCGCGCCCGCCGCGCCGGGGGCGCCGGCCCGCTGTGCTGCGGTTATCGCTTCTCTCTTTTGTCTGCGCCCGCGTCGATCAGGTCGGCGTAACTGGCAACTACGGCGTCCCTGGAAAAGCGTGCCGGCAGCGCATTCGGCCGCAAGCCGGTCGGCTCGGGTCGCGCATGAATGTTGCGTACCGCGCTCGCGAACCGCTCTGCGGTATCGGCGATTGTCAGCGCCCCCGGAGAGGTTTCATCCGATAGGTCGGCAAGCCCGCCGGACTGGGCCGAGGCGATCACCGGCGTTCCCAGCGCAAGCGCCTCCAAGGCGGCATTGGGCAATCCCTCCCAACGGGACGGCATCAGGAATGCGTCTGCGCCAGCGATGAGTGGAAGGGGGTCGTTTGAGAATCCCGGTAAGCCGATCCTGCCGGAAAGGCCGGCATCCCGGACGGCTTTTTCCAGATCGGCGCGCAGCGGACCTTCTCCCAATATCGTCAGCCGGTCGTCGGGCGGTGTCTGGCGCATCAGGGACACAAGCCGGTCGAAACCCTTCTGATGGGTCAGCCGGCCAACCGCAACGAACCGCCTCCCCGGTCCGGGATCGCGCATCGCGGTTGTGCTGCGCACAGCATCGATATCGACGGGGTTTGGGATTACCCTGATGTGCTTGGCGGGGACGCCCAGCGCGGCCAGTTCCCGCCGCACGCCGTGGGCATTGCAGACCACAGCGCCCGCGCGGCGGTAGAGGTGGCGGTAGCCAAATCTGCCAAGACCCGGAAGTCGAAGGCTCGCCAATGTTGCGTCCGGCGTATTGGCTTCCCGAACGATGATGTCGGCGCCGCCGGACCCGATCCGGCCGCCCAGCAATATGCCCATGTTCAGATATCCCATCGTTGAGACGATGGCGTCGAAACGGTGCCGGCGGAATAGGGAGAAAAGAGCCGGTAGGGCGTTGCGCAGTCGCGGCTGTCCCAAATCGACGAGTGCAAGCATCTTCGGTACGAGATCCCGCAACGGCCCCTGGGCGGAAAGCGCTACAAGCGTTGCATCGTATCGTGCGCTGTCCAGGCCGGTTGCGACGGATATCATGACTTTTTCCGCGCCGCCGCCCGCCAGGCTCGGCACAATGAATGCGACGCGCCGACGCTGCATCATGCCTTGGACATCATGCCTTGGAAAGGATGAGGCCGCGCCAGTATTCGGACAAAGCCGCCGCCTGCGCCGCGGGATCGCAGAGCCGTTGGATACGGGCGCGGGCGGTCTCGCCCAGCCGTCTGCGTTCGGCAGGATCGCCGGAAAGCTGCATCAGCCAGCGCGCCAACATATCCGGATCGAATGTATGCTGCAGGAAGCCGGTTTCGCCGGTCTCGACAAATCGGTCATAGGCGCCGACCGACGCAACGGGAACCCCATGCGCCAAGCCTTCCAGAATATCCCGACCCCAAGGGTTGTCCTCGCGTGTCGGCTTCACCAGGACATGACTTTTGGACAGAAGGGCTTCGGGATTTGGGATATGTCCAAAGAACCTGAAGCGATGGGCGACCCCTTCGTCACGGGCGTAGTCTTCCAACGTGCCGCCCCGATTTGCGATAGCGGACAGTTTCCCGTCGGAAGCGCCTGTTACGCGCATATCTCCGGCAACTGCAAAAAGTACGGACCTGTCGCCGCACGCATCCAAGCTTTTGGCGACATCGATCAGTCTATCCAATCCTCTGTTGAAAGAGTAGTTGGACAGAGCCGTGGTGACGAGACGGTCCGCCGGAAAATCGAACGCCGGATTGGTTTCAGCGGGGGTGTGAACCGAAATGGGATTGTACAGGACGACCCCATCGGGTTCGCTGCCGCTGGCTTCTTCGAAGAAGGCCTTCTCATTCTCTGTAATGTAAACGAACCCGTCACAGGTCCGCGACGCCGTTCGTTGCTGCCAATATCCGACCGATGTCGGATAGGGGCGCGTGCGGATATGCATTACGATGGGCAGTTCAGGCTTGGCGCGCTTGATCCACCGGCCAAGCCAGAAAAGGGAAATGTGATTCAGATGAACAAGGTCGATACGGTCGAGCGCCTTCAGGAGCTTCTTGCGGAACGGTGCCGACCTGGGCCAAACACGCAGGAAGAACAGGGCGACGTTTAAGGCATTCCGGCTTTCCCTTTCCAAAGTGGTAAGGCGCGGCATGTCCTCGCCCAGTACTGTTGGGATACCCTTTTCGGCATAGCGGCGCTCGATCTCACCGGGCAGCCGATGCCAGACTTCCAGCGACACCTCCTCGCCGTCAACATGCTGCAGGGTCTGAAACAGGCTTCGGGAAGATCCGCCATGTCCCCCCTCGATGTCCAAGCATAAAATGCGCGGTTTCACTGGCTACGACGGTCCGTTGCGCCGATCAGGGTCCTGACACCGTCCCATCCAACATTCAGCGCCGCATCCAGGACGCTCAAACCCGCCGCAAACGGTTCCGCAGTCTGCGGATATGCGGCCGGGGAGAAGCCGGTATATTCCAGTGTTACGCCTGCGGCGCGAAACTTATCCTCATCTTGGTATTTTCTGCCGCCGGAACCGGAAAGGTAGGTAGGGGTCGGGGCCGCATGCTTCACCAGTTCGATTAACAGATCGTCCGAGTTCAGGTCGTCGGGTTTGGGGATTTCCGACGACCGGAGGAACCCGGCGTTCAACTCCAGGATCGTGCAGAGCCTGCGGATGATGGTCTCATTCGCTTCGCACAAGGACAGCCCGTCGAGTGAGGCGTAGAGCATTTCGATCTCCGGCCAGCACGTCGAAAAAAAATCCGCTTGCCGGTATGCATTACGCAGTTTGGAAAGGTGCCGGGCCGGCCAGTCCGCTTGACCGGGCGCAACCTGATTGATGGGGGTTCCAAGTTTCGGCTTCGCCGGGACCGTCAGCCACGAAGGTTGGCCGTTATCGAGTACCTTAACCCGGTTGATCACACTTCCCTTGGAGAAGGCGACATCATCCAGGAAGATAAAGACATCTGATTTTGCAATTTTATGGAAATACCCCAGCCATGGGGCGTAGTTCGGCTGGTGTATTCCGATGATCAATTTACGGGGCTTCCTGGATTCTGGGTGCCGGTCGGTGGGGGTAGCAAACCATCGTTGGACAACTTGCTGACAAGGGTTTCGAAAAAGGCGAGCCCAGGGTGGTCATAATTGACGAAGTACTTTTTTCGATCTCTCAGGTCACGAAGATCGTAGAGCTTGGAGCGGTCGAATGCTTTGATACCATCGTCAAAGATCTTATCGGCTCGGCTAGGTCTCCTAGTTTCATATACCGGCGGAATCACGACGGCCAGCTTAGCGCCGCTATTCTCAACGATCTCTTGAATCTCCTCAAGGAAACTGGAAATCCTCACCGCATCGTCCTTAGATAGCGCCAGGCTATTGATGTCTAGTGGGTTTGCGTTCTTGATGAGACGGGTCTCCGAGTGATGTTCGAAATTTGAAGACCCGTCCGGGTGAAGGCCCGTAGACCAATAGACGTTCGGATCACAATACTCGGTTGGAGAATCGATCGCGAAGCTCTTTACTGTGTGCGGCAAAAACCGGATCCAAGTGCTGTCCGGCGCATCCGGCTGCGGTGTTGAACAAAGCCGGTCGGATACAATGCGGTTGCCAGCGCCAGTATCCAATAGGCCTAGCAAAGTCGACGAGTAACTGAACGCTGACTGCAACGAGCCGCTCAGCGCGCTAAAAACACCGTCGTATACGTGCCAAAGCTCGCCGATGCTTTTAACATGCAGCATGTCCAGCGGCAGTTCGCCATTGTAGTCTGTAATGTAACGGCCGTTGTCATTATTGGGAGTGGTTACTTGGAGGATTATCAGGTCCGTAGGCAACCGGCCCGCTGCTTCCAGATACCTCAAATAGTCTCGGATCTCCGGCAATCCCAAATTGGCGAACCAGTAATTGAAGAAGTAGTTTTCGTTCTTGTTTTCTGTTTGCGAAATACCGAATGCGTTTACGTTCCAGAACTGGAATTGATGGTTTCCAAAAAGTCCAACCTTCGGCGGATCCTCGTGCAGCGCATAGCCGACCTTTACCGTTCCAACCTGCTTTCTAGAGAGCCCATGCGTGATGAAAAGCTCGTCCTCTTCCATTTTATCGAAGCCGACAGGTGTCTCTCTAAAGTCCGTCGTCCGAACATACGCGATCAGCGAGATTGATGAGAAACAAGCGAAGGCTACCAAAAAAGCGAGAAGGTGTTTGGTGTTTGGTATCATAACGAGTGCTCGACCTGGGTTTGGTCAGAAGCTGAAGTAGATGAATGTCTGACGAAAGGACAAAAACAAAACGGACAGATAAAAGAGAATGGCGTGGAGTACCGGCGAATCAAACAACCAGTTCCGCCCCTCATTGTAGAGCCAAATTCGCTCCCTGATAAAGAAAACGAACACAAGGATCAAACCCAGATACAACCAGTGCTTCAGTCCAAGGATGGCAGGTTCGGCGTTGAAAGAGAATAAAGTGAGAATGAGTGCAGCGTACCCTTCGAAGCCATATGCAAATAGTGGCCATCCCAGCGATACCAATGAAAAGGTCATAGATATTTGAATAAATCTCGGCAACCGATCCCAGAGTCCCTGCGTAAGGTGATAACCTATCACTAGGACCGCGTGATATCCGCCCCACGCCACAAAATTCCAGCCAGCCCCGTGCCATAATCCGCACAATAGAAATACAATCAAAATGTTTCGAAGATAGTTGTTGTTACCTCCAAGCACTAGGTAAAGGTAGTCACGAAACCAGTAAGACAGAGTGATGTGCCAACGGCGCCAGAACTCGCGGGGAGACGCGGACAAGTACGGTTCGCGAAAATTGACTGGCAATCTGATACCCATCATAAGGCCAATGCCGATTGCCATAATGGAATAGCCCCAAAAATCGAAATAGATTTGAACGGAGTATCCGAGCACATCGAATAGAGCATCGATAGAGGAGGTCGGAACACCGCCCAGATTGCTGCGCATTGATGCAATGATGTCCGCCCCGAACATCTTTCCAAATAATCCAAATGCAAGGAACTTGATGCCGAGGCGGAAGTCTGCGGAAGTATTCTTTTCGGAGGATATTCTTTTGAGTTGCGCGCTTATCTCGTGGAAGCGGACAATTGGCCCGGCGACCAGTTGTGGAAAGAAACTTACATAGGCAAACACATGCAGAAACTCGCTGTCCGAACGAATGGAATGTCGCCGGGCATCGACAAGGTACGAGAGACACTGAAATGTGTAGAAGCTGATCCCTGGAGGAAGCGCTAAGACAAGAAAAAACGCAAACGGATCTCGATCCTGCTCACTGACTTGGAAAGTGTCCAGAGTGAACTCTGTATATTTAAACAGCCAAAGAACACCGAAAGGCAGCATCGCCGCGACGACCATCGACGCCGTATTTTGGAGGTTCACAAATCGGACAATCAAGTAAACCCAGATAATCGTCCCGACCATGAAGTAAAGCGGTATCTGCCCTGTTCCAAGATAGAAAATGCTGGACGCAATGCATATTACTGGAATTCGGTGGCTTGGTCTTACAGAGTGGTAGATTGCTAAGCATATTGGTAGGAAGATCAGCAGGAACGTGACTGAGTTGAATTCCACTACGGAGTCCTCGCAAAGTACTTGCTGCCTACGATCATTCCTCCGAACGTCACCCCTTTCTGAGACAGCATTTCATCGGCAATCTGTACTGGGTGGTCCACAATCGGTTTGCCATGGTAGTTCAGGGACGTATTCAGGACGCCGCCTATGCCGGTTACTTTTTTGAATTCGGAGATTGTCGCGTGAAATAGCGGAGAATGTTTGTCGCAAACGGATTGAGGACGTCCGGTTAGGTCATATGGATGAAGAGCCGCAAAAATGCTGGAACGACCTTCTGAGGTGGAGTCAGCCGCGATCGTCATGAAGTCGTAGATCCCCGACTCTGTCCCGGAGAAGTAAGCATCCAAGTCCTCGGCTAAAACTGCTGGAGCGAACGGCATCCAGAAATCGCGGGACTTGATTGCTTCATTTATAAGTTTGGTGGTCTCGGCAAGTGATGGATTCGCCAGAATAGAACGGTGCCCTAATGCTCTTGGCCCGAACTCCATTCGGCCTCTGCAAGCCGCTACGATCTTTCCGTCCGCAAGATCCTTCGCAGCCAATACATCAGGGTTGCCTTCTTGTACGGAAAACTGACCCTTTACGTTCTTGTGTGTTGCGAACTCTTCGATCTCGGCGTCGCCAAAGTCACCTCCGAGATATGCATTGCTCAATGGTTCGATATGCTCACGGTGCTTGGAGTCGGTTGCCAGTTCGTCCTGTAACCTCCAGCAGGCGCCAATGGGCAAGGACTCATCGCCAGCACCTGGAGGAATGAACAGCTTTCGGACCTCTGGGATTTGGGTCAAGTTTTTGCTGGCTTTGACGTTAAGCGCGACCCCACCGCTAAAGGTTACATTGCTCGCTTTTGTGTTGCGCGCTGCTTCAGTAATCCATTTAGTCAGGAAATGTTCTGTAAACTCCTGCAGAGCGCCGGCGATACCGTCGAAGCGCGAATGTTGAAGCGCTTGCCTGGCATGGATGTATAGGTCCAGGTCCGGCCTTGTATTCCTGAACTTAATGCCATCCAAAGACAGGCGTGACATGAAGTAGGCCAGAGGTTCTTGTCGTTCATATGCTTTGGAATAGGGAGCAAGGCCCATCACCTTGAACTCGTGTTCAAATGGCTTCATGCCCAACAAGAGTGTGATATAAGTATACAGAGGGCCGATAATGGATTCATGGCTTGCGTGCAGCCGCTGGAATTCACCACTCTCCGAGAAAAAATTCACACTGTCATATATACCGTCTCCACCAGCATCCATGGTCGCGGAGAGGGTCGGCTGATTACGGAACGGACTGGCATAGTAAGCGTAGTAGGCGTGACAGGTATGATGATCGACAAAGTGAATTTTGTGCTTTGGGATTCCTAGATACCGAGCGGCGAACTCTGCGCGATATTCGCCTATTGATTGTTTTTCCTCCGGTGTTAATTCCCAGGATTCGCGAAGTCCAACACGTTCGAAGTCGTATCCGATTTTTCCCTTCGGTTCGAAATCTCTAAAAAGGTCGGACAGCTTCTTTTTCGGCTTACCCTTCTCATAGAAATTCCTGCGCCGAAGTTCCTCCTGAATTCTGACTTGATCCGCTTTGGAGAAAGTCGAAATGCTGGACACCATGTTTACTGGAATTGCCCGCGTTCCTGCAAAGGCGACATAGTCGATGTCTGAAGCATCGATGCCCGCATGCCGTAAGCAGGCATCGATAGCATTCGCGGGAAATCCGCCGGTAGATTTTATGCGCTGGTAGCGTTCTTCGCTTGCAGCGAACAAGATACGGCCGCCGGAAACAATACAGGCCGCCGCATCATGCCCATCATGGATGCCGAGGAAAATACGATCTTTAAAGCTCACGGTATTGCCCCATGCTGAAGATGCGTGAATAACTTAGGTTCCGAGACAGATCAATGGGCTCAGTTTCGGCGTCCGGGGAATTGACTTACAACCGAGGAGGTTATTTTTCCTACCTCCTCTGTCGATAGAAACGGATGCATCGGCAGGCTTAACACTTCCTGCGAAAGACGTTCGCTGGTTGGAAGCGTTCCGGGGCCGCCGCCCAAGTCCTTATAGGCCGTTTGCAGGTGCATCGGCATGGGATAGTAAACGGCGGTCGGAATGCCGGCTTGCTTAAGATACGCCGCGACATCGGATCGCTTTTCCGCCGGTACCTTCACCGTATATTGCGCCCAAGCGCTGGACCGCCCTTGCCGGCGCACTGGTGTGGTCAGTACGCCCGATAGGGCCCGGTCATAGGCTTGTGCGACCTTCTCCCGTCGTTCGACTTCATCGCTGAAATGCGGAAGCTTCGCCAGCAGGATTGCAGCTTGAATGGTATCCAGCCGGGCGTTGAGGCCGACCCGGACAATGTCGTATTTCGCCCCGCCCTTACCGTGCGCCCGGATCGACCGCATCGTCGCCGCCAGATCGTCATCGTCCGTGAAAACGGCTCCGCCATCGCCGTAGCAGCCGAAGGGCTTGGCCGGGAAGAAGCTGGTCGCGGTCGCACGGCACAGCGTTCCGACCTTCCGCGCGCCCATGGCTCCGCCGAAACTCTGCGCGGCATCATCCCAGAGCTTCAAGTCATAACGGCCGGCAATCTCCTGCAAGACGGTGTAATCGGCCGGCAATCCGAAGAGGTCCGTGGCGAGGATGCCGCGGGGCTTAAGCTTACCTTCCGCCCGGACGGCCTCGATCTTCTCTTCCAGGTTTGTGGGGTCGATGTTGAAATCGTCCGGATCGACATCGACGAAGACCGGCGTCGCACCGATCAGCAGCGGTACTTCCGCGGTGGCCGTAAAGGTAAAGGCAGGTACGAAAACCGCATCTCCATGGCCTACGCCTTCGGCCATCATGATCATCAACAGGGCGTCCGTACCGCTGGAACATCCGACGACATGCTTGGCGCCGCTGAATTCAGACAAGGCGCTTTCCAAAGCGGCGACTTCCGGGCCGTTGATGAATTGTGCGTGGCTCAGGACTCTCTGAATAGCCGCCTCGATCTCGGGCTGGTAGGCCCGATACTGAGCTTTCAGATCGACAAAGGAAATTGGGTTGGGTTCAGCCTGTGCTGCTGGATTCGACAAGACCGTTCTCCGTCTCAACATAGTGTTCGCCCGTTCGCGGACAGATCAAACCCGGACCGAGCCGCTCGCCCGTCCGGCTAACCCAACCCAGGAGACGGGCGGGGTTTCCAACGACCAACGCGTGATCCGGCACATCGCTTGTGACGACGGCGCCCGCACCGATCATCGCGTACCGGCCGATGCTGACCCCGCATACGATGGTGGCGTTCGCGCCGATCGTCGCGCCTTTGCGCACAAGCGTTTCGGAAAACGCGTCCTTACGCTCGACGAACGCGCGTGGGGTCAGAACATTGGTGAAAACGCAGGACGGGCCGCAGAACACATCCTCTTCCAGGCGCACGCCCTTATACAAAGAGACGTTATTCTGGATCTTGCAGCCGTCGCCTATAACGACATCCGGGCCGGCCATAACATTCTGTCCCAATATGCACCCGGCGCCGATGCGGGTTCCGGCCAGAACATGCACGAAATGCCATAGTTTCGAGCCGGCGCCGACTTCCGCGCCTTCGTCTACGACGGCGGTTGGGTGCAGATAGAAATCGCTCATGCGGCGGGGGCCAGAGAAATCGGCTGTTTCCGGTCCAGCGACTGCTGGCAGGCTTCCAAGGTTCGAAGCACGCGCAACCCTTCCGCACCGCTGGTAACAGGCTCGGCGCCTGTCGCGACACAATCGATGAAATGCTCGAACTCCGCCCGCAGCGGCTCCGCCTGGGCAAAGGGCAGCGGCTTTGCGGTGGCCTTGTCGGCGACCGGCAGATTGCCATCGAAGTGGACGCTGTGAGGGTAGTGGAGCAGCTTGTCGGGGCCGGTGACTGTATCGTTGAATCCGATCATCCCGGTTTCCCCGATCACGACCAGATTATGTTCCTTGTACGGGTTGAGCCAGGACACGAAAATATGCGCCTGAAGACCGGCATCGAAAGTAAAGTGGCTGAGGGTCAGGTCTGCGACCGAGTTGTCCAGCCATCCCTCGCCGTGACAAGAGACCGATGTCGGCGTCCGGTCCGCCAAAGCCAGGATCATGGAGACGTCATGGGGGGCGAAAGACCACAGGGCGTTCTCTTCCCTGCGGATTTTTCCAAAGCTCGCACGCGTGGAGTGAATATAGCGGAGCTGTCCAATCAGACCGCTGGCGACCGCATGGGTCAGGGCTTGAAACGCCGAGTGATAGCGTAACAGATGCCCCACCATGAGTATCCGGTCCGCAGCTTTGGCCTGTTCGACCAGTTGATCGCCCTCTTCCACGCTCAGGCAGATCGGCTTTTCCACGAACACATGCTTCCCAGCACTCAACGCGCGGCGAGTCAGCGCGCCATGCGTGACGGCCGGTGTGGCGATCGCCACTGCGTCTATGCTGGGATCGTTGAAAATCGCATCCGGATCCGAATGAACCGCAGCTTTGGGATAGTCGATGGCGAAACGGTTGAGCGCATCGCCGTCTGCGTCGCAGATCGCCGCCAACGCACCCAGCGCGTCAATGTTCCGGATGATGTTCTTGCCCCAATAGCCGGCGCCGATAACCGCTATTCTTGTCATTCTACAGATTCCATTTTTTGCCGACTCAATTGGCTTCCGGTTCGAGAGGGTTTACGGATCGATAAGGTTTGCAGTTGGCCGCCAGTTCCCGGTCCAGCCGCTTGGTTCGATCCGACAAGAAAGACTCCAGGCGGCGCTGCAGGTCAACAGGTTCGTCGCGGTACCACCAGATCGGATGGGTCAGCAATTGTAAGGGACGTCCGGCTCGAACGGCGTCGTGCTCAAGAGGATGCCCATAGCGCCATCGGCCGGTTGAATCGGAACAATATCCAATGTCGTGAACGTACCGTTCGCCATACGCGTTTATGCGTCCCTGGATCTCATTCTGTTTTCCGATCAGGGAGGATGCAGGCCGATGAAAACTCACGACCTCGACGGGGCGGCCGGTCACACGTTCAAGGATGTCGCATTCCAACTCTAGGCCGTTGGACAGCCCCTGCGGATCGTCGTCATAGGCGGTGGGATCGAAATGCAGACCGACCTGATGACCGTGGTAGAGGATGGCGGCTATGGCGTCCCTCCCGTCGGGCGATAGCACGTTGTACATTTCAGTCCGTAGAAGCAGGAAGTAGGTGGAGGAAATGCTCAGTTCATGTTCCGCTTCGGCGATAATCGCAGCGGCCTGCAACGATTGATCGACATCGTGCCGCAGGAGGACCTGTCTCTTTCTTATGTCCAAGCCGCCAAACCGAGAGAAGGCGTAACCCGCGCCTCGCAGGTTTGAGAGCATCTCCCTGTAGGCGGAAAGCGTGAAGTCAGCGCGCATGGTCCAGCCCGACGTCGCCCGTCCAATTGAATCCCTTGCGCGCCAGATAATCCTCGACGTGAAAGGCAAGGGCGTTCCGGGCCCCGCGCTTATCTTGGGCAATTTTTGCATAGGGCCATGGTGCATAGGCGTTCAGCGCCGACATAAGGTATTCGAAATACCGTTTCTCGAACCTATGCCAGCGGGCTTGACCAAGGGGGGCGTGCGCGACTTTTGCCATGAACCGAAGCGGAATGATCCACCGTGGGCGAATTCGCGTCGGGTTCACGGGCAGGGTCCAGACACCCGCCCAATTCGTTTTTCGCAAGACATGCTTGTATAGCGATTGTCCGATTTTCGCCGACTTCGGGGCGCTTTCCCAAAAATCGAGATAATCTCGATCCCACAGCGGCAGATGCCAATCCAACCCCAGAAACTCATAAGTACGTTGACCGTTCAAGACGTACTTGCTTTGCCGGTCCTCGAACTCGCTCAACTCGTACAGACCGTGGTCGCGTTCCGCGTCGTCGGGAAGGCCGCCCAGCGACTCAAGGCGGTTGCGCAGGATCTTCTTAATCCCGGCTTCCCGGTTCGGTGTCGCCAAGGCATCCCACAAGCGAAAATGCTTGGCGATCAATGCGTCCAGGAGTCGATCCCAGCGCGCCTCACGATCCTCAATCTTGGCCGTGAAGCTCTCAGGGATATGGTTTCCGGTTATGAAGTCGCCTGACTGGCCGTTCACGACCACACAGTCATCCGTAACGATACCATCGTCTTTCAGCCGAACGATGGCGGGGAAGTCCTGCGGAAAGTGTATCGATGTCAGGCTGTCGGTTGTTTCGAGATAGCTGCGGTGTGCGTCGCTGTAATGCCCTGCCCGCACAAATTCCGTTGTGTAGTCGATGAAATGCCATGGATATCCAAGCCTTTTGGCGATCTGGCGGCCAATTGCGGCTTCCCGGTTACCGGATTTCCCATAGGCGAAACAGACGACATTCTCGTAACCCGCTGCGGCCAGACCGGAAACGACGAAACGAGAGTCCAGCCCAGCCGACAAGGGAACAAGGATGGTGCACCCCTTCGCCCGGCCGATAAGCTTGGAGATGATTTTCTCGTGCAGGTCCGCAAGCGGCCTTTCCAGATCGGCGTCATTCTCTGACGTGGGCCTGAAGGGCCGCCAAGTATGATAGTTCTTCACCGTTCCCGGTTGCCAGTGCGAGTGAAGCCACTGGCCCGGGCAAAGTTGCCGAATGTCTTGGACCAGCGTCCCATCGCCAATCGTGAAGCCGGATTGGGCGAATACGTGAACCATGCTCTCGTCAAACACCGCCTTCGCGCCGGAAATGCGCTCCAGGATCGACTTTTTGTCGTTGGATACAACCAGAGCCTCTGCATTGGCGGACCACAGTAGGGGAATACTTCGGACCCGATCGACCGCTGCGACGGCGGCGCGGTCGTTACGTGCAACAAGCGCAAAAAATCCATCCAGACCTTTGAGCCATTCCGCAACGTCCTGAGGCCTGTCTATCAGGGACAACAGTTCCGATGCCAGTTGCTCGACGGATCGCGATTGTTCGAAGCCGCAGTGCCAGAACGTACCTCTTTCGGTATCGACTTGCCGCCAGCCGTTTCGAACGGACATCACCGTGTCGACCGCCATGGAGGCCGCCGTACTTCCGGCTTCGCCTATAGGGGGCGATACATTCGTCATTCGGATGTTTCGGACACCATATCGCGATGGGCGACAGGTGATGTCATTCGCCCGGAAAGTGCATTGTCGACTTCTTGTGGCAGATTGCCTGAAGAAGTTGTCTTTTGTGCCGTCATTCTCTTTTTAATGAAATTCCGGTGCGACTGCGCCTTCGATTGCCAAGCTCTTTTCAGTTCCTTCTTCGGCTTGAACAGAAGTTCGTTCAAACGGCATAGCCAATCTTGATTCGTCGAATCGACCAAGAACATGGTCTCGTCGGTAAGTGCGCGGGTTGAGCGAAGTTGATCGAAACCACTAAACCAGACGTCTCTGGGCTTCGTCTCAAGTTTACACCAGCCCTTGGTGTCTGATCTTCCTGACAGATTAAAGCGTCCAGGCGGGTGCCGGTGGGCACTGTTTTGAGCTGGTTTTTGCACGGTTCTAGTGTTGGGTAGCGTCTAGAGTCGCCGACGCTACTACGTTGCGGATGGTACTAGAGAAATCTTGGTTAGGGCCTAGAAGAAAGCGCTCGTTGAATTTGGCGCGCGCGGATGCCATTTCACTCCATTGGTCTGCGATCTCCTTGGCCGAAAGCCGAAGAATGGCGGCAAGGCGCGCTTCAAAACCGGGCTCTCTTCCGTCAATGTAGAACATAGAGCGCCGCATTGATGATCGTGCCCGATCTGTCAGGCGCGCACGTTCGTTCTCAATAAATAGCAGGGGGCGTTCGGAAGCAAAGGCCCATGCCAGTGTGCTTGCTGTCGCTTCGACTATGAGAAAGTCGGCGGCCCAACGGTAGTGTCTGAACTCTCCGGGAGGACAAAGCTGTGCATTCGATGGTAGAGGCATGACCCAAATCTGCTCAGGGTCGCCGTATCGCTGAACAGGATAAGCCTTAACGAGAACGGTTCCTTCGAAAGCGCTAAGTGCACTCACTACACCTTGCTGATATCTAGCATACTCATCATCGCTTCCAGTTCCAAATCCCAAAATGGAGTTATTCGATGTAAGTGTAGTCACATACATCGCAATGCGTGAGCTTAGTGGGATTTTGTGCTTTATCTTAGTTATATAACGGATGGTTTGACTAAAGCGCCTTGAACTCAGCCTGGGAGGGGCGCCGGCAACTTTGAGCGACAGTCGCTCTGCAGCAGTTGATCGTTCAAAGGACTCGAGCGACTCCTGATTATAAACAGCGTGTATGTCGCCAAAGTTTTGGAGGTACCCATTCTCATTTTCGAGGAACTCTGCGACACCCGCTCCGGTCCCGTGATCCACACAAACGACGGGTAGCTTCCGCTCTCTCAAGAACCGATCCAGCAGCAGTTGGTATGGAGAGAACATCCCGTTGGTAAGTACGACCATTGGCGCTTGTCGAGCGGCTCGATGCCAGAGCTCCACTGTCTGATGCGCACGTGCATAGTCGTATAAATGGCTATTCACTATGCGATCGAAGCTCTCGCACATTAATTCCTGCAGTGCGGCCACAACGTTGGGCCTTACAAAACCGGAGATGGAACCCGTCCACAATGCCACGACCGGATCCTTGAAGCCCATCATCTTGTCGTAAATTTCCGTGCAAGCGTCCAAGTCTTTGGGCTGTTCCGGAAACACGCCGTTGGAGATCCGCCAACCAGCCTTCAGAAGCCCTAAGAATGCATCCTCGATCCCCTCATTGGAGTAGGGAATGATCATTTCGCCACGCTTGCCGCGACCCAGGGGGCGCGACTGTCTCCTCCAGATCTGATACGCAACCGCCGATATGCTCCGCGACGTCAGATTAAACACTTTGTCAACGAGCGGTATGTGATTGGAGATTCGCGAAAACAATTTCTCGGGTACCGAATCTACCGGAATGAAATGGACGTCCTCCTGGATACGGGACGCAATTGCCGCATAGATATGAGAATGCCGTGCCGGAATGGGAGAGGTCGAGCTCGAGGGGTAAAGATCAATAGAGCCTGCAATGGCCCTAGCTTGGCCACTTGTGCAGTCAAGCCAGCGTGACAAGACAAAACCTTTGTATGCAAATAGGTGGAAAAGTTTGTTTAGTGCGACGAGTTGAACAAACGCATACCCTGACTCAGGCCGGTCCCATTCCGGGAATGCGACGCCTGTTCTCAATTTGGTAAGAAGTTCTTTTTGAGCGAGGAATAGTGCGTCAATCTCAGGTTGACTGATCAAGTTTTCCGGTGACCGTACACTCCTCTTTTTTTCTAGATAGGGGACGCCGGTCGACGTGGACCATACTTCAGCATCCAATACCTCAATTTGGCGTAATGAATGCAGATCGTCGATCCAAATTGAATCATAGGTGCGTGTCATGATACTGGAAAACTACGGTTGCCGAAGCTGCTGTATGTATTGAGTTCCGTTGTTGCTAGATGTGTGCAAGAGCGTCAAAGGTTGAGGTTAAGATGCCTTGCTGAAAATGACTTCCGTCGCTGGCGCGGCCAATCATGCTGACATTCGTTGCCGACGCCTTGACCAAGTTTGTCTGTTTTCTGAGTACGGTACCGAGTTGCGGTGTGGCGACAGGTAAGGCTCGCGGCCACATCTCCAGCTCCGAATCAATGATCTTCGCGTCGGGCCTAATAAGTCCCATGTCCTTGTGTTCCTGAAAAACCGCAATCGAATTGGAATTGAGCACCGGTTCATCATGTGCGGTAATTTGTTCAACCGTGAAGTGGTGACCTCCTTCGAAAACGCCGGGTGGGCAAATCGAGGTGTAGAACGTGGTTCTATAGCTCTGCATGGAAGGGTCAAAGCAATATGAGTAATGAAGATCCGTGCTTGGCGGTTGATCCATTACAATGTGATGAAGTGCTAGGTCCCTGAACTCTGGACGAGTGGAATTCGATGTGCTGAGTCCCATTAGTTTCAGAAGCCCGATTGGGGCGGTTGACCAGACCAAATGATCGCATTCTATTCGCTGTCCATCGGACAACCGCACGCTTGAAATCCGCCCATCGCCAAACTCTATGGAAGCAACGGTACAACCGGCTGCAATGTTCGCGTTTCCACGTCGTAGCATTTCCTCGCAATTAACGATCCAACGGCCGACACCTCCCATTTTCGGGTAGAATTTTCTGATACTCGACTGATGATCGTTTCTGTGTCCATACGCAAGCACCTCGGACAGCGCGTCCAGGCTTTTCAACACTTTGGCCGGTATGGAGTCGAACAGAATGACTCGGGATAAGCCAAGGGCTCTATGCGCGTCTGGGGCCAGGGTCTCAGGCGCACAGCCGAGGAGCTTCCGAATATTCGGTGTAAAAAAGTTCTCTAGCAGGCACGGCCCAAACGTATTCAACAAATACTCTTTTAGTGAACTCGGCTCTGAGCAACTCTTTCCGAGATTGCTTATCAGTTCATAAGCTGCGGCTGTCCTTATAGTGGGGCTGGCGGTCCTTATATCTGGGCAGCCGGATTCGGTATTCAGAACACCGTTGAAAAAGCTGCCTTCCTTCAGATTGTCCTCGATACAGATCCAATCCGAAATATCCATGCCCTCAAGCAGAATTTCGTCTACTGCGTTGACACCAGTATCCAGTACGAAATGAGTCCCCTTGTCGTAAAATCGTCCTCCTGGCCCGACATCCGACCGCATCAGCCCGCCTAGCTTCTCGGATTGCTCGACGAGAGTGACCGACAAACCTTTCTTCAGCAGGACCCGGGCTGCAAAGAGCCCGGACAATCCTCCGCCAACAATGACTGCATTCACCATGGAATTCCCTTAGGCAACTAGAGTGGTTTGATGGCCAATATGTCTTCGCGCGTGTGGCCGAACGGCAGATCAGGTGACTGAGGATATATGTAGGAGTTCAATTTCTGGTCACGCAATGCTGCAAGAATTCGAAGGATAACACTGTCGTTCATAAAGTACCCACCGACCGGTGGGGTGTGAGTGCCCTGTCCCTGCTCTTGCCGGGCGGCGGTCATTCTTTTCTCCCACTCCTTGCTGAAACTCTTTCCCTGCGATGACGAAAGGAACCGGTCTTTTTTGTCGGTGTTCGGAAGGTCGCCGAGAAGCAGCCGGCCTCCAGGTTTAAGCAGGGCGGCTGCAGCGTTCACAAAATTAATGATTTCACTCTCGGAAGTTAGGGCGTGGAGTACTGAGTAGACCAATATGGCGTCAAATTTCTCCTGGGGTGAGGTTTTGGGAAATTCTCCTGATAGCAGCTCAAACCCACAACCAGGATGACTCGACTGCAATCTTGCAACGGCCTGCGGATGATCGATGCCCACGGTTCGTGCACAATAGAAGCTGAGCGGAACCAGAAGCATGCCGGCACCGAAACCAATCTCCAACAAGCTGTCCTGAGGTGTAAGGCCAAGTTGGCCGGCCACAATAGGCGCCATTCTCTTTTCCGCATCAGCTTGAATTTCATAACGGCCATTCATTTCAGGGATGCTGGCCGCCTCCTTGTACCTGTCGCCGAATTGTTCAAACACGCTTTTTTCGGAGTTCATTTTCTCTCTGACCTTCTTGCGAAAAGATGATGGTTTCCTGAGATGTGGCGAAAAAGACTGGGAGTGCGCTAGCTGACTTGTTAATCGAAATGCTAGATATCAAGACGCCTGTGCGCCAGGAACGCGCCATATGATTCTTTGTTCCAGGTTTTTAGTAAAACCCTTCTTGAACATTGATATCTGGGCAATCTTGGGATCGGCGTCGGGCCCCAATAGAATTTCTCCGATTTCGAATGTTAACCGGTTTCTGGATTTTGCGGAGAGGATTGCCTGAAAAAGGAGCCAGTGGCCTAGCGGCTTATCAAACAGCTCACGAACATAAGCGCCCGATGCGTAGTAGGAGCGGGCCATGCCGTCTGTAACCACCATACCAGCAACAGGTCGGTCGCCGAGAAACCCAAGTAGAATCTCACCATATCCAGAAACCGCGTTCTCGAACTGCGCGTTCCAAGATTGCTCTGACCGAGTAACTCTACCCGCCACGCTGAGGTGCAGCTCTTTGTAAGTCTCGAAAAGCTGGCGATCCGGGATCTCGGCATTAACATGCTTTACACAAAGCTCTCTCTTTCCCCAATTCAACAAAGACTTGTAGCTTTTGCGAACGCCAGCCCGGATATCATTCGCGGACTGAGTGAGGTCCACGATTGCCGAGTAGCCTGGCCGGCATGCGCTTCGACGAGCCAGGCACTGCAAGGCTATGGGGGATGCGTGTGCGGTCTTGGTCAGCTCTTCTATCTCTATTGCTGCAATATCGTGTGCGGAAGCGATGGCGTCGAACTGCCGAAAAACTTCGGAAACAACCAGGCTCTGATATTCAACCGACAGGGTGCGGCTTACGAGTATCCGAGCCGGGAAGTCGTATTGCCGCAGCAGTCCGTCCATCAGTACGCAGTCTACCAGGGCTGCTGGCCGGTTGTTCAATTCGACGGCGAAGGAAAGGTTTGTACACCGTTCCCTATAGGTTGCATCGAAGTAGTAGCGGGCTGGTTGGCTGTATAGGGCCTCGTCATACGCTTCGGGAAAGTCTTCATATGGAAGGCATTCGGCATATGCCGCTATGTCATAAGCTAGTTCAAGAACAGAGAATTTCATTTTTACAAGAAATTAGAAAGTTTTTAAAATCGAGAACCTAAGGTCTGCTTGTGGAATCAGAACAGCTTTATCTCGAAAGATTGCAAATTCGGCCGGTTATGCATCGATCCCAGGCCCCTGTCGGCGGTGGACAAGATCGGCTTTCGCAAACTTCTCCACATAGGCATGGACGGTCTCGAATGGCAGATCCAACTCGGATGCAATATCCAGAATGGATTTGTCGCCCTCAAGGTTGAGCATGATCGCCTCGGTCTTCAGGTTCAATTCTTTGTCTTCACGCCAGTCGACCCAAAGCCCGTGGCGCGACAGCATCACTGGCCCTTTGAACCTCCGGATCGGAAAATAGTTCTTATTCAAGATATTCCAGACGTCGAGACAAACGTCCAATGCCTCGGCCAGGTTATCGCTTTGAATGATGGACGGGTTGTCTGCGCTAGTGTGGTATTCCGGATACGGCCATCGAGTCAGCGACGGGGTAGGAATATCATAGCCGGGTCCGTCGGTGATGATTTCATCGCTTGCGACCACATGGCGGAACGGACCGGTTCTCCCAGGCCCGTGTTTCTCGTGGTTCTTCATCGCGGCCAGAAAGGCACGGTCAATCAGTGTATCTTCGTTTCGCGATGTCTGTAGAATGAAAGATTGGTCATGTCCGACCATTTCGCAGAACCACGCATGTTTTGTGGCTTTTATTTTGTCCTCATTGTTCGCGAACCAAGCGATTGTGCCGATGGTTTCGGGGACGACGAGCAATCTGAAGCCAAGTTTGTTCTTTGGAGCGGCTGCGAGCATTTTCGCCATCTCCGTACCAACGACCAAACCGGCAAGCGAATCGTTGACCTGCATCGGATGGCAGATATTCGTCAGGAAAAGGGCGTCTTCATCGGTCTCGCCTGGAATGTAGAATTCTCCGACAGGCAAGGGCTCGTCGCGAAATTCGACATCAATGACTCCGACCGCTCGGGCAGAGTCGTCGAAACGCTGTAGATCATTGTGTCTGACACAGAAGCCCCAGTCGCGCTCATAGTACTTGAATTCCCAAGGAACATCGTCGGGCCGGTCTTCCCGAGACCAAATGTGGTCCCGGATTTCGCCAAGCGTGGTATCGATCTTTACAGAAGGTGAGTAAGATAAAAGGTGGAGCGAATTGACAGAGAAGTCGGCGACCCGCTCGCCATCGAGCTCTAGCCAAGCCTCGTTAACGTGATACCGTTCCGGCACCCACCAAGTCAGTTGATCCGATCGCGCAGGATAACGATGGGTTGTAAACCGCTCGTCGCCTATATACTCCTCGCAGATGGAGATAGCGCTCTCTATATCGTCCGAATTGACTGTACGATGCATTGGCCAAAGGCGCTCCAGGAGCGCCATCATATCAGCCGCCGACCCTCTGTTCTTGCTCATGGTAATCGAATCGTATGGCTGTTTTAGACTGCGGTCGCTTCAACGACGTAAGCAGAGCACAACACGACACCGCGCGGGTCGCCCGGGTTTTTCTCCATTTCGAACGCCGCATTCCGGAAGGCTTCCGGTGAGACGCCATTTCCTTCCAGCATCGGCAGGGTGGGGTGGAAATGGTACCAGTGGATCTGGTCGAAACTCAGGCCGGCTTCCTTAAACAGGCGGTGCATGTCGATTGGGTTGTGCATTTTCGCTTTGATTGCATCGTATCCCGGCTTGCCGGCTTCGGCGTCCAAGCGCAGCGGCGGCACGTTCATATCCAACCGGCCTTCGACGAATTGTCCGGTGGTTTCCCAGATTTCTTTTGGAACGTCAGAGAACAGATCGCCCATGTAAGCGTGCGTGTAGCGGTTAAAGGTCCACAAGTTGAACAACGCGTTGCGGAATTCGACAAACACCTTTCCGCCCGTGCGAACCGACTTGCGGAGGTTTTTTAATGCAAGATCTTCATCGTTCACATGTGGCATAACACCGAAGCAAACGGCGGCGTCGAAAGGTCTGCCTTCCAACAGGGGTTCGAAGGTTTCGAACTTCTCGACATCAGCTTCAATGATTTCCGCCGGGTTACGTCCGTTTTCCTCAAAGTTCTTCTTGCCGGCGTCCACCATCTCCGCAGTGAAGTCAAACCCGCGCACGTCGCAACCCAGTTCAGCGACCCATAGCAGCGGTGTTCCCTCACCGCAGCCCGCATCCAGCACACGTGACGGTTCGAAAGTCCGCAGGCTTTCGACGAGGTTTACCAGTCGGAAATATTCAGCCGGATAGGTCGGGCTGGTATACAGGTTATCCTTGTCATAGTGGTTTGTGTAGGTCTGGGCCGAAACGCTGTAATGGTCCTGGACCTTTGCGGAAACCTGTTCGTTCGTAGACAACATACTCTCCTGTTTTTGCTGGTGTACGCGATCCGTGATCGCATTCACGGTTTTCGGAATACCGGCTGAACGGTCTCGCCGTGTAACCGGTCGGATAGATTGTCAGCGTCTAGGCCGGCCTTCATGACGGAAAAGGCTGCATCGTAGGCGCCCAACGTTTCGGACACATCTGCAATGGTGTGGGCATAGGACGGTGCATGCCATCCAGCTGATAAGATGCCTCTTGCGCATCCTTCTTGCTGCAAGACACTTTTGGCGAGCCGCGCCTCGTGGTCCGAACTGGTAAATTCAAAGATATTCCTCGCCGGGTAACCGCTGATGGTCAAGAAATCGTCCAATCCGTAACCGGATATAAGCTCGCGACAGCCATCGACAAGGGCGCTTCCGACTTCATCCACAGTCTCTAGAACGGGCTCGTTTTCCAGGACCGTGAGAACGGCGTCGGCAGCCGCTATGCCAAGCATGTCGCCCCCAAAAGTGAAGGAGAAGAAGACTTCCTCGAAAACCTCCATAATCTCGGATCTTCCTAAGATGGTCGAGATTGGAACGCCGTTGCCCAGCGCTTTGCCGAAGCAGGCTAGGTCAGGTGATACATGAAACTTGCCATAAGCGCCCTGATGGTGAATTCGAAATCCCGTCCAGCATTCATCGAAGATCAGAACCGCCCCGTGCTTCGTTGCGAGATCGCGGACTCCTTTGAGATAGCCTGGAGCCGGCGGGACGATTCCCATCGGCTCCATGATGATGGTTGCGACCTCACCGGAGTACCGATCCAGCAGAGACTCGAGGTGGGGAAGATCGTTGTAGGGAAAGGGGGTTGTCAGATCGCTGACGGCGCCGGGTACCCCGCCGCTCCTCGTCGTCGTGCCGATGAACCAGTCCTGCCAACCGTGATAGCCGCAACATAGTATCCTATCGCGTCCAGTGACGGCGCGGGCGGCGCGAACAGCACCCGACGTGGCATCTGAACCATTCTTCCCAAACCGGACACGTTCCGCGTATGGGAACCAATCGATCAAACGCTCGGAAAGTTCCAGTTCCTTCGTTGTCGGTAGGGAAAAGGCGATGCCGCCGTCCATTTGCTGCTTTACGGCGTCGTTGACCTTTGGATGGTTGTGGCCGAGCAGGAGAGGCCCAAGGGCCATCGGCCAATCGATAAAGCGGCGTCCATCTGCATCCCAGAGGTATCCGCCGTCGGCGCGGGTGGCGAACACCGGCGCCGCCCCGCGTGGATATTGGGTCCAACCCTTGGAGAAGGTTTGCGTCTGAGAGGGGATCGACCTCTCGGCGCGGTCCAGCAGAGCCAAGGATTCCGAATAGATTTCCGACAAAGGCGTGTCCTCTTTCATGGCGCCGCTCCAGTGGTGTCCGCTTCCCGGCTGAGGCGCAGGCCCTGATCGCGTTCGATCGCCTGATTGTGGCGGGTTGCATCCGGCAAGGCGTTGAACTTCTTTAGCCAATCCGACCAGGTTGTACTCAGCAGAGTTTCCTCATTCATCCCATCGACCATCGCCCGCAGCATGGTGTAGTCGCTTGGTTCGTCAATCGTCCATCTGATCGCGGACAGGTCGGTCTCCGATGGGATATTCGCCGCCGCGTAGCGCGAACCGCCTTCCAGAGACGAGTGTTTCCACATCCAGGGCACGACATGTTCTCGCTCCGAGGCCAATGCTGCTTCCGCGAATGCACTGTCGAGCATAGGGCGTGTGAAGATCGAGATATCCAAGCCGTCCGGCCAGGACGGCGGTTTAACGTTCGTGACGAAATCCAGATCCTGTGCCTGCATCAGATCGGCCAATCGGTCTATCAGGCCTGGTTCGACCAGGGGGCAATCCGCTGTCAGACGCACGATCCGATCTGCGTTCGTGGCCGCAGCCGCGGCTTGAAAACGGGCGAGCAGATCATCTTCAGGACCGTCGAAAACACGAAAACCCAGCTCCTCAGAAACCTGCCGAATGGCCGCGCATTCCGGCGTATCCGCTGTGCTGACGACCACCTCGTCCACGTTGCGTGCGCGTATGGCGCGGCGCAGCAACAGGCAGATAATGGGCATGCCGCCAAGCTCGAACAGCACCTTGCCCGGCAGCCTCTGCGACGCCAATCTGGCCTGGACGATGGCGACCGTTCTGGTCATGCCGCAGACCGCCGCCGCGTTGCATAGCCCCGGCCGAATTCCGCCCAGACAGCAAGGGCCATGGCGCGCAAGATCCGTAGATTGGGCCGCCAACCCACACCGTAGCGCGGTGCGTCTTGTCGTTTCGGCCGATCCGGCAATGGGAACATCTTCACACGGGCCCCGTTCAAAAGGCTGAAGATCGCGAGTTCAGTTCCGACAGACCGGACGGAGTCGAAACATCCGTGACGGTCGTAGAAATCCATGTTGTAGGCCTTCATACCGCAACAGATATCTGTAACGCCGTAGCGCACTTTCGTATAAATCGAAAAAAGCAGCTCCGCCCACCGTGCGCTCTGCGGCCGCTGTCCGATGACGATGTCCGCCTGGCCGGCTTGGATGGGAGACGCGAGATCGCCGATCAGTTCGGCAGGCAGTTCGCCGTCGGCATCCACTGTAACGACAACCTGGGCGCCTTTCCGCCGGGCCTGCTCGAACCCTAAATTCAGGGCGGCCTCGTAACCGCCGTTGGTTTCGTTCCGCACAACCTCTGCGCCCGCTTTTACAGACACTGCGGCGGTTTCGTCCGTCGACCCGTCATCCACGACCAGGACCGATGCAACCGAACCGACGCGGCCGATCACGGCCGCGATTGACTTGGCCTCGTTCAAGGCCGGAATGACGACGAAGACCTCCAAAGCCGGATCGACGCTCAATTCGTATCCTGCGGGAAGACGGTCTCGCCGGCGGATAGTGCGCGTGACAAGCGACGGCCAAGCAGTTCGTCAATTCTGTAAGGCGGCAGCGCGCCGGCCGGGCAGGGACGCAGAGAGATCAGGTTTTCCTCGGTAAGGACGCTGCCCGCCGGCAGGTCGGTTTTCGCCCGCACCGCCCGCCGCTGAAGGATCACGGTCTCACGCTCGTTTTCCATAACCTGCTTCCTGCCTGTGCCAAGCGCCAATTCCAGTTCGCGGGTGCGGTCGACCATCTCGCGCCAGGTAACAGGGTCCATCGAGAAGCCGTGATCGGGGCCGTTCCTGCTCATGTCGTCCGTAAAGTGCTTTTCGACGGCCCGCGCACCCAAGGCGACCGCACCCAGGACGGTCGCGTGACCCGGCGTGTGATCCGACAGGCCAAGTATATAGTCGGGAAACGCCTCGGCGTAGGCCTTCAGGACGTTAAGTTCGATGAACCGGAAATTCTCCAGGGAGCCGGTATAGTTGGTATTGCACTGCATGATGCAGATTTGATCGGTATGTTTTGCCGCCGCTGCGACCGCCAGTTCGACTTCGTTCATGTCGGCGGCTCCTGTCGCGATGAACAAGGGTTTTCCCAGCTTGGCCATAGCTTCGATATTCTCGTGCCAGGTGATGTCGCCCGAACCCATTTTCCAAGCGCAGACATATTGTGAGAGCATTTCAAGCTGCGACAGATCGTATGGCGCAGTGAAGTAGTCTATGCCCGCTTCATCGCAGGTTTCCTTTAATGCCCGGGTCCAGTCCGGCGGCAGCGAAGCGGCTTTGTAGACGTCGAAGACGCTCTTTTCCCACTGCGCCTGATGGGACTGTTGTCCGCCCAAGGCCCGGAAGCCATGATCGGATACAATGGTCTCCGCTTGGAAGTTCTGGAACTTTGCTGCGTTTGCACCCGCTTCGGCGCACAGATGAATCAGATCCTTTGCGCGTTCCAGGTCGCCGTCATGATTGGCGGCGACATCGGCAATAAAGTATGTCGGATGCTCACGCCCGATCTTGAATCGGCTGGTACTCAATTCTGCAGTCATTGCATTTTCCTAGAGTTTTGCGATTTCTTCGGAAAGCGCCGGCATTTTGCGACCTAACTGCGCTTCGATTTTCTCAACACTCATTCTCATATCACGGGGGCGCGGCGCCCGCGTCGGGTCTTCGCGGGACGGACTCACGGTCGTATTGTGCGTGGAAAGACCCAGATGATCTGCAATCTTGAAGGCGAATTCCGCTTTTGAACATCCTTCCCTCGATCCTAGATTGAAGGTGCCGCGCGCCCCCTTGCCAGCCAATTCCAGGGTAGTGTCCGCAAGTGTCTCGATGTGGAGGGGTGAGAACAGACTGTCCGAAAACAGCCTGATCGGTTTCTGACCGGCCAGATTGTCGACAACCCAGTCAGATAGACTGGTGCGGCCCGCCGTCTGGGACGGACCGAAGAAGTTCGCGCGAAGAATAAGGCTATTCGGATGCTCTGCTGCGAAGAACTCGCCCTGGAGTTTGCTGCGCCCATAGGTGTTGACGGGGCCCGTTTCGACTTCTTGATGGGGGCCTTCGGTGTCCGGATACACTTGGTCGGTCGACAAATGAATGAAAATCGAAGAACCGCCCAGAGCCGAGACGATGTTCCGGACACTCTCGGCATTGTGACGGATCGCGGCGTCGGGCTCTGCCTCGCAGGCGTCTACATTGGTCATTGCAGCACAATTGACGACAAGATCCGGCTTCAAGGAATCGACGATACCCAAGACGCTGGAGGCATCCGTAATATCGCATCTCTGCGCGCCTGACCTGTGCCCGACTGGATGCACGTCTGCGATACTGCCCAGAGCACGCAGGATATAGGGACCCAGAAGTCCGTAGGAGCCGAATACAAGTGCCCGCATCGCTACCGGTTGTCGAACTCAAGCAGCATGTGAACTTCGGACGAGAGTTTGCGTTTGTCGAGTGCGAACTGAAGCTCGTGTCCTACAAAGCGTCCGCGCCGCTTGCTGGATGTATAGAACGCCGATTTCACGCAATTGCGCCAGCAAGGCGTCATTGCTTTCGAAGAAGTGGCTCTTATGCGCCAACAGTGGCTGAGAGCTTTCCCCAAAATTGATCATTGTTGCTTGCCAGGGCCTGCTTTTTCGATAAGCGTGGCCAGCTCGTTCTTTGTGAGCCACCAGTCGTTCAGGTCGGACCGGTAGTGAAAGTCCTCTTCAACCGCGGCGCCGGTCTGTCCCAGAACATCCCATTCCACACCTGTGAATTTCGGAATATTTGTCGGCCTGATCAGATAGCACGACTCGAACTCCAGCGTATTGGGGCTGTCATCCGGAGTAATCATGCTTTCGTGCAGTTTCTCGCCGGGACGAATTCCGACAACCTTGGTCGGATAGTCCGGTGCAAGAGCCGCCACCAGATCCATAATCCGCAAACTCGGAATCTTGGGGATGAAAATCTCTCCGCCGCGCATGACGTTCAGGCCGTGAAGAACGAAATCGATTCCTTCTTCCAAGGTTATCGAGAACCTTGTCATCCGTTCGTCCGTGATCGGCAGGTACGGTGAATTCTCCCTGATCAGTTTCTGGAAGAACGGAACCACACTGCCCCGGCTACCCATGACGTTCCCGTAACGCACGACACTGAACATGGTCGGGGCGCCTCCGACAAGATTGTTGCCCGCGATGAAAAGCTTGTCGGAGCAGAGCTTTGTTGCACCGTAAAGATTGATGGGGTTGGCCGCCTTGTCAGTCGAAAGCGCGATTACATGACCGACTTCGTTTTGGATTGCGGCATTGATGACGTTCTCGGCGCCGATGATGTTCGTCTTTACAGCCTCAATGGGATTATATTCGGCCACCGGAACATGTTTCAAAGCCGCCGCGTGTACGACGACATCTATACCGTTCATGGCCTGAACCAAGCGGGCGCCGTCCCGAACGTCCCCGATAAAAAAGCGAATGTAGGGATAATTCTCTACAGGGTAGGCGGCCGCCAACTGGAACTGCTTCTGTTCGTCGCGGCTGTAGACAACCAGACGAGATGGGGTGTAGTGCTTGGTCACATACGATAGGAACGCGCGCCCAAACGAGCCGCTTCCGCCGGTGACGAGAAGCGCTTTGCCGTTAAGATCGAATGGTATCAGGTTTTTCATATGGTTGACCTTGTTAGACGAACCCGTTGGTCAGGGTATTAGGTGATTGGGTTGGATAGGCAAAGCTCTTCGAAGCCTTGTGCTGCGAGCGTTCAACTTGGAACTGTTTCCTTCGGCCGCCCCTATGGACTGAGGCGTGAGACTCTTCCCCGCCAGACGTCTTTCCGCGTATTGGACGAAGCGTGGGAAATCGGCATTCGAACGCTCGATACGGCCCAAGCATACGGTGTCGCGGAGTCGGTGGTTGGGGATTGGGCTGCAAGCCGCTCTGTCCAACCTGAATTCGTGTCGAAGTTTTCATCTCTTGCCGGATTGGACAGCCGCCAAGCCGTCGAGAGGGTGACCGTCGCAATAGAGGCGACGCGAAGGCACCTGCGCAGACCTTGCATCGACGTTTATCTGGCGCACGATGTTCAGGATATGCACAGGGCGGAGATCCTTGACTGTTTGCTTGAGGCGCAGAACGCCGGTTGGATCGGAACCATTGGGGCATCGGTATACAAACCCGAAGAAACGCTGGAACTACTAAACTCAGGCCGAGGCAGAGCCATACAGGCCCCGGTCAGTGTGTTCGATTCCCGTCAAGCTGACGAGGGCGCTGTCAAACGTTGCCGGGACAGTGATGCGCGGTTCGTTGGGCGGAGCCTTTACCTCCAAGGTACTCTTGGATTGAGCGCCGATGAGCTGCCGGACCATCTGTCCGCGCTGCGCGCACCGTTGACGGCCTTCAATCGAATTGCCGCAAGAATGGATGTTACGCCGTTCGCCCTGGCGCTGGCGTATCCCCGTCTCGTCTACGGGGTCGACGAGTGCGTTATCGGAGCGGTGGACCCTGTTCATCTTGCGGCCGTTACCGAGAGTCTTGACATTACGGCAATCGATGCCGAGGCGGCCGACGACCTGTGGACGCAGTCCCGAAGGTTGCCCGCTGATGCGATCGACCCAAGGCGTTGGCCGGCCATGTCCCCGTAACCGCCGCATCAGGCCGTCGGCTTGTCGGGGGACGGAAGATCGTAATCTTCATGCAGGTTCTGCAGGTCGGATTGCCGCCCAACGTCCCGCCAGTACTCGTGAATGGGAAAAACACCGATCCTGAGATTCTGCTTACAGGCGGTATTGAGTAATTCGGGCATGTCTATTGTCGTGTTGCGGGGAACCAGGCTCAAAACGCTTGCCCCCAGCATATAGATACCGGCGGATACAAAGTGGCTGACTTTCGGCTTCTCGTCGATTTGCGTGAACAAACCATCTGCGGAGTGCCTGACGACACCGTAAGGTATTTCGATCTCGTGCCGGGCGACGGCGATTGTCGCATCGTAGGTCAGCCGGTCGTGAAAGTCGCGCATGGCGCGGAAGTCGACCTGTGTCACCACGTCGCCGTTCAGCACCAGCAAAGGCGTCGTCACCGTATCCGGCAGCAGTCCGATGGCGCCGGCAGTTCCCAGCTTCGCATTCTCATGTACCAGGTGAAGTTCCGCGGGCCCGCGCCGTTGCGCGCTGAATTCGCGAATCCGGTCCGCCAAATAATGCGTCGATAGGAAGATCCGACGGTGCCCGGCTTCCTCCAAACCCAACAGAATATGCTCCAAAATCGGCTTGTCGCCCAACGGCAAGAGGGGTTTTGGCAGATTGCGGGTCAGTTCCCCCATGCGCGTGCCGTGCCCGCCCGCCATGACCAGGCAATCCGAAACCGGCGTATCTTGTTCCTTTGGAAAAAGGATGGAGACCGGACGGAACTCTTCATCGACCGCGGGAATGAACGGATATTGGTAGGCGGTTTCCGGGATTTCATCGTCGGCTATTATAACGAAAGGGTCCGGTGTGGCGCATGTTGAGATCGGGTCGTCGAGCGTCATGTTGTTTAGAAATCCGCGCCGGACGTCACCGTCCGTCACCGTCCCGACAAGGCGGCCATTTTCGTCGACGACAAGGCCGATCTGGCGATCGAGCCTGTTGAAGCGGTCCAGTACGGCGCGCACGGTTTCCCGCGACTGAAAGACGTAAACATCTATGACTGTCTGAGTGCGCAACGAAAGTGCCTGAATTCAGATAATGTGTTTAGAAAGTTGAGCTTAACGCCTGCGCCGGCGCAATGATGCGGCAGCCGGATTTAGGCGCCGGCGTTATCTTGAAGCGCCCTGAAACGGGGCACCGCCTGCAGCAACAGGTCTTGCACCTGTTCGGGCGAATAGCCGCGATCCATGTCTACCTCAAGATCCGGTTTTGTGGGTTCGATCCAATCGATGTCGACGCCGACGACATTGGGCATTTCTCCCCGGAACGCCCGCGCATAGAGGTCCTTGTTATCGCGCTCTCTTACAAGTTCCATACTGGTCTTGAGGTAAACTTCGAAATAATTCGGCAGATTCTCCCGGTTCCAGGACAACAGGTCCTGCGAGGAGTAAAGCACGGCGACGATAACGACCAACCCCTGTTCCACCAGGACCTTGGACATCCCTTGCAGTCGGTGGACCTGACGCCGGCGGTCGGCGATACTGTGCGTGAGATCCTGGCCGAAAGCACGGCGTACGATGTCGCCGTCGAGAAGCACCAGTTCCGGTATAGATGGCTTCAGTCTCTGATAGAGAGCCGAACAAACTGTCGTTTTTCCGGCCCCGCTTAAGCCCGTAACCCAAACAACCATAACAAAGAATCCTGTCTGCTAGTGATCCGCCCGCGATGCGGTCAGGGCGATCGCGGGGTTAGGAGGCGGTGCAGAACGTGTTGAGCGCGTTACCCAGCAGCATACGGGCGGCGGGTCCGTCTGCGTTGCGGATGTTGTTTGCTGCACGCGACGGCGTGATAAGGTCGTCTCCGAACGCCTCGACCGCGTCCGGTGCAATCTGAGTATCCAATGCCGGACCCACTCCGACATCGCGTAGGAACGCATTGATTCTGTCTGCGACATCCCCGACTGGGCAGCCGAAAGACTGCGCGATGGGTGTCAGGCGCTCCGGGTTTTCCGCTGCATTGTATCGAGCGATTTCGCCTAGAGTGAAGCTGCAGGCAAGGCCATGCGGCACACCGTACTTTGCGGTGATCGGGTAGCTGATCGAATGTGCAAGCGCGCTCTGGGTGGTTCCCATAGCCAAACCGGCGAACAGGGATGCGGATTGCATCCGCCGCCGGTGTTCAGCGTTGGCCGGTTCCTTCAATACGATGGGAAGGCTGTCCAGAATCACTTCGATCGCTTGTCCCGCAAGCATGTCGGTGAGCGGTGAGTGCCGCCTGTTCCAAACTGCTTCCATTGCATGGCTAAGCGCGTCCAGCCCCGTCGACAGCGTCAATCCGGACGGCATCGACCGGGTCAATTCCGGATCGATCACGGCGTGGCTTGGGTACAGCCGTAGATCTTTGA
>JANQIT010000008.1 GCA_028282025.1 Hwanghaeella sp. | reverse complement strand
CTTCCTGATCGCCGGCGTCTTCTGCCTGATCGGCGCAGTTGCGGTCGGTGGCGGCGCGATGATCGTGGACGCTGTGCGCACCGTGCCCGTGTTGGAAATGTCCGCCGCCATCGCGCTCAGCATTGCCGGTTATCTGATCGCCGCCCGGACCTCTCTGGAACGGGTGTTCCTGAAGACGCTGGGGTCTCTGAGTTTTCTCTTCGGCCTTTTTGAGTTGTTTTCCATTTCGGCGGCCGCCCTGCTTCTCAACTACCTTGCGTTCGTATCCGCGCTTTGGGCATTCGGCATAGACAGCCCGGCGCATCAATTGCTTGCCGGGGCCGCCATCGTCAGTTTCGCCGCCAGCCTGCCGATCAGCGCAAATGGCTGGGGGGTTCGGGAAATCGCCGCCATTCAGGTTTTCGGCCTGTTCGGCGTGCCCCCGGAAACCGCCTTGCTGGTCTCTATTTTCGTCGGCCTCGGCTCTATCGCGGTGATTGCGGCCGGGTCGTTCCTGTTCCCCGTAGCGGTCGAAGACGGGGGCCGGGCGACGCGCGATCAACCGGACCGGGACAGGCGTGCCGAAGCCGCGGCCGATCTGGAACCCGTATTGGCTTGGTCGCTGGCGCACGGGATCTGCATCCTGCTGTTCTTTCAAGTTCAGATTCCCATCCGGGGTTCATTGATCACCCTCAACCTGGCCGACCCGCTGGCGCTTCTGGCGCTTTTCGCCTTGGCGCTGTCGATGTGGTCGCGCCGCAGCGCGGGCCTGTTCCGCATGCCGTATACGGGCGGGGCCCTGGCGGCGATTGCGGGCGTTATCGTTCTTGCCTTTCTGATTGGAGTCATGACGTTCGGGGTTACACCCTGGGCGCTGACTAACCGGCTTTTCGGCCTGATCGTTCTTGCCGGCTATATCGCCGCGGGCACTTATATCGTCGTTGCCTGCGGATGGCAGGGCGTGCGGCGCTGTGCGGAAAGCCTGCTGATAACCGCGGCGGTCGTCGTCGGGGTGCAACTGGCTCTTTCCGTCGCGAATGCGCTTGGCGCATCCTTCAACATCCCGTCGAACTTCGACGGCTTCTCCGGGAACCGCAATGCGTTGGCCTTTCTTCTGTTGGTTTCCGCCGCCGGCGGCCTGGCGGTCTCCTCGAACTTGCAAAGAAGCGGCAAAGGCCTTGTTTGGGCGCTTCTGCTGGGACTGGTGCTGCTGGGGATTTGGTATTCCAAGGGCCGTACGGCGGTGATCGCAGGGAGTGTCCTGCTCGGTTTCGCGTTTGTCTTCGCCCTGTGCAGCAGACGTGTGGCGGTTATGTCCGTCGGTTTCGCCGGGGTGGGGGCATTTGTCGTGAGCGGTCTGCCAAGCGCCGTGCACTGGGTATCGGGCATGCTGTCGACGCCGCTGGAGCTATCGAGAGCTTTACGTGTGCCGACGCCGCCACTGGCGCAGTCGGGGGACAGTGAGCGAATGTTGAGCATTGTCGAAGGGATCGGCCTGTGGCTTGCGAATCCGGTTTTCGGCGCGGGTTTGGGGGCGTTTATCCGCATGGGGTTGGGGGAGAACGGCAAGGCGCTTGTCATTCACAGCACGCCGGTATGGATATTGGCGGAGCTTGGGATCGTAGGCGGGTTGATTATTCTCGGCTTTTTCCTGCGCACCGCCTTGTTTCCGCTGCGCCGCCGGACGATGCCGAAATCAAGCGCGGACCGCTGGCTGCTGTTTCTGATGATCGTATATGGACTGTTTTTTCTGCCACACGATATTTTCTATCAGCGTGTCTTCTGGTTCGTACTCGGCCTCACCCTGGCGGCGCCGATGCTCTTCCGCAGAACGTCTGTCCCAGCCTCATAGTAGACCGTCAGCCTTGAAGCTGACATGGACGCCCTTTCCGATCACGATATGATCGTGAAGCCGGATGCCGAGTTTCTCCGCCGCATCGCGAACCTCATGCGTCATCAGGATGTCGTCGCGGCTGGGCGTCGGGTCTCCGCTGGGGTGGTTGTGCACCAGGATCATGGCGGATGCGTGAAGTTCAAGCGCGCGGCGGATCACCTCCCGTGGATAGAGCGGGGTGTGATTGACCGTGCCGCGCTGCTGCACCTCGTCCGCGATAAGCCTGTTTCGGTTATCCAGATACAGGATGCGCAACTGCTCCCGCTTCTCGCGGCTCATGGCCGACTGTATGTAGCCGAGCAGCTTGTCCCAGGATGAGATCACCGGATCGGCGCTGACTTCCTGGCGCATCAACCGCAGGGCGGCGGCCTGCACCAGTTTCAGCGGCGCCAGGGTCGTCGGTCCGATCCCCTTCATCGCAAGCAGGTCTGCGGGATCGGCCGATATCACCCCGGCGAAGGAGCCGAAACGGCCGATCAGATCCTTGGCGAGCGGTTTCGTGTCCCTGCGGGGAATCGCAAGGGTCAGCAGCAGCTCCAGCAGTTCGTAGTCTTCCATCGCTTCGCCCTGGTCGCGCAGAAAGCGCTCTCTCAGGCGGGCGCGGTGTCCCTCGTAATGCGGCTTCTGCTTCGCTGACCCAGGGGTGTTATCGGCCATTCGTTAACCCGTTCAGGTTATTGGTCGGCCAATAACATGTCGAAACAGGGGCGGGGACAAGCCCGAAACGGCGTTCGTTTCTTCAAACGCCGTTCAAGCCGATCAGATGCAGGGCTTCTTCGATGCGATTCTTATCCCGTTCTTGCCGGAACGGATTGACATGTCTGATCCAGTCAGTGGCTTCGCCCGGCCGTGGGGGGCGACCGCCTAGCACCCGCGCCTGGAATCGCTCCAGGAAAGAAGCGGCATACGCCTGCGCGCGGTCCATGCGCCCGGCGAAGGCATGTCCGGCGGCGAGGAAGAACAATGTGTCGAAATAGGCATGCGGCGCTTTTTCCCGTATCGCCTGGGAGGCGTCGATGTCGCCTTTCATGAACAGCGCCATCGCGAGGCCGCCATAAAACCATTCGGGCGGGGAGGGATGGAGTTCGATGGCCTGCTCTGCAAGTTCCTGCGCCCGGTCGTGGTCGCCCAGAAAACACCAGGACAATGCCGCCGTCGCCAGCATTTCCGAGCCATGAGGGTTCAGAGTGTAGGACCGCTCAAGATAACGTTGTCCGCGGTCGAACTCACGCCGGTACAGATAGATGCGCCCAAGCAGGCACTGACCGACATGGTCGGTTTCGTCCAGCCTTACGGCCTGCTCCGCATTGGCGTGGGCCTTCCGGATCGCGTCTTCCCAATCTGTCCAGCCATGATCCCCCCATTCGTTGAAATAGGACAGCGACAGCCCGCAATATCCCCGCGCATAGAACGGGTCGCGGTCGACTGCCGCCTGAAAAAGATTTCGCGCTTGCAGGGTGTCGCCGCCGTCACCCGTTTGCAGTAAGGCGAAACCGCGCAGCCAACAGTCGTAGGGGGTCATCTCCTGCTGGGTTTTGCGTTGTGCGCGGGCCAGCATTTCGCGCTTCAACAGGGCCGTGACGCCGGACAGAATGTGCTGGGCCAGATAATCCTGGGTATCGAAAGGGTCTTCAAAATCGACCGTGTATCGGTCGGACCAGATTTGAGCTCCGGTCTGCACCTCCACCAATTGTACGTTGACGCGCACGCGCCGGTCGGCCGCGCGGATGGCCCCGTCGACCACGAAGTCTGCGCCGATGGCGGAACCGACCGAGCTGCGCGGCGTTCCCGCCTGCAAGGCCGAGAGGGTCGAATTCCGGGCTTTCGCCTTGACCTGATGGAAACGCGGAAGATCCGTCGTGATATCCTCGAACAGACCTTGCCCCAATTGATCCATTTCCGCTGCGCCGGAGATCGTTTCGAACGGGAGGACGGCGACAATCGGTAATTTCTCATCGATGGGACGCGGCGAAGCGCGCTTTAGCCGCGGTTCCTCGGTTTGCGTCTTCCTGCCGGCCGCGGCGGACGGTGGTGCGACGACGGGCGTTGCGTTCTGGGTGCCCGCGGGCGCCGCGGTGAAGCGGTTCTCCAGAATGGCCATGTGCAGGTCCTGCGTATCCCCGTCCGGCGCAACGGCGAGTTCGCGGCGCAATAGATCCCTGCAACGCTGAAACTGGCGCAGCGCCATGGTGCGGTTCCCAGACAGGACATAGAGTTCCATCAGGGTCCGGTATACGTCCTCGCGCAAGGGATCCATCGACAGGACCCAGTTCATCGTCTCGATGGCGTCCTGATATCGGGTGTTTTCCTTGTAGACTTCCGCCAGTCTGCCCCCGACATCTTGGGCCAGTTTGGCGAGTTCGGCGCGCCGGTCGGCGGCCCAAGCGGCGTAAGCAGGATCGGGAAGACGCACTGTGGCGAGGAAGGGGCCCTTATAGAGCGCGCGCGCCTGTTCCATCGCCGGAACGCCCCGTTGCCCGGCCAGACGCCGGAACAGCACTGCGTCGCAGGTCAAAAAGGCGTCCGGTATTTGTAGACCGTCCTGCGTCGAAGCCGGTTCCGGTTCCGGCGCGCCGGCGTCGCGCAACGCCGTCCGCAGCGAGAACAAGGCTTGGCGCAGGGATCCGCGGCCTTGCCGCGCCTGCCGGTTGCTCCAAAGGAGCGCGGCGAGCCTGTCGCGGGTGGGAGACGGTGAAT
>JANQIT010000005.1 GCA_028282025.1 Hwanghaeella sp. | reverse complement strand
GCGGTCTCCGGGCCGCGCCAGGAAGGCCGCCGCGCGGAAACTTGCCGGCGTGGACACGCTCCGGCCGTCGACCGCGATGATGACATCGCCGGCTTCGATCCCGGCGGCGAGCGCCGGTCCGCCGCGATCGACCTGGCGCACCAAGACGCCGCCACCCCGCGCGGCCTGATCCGGCGGGAGCGTTTGAACAGCCAAGCCGATGTCGCCAAGTCGGATGGCGCCGTGCGCCTTCAAGTCATCGACCACGCGGCGAACCAAGCGGTAGGAGGCGGCGAAATTGACGCCGAGATTGGCATCGGACCCTTGTGCGAAGATCGCCGAGACCATGCCGAGCAGACGACCGGCACCGTCCACCAGGGCGCCACCGGAGCCGCCGGGATTGACCGCCGCGTCCGTCTGGATGAAGTCTTCGATCGGGTTGAAACCGGTGGCGGATCGGTCGGTTCCCGATATCACGCCGCAGGAAACGGAAATTCCTTGGCCGAAGGGATTGCCGATGGCGCAGGCTGGCGTCGCCAATCGTGTTTCCGGTGCTGGGTCGAACACCGGAAGGTCCGCCGCGACCTTAAGCAAGGCGATGTCCGTGTCCGCGTGCCGGCCGACGATCTCCGTCGGCAGAACCCGGCCGTCATGTAGCCGCACCCGCACGGACAAGGGGTCGCCCAGGACATGATCGTTCGTCGCGATGTAGCCATCCGGCAGAATGGCGATGCCGGAGCCTTCCGGCGCGATCCGACGGCCTGAGGTCCGGGGCGCGAAGCCGGGTCTCACCCCCTGCCATCGCGGCAAGACGACGACCACCCGTTTGGTTGCTTCTGTGATCGACGCCGGGTCAACGGCGCCGGTCTCGGCGCGGGCGGCCGACATCACCAGAAGCCCGAAGGTGAGGCAACAAATGACCGCACGCGAAATCCAGGGACATGGGAATAGCGCTCTTTGCATGCCGCTTGTTTAGCATGATGCATCGGTGGGGACGCCCCCCTATATTGCGGGAAGCCCAATTTCCTATACGAGTTGTCCCATGAAGTTCGCGCGGACCATCCAGTTAGACGCCTCCGACAATCAGATCTTCGAGATTCCCGCAAATGCGGAAGAATGGGCCGTCACCGGCACCTTCGAATTCATCGGTGGCGATCCGGCCGAGTGGACGAAAAAGCACCAACTGGCCTTCAAAAGCGGATGGATGGGCCTGACGAGCTTTGGGCGCGCCACCTTTGTCCAGGTGGCGGTCATGCCCGATGAGCAGTTCGAGGACGTTGTTCGAAGCCTGACGGCGCACTTGTTCGAGCGCTATGGCGCGCCGGATATGCTGGCCGCCACCGAGGCTGCGCGCGGCGAATGCCTTGAGACCGCTGAGCTGTGTGATCATCCGGCGGGGACCCTTCTGGCGATTGAGCGGGAATTGACGGAGGACGGCATCGCCGAGCGCGTTCGCGTCATTCCCGCCAAGGGCGACGGCAGTCACGCGACGATCTGGAGCATCGAGGCCGCGGACGACGAAATCACTTGACCGTTACGGAATTGGCGACCCCGGCAGGATTCGAACCTGCGACCTACAGATTAGGAAACGCCAATATAGGGCTACCCGCTAATTCATTTGACGTCACGGCTCTTCTAAAATACTATATAAATCAATAAGTTAGAAGTCACGTAAATTCTCGGAACATCACGGGTGTGCACAGAACTTCTTACTTAACACGGTTCGCAGACGGTTCGAAAAACCGATTCTACACGGTTCGCAAAATCGATGTCGGCAGAACCCTAAAGGCGACGAGTCAGAGTTGGCGGGACAAATTGGGTCACAGATAGGAGTAAGACGAATGCCCGCGCAGGAAGCCCTGAAACCGACAAAACTCACAGAAGCGCTGGTGCGCTCTCTGGAACCCGCCGACAAACCATACACCGTTCGCGATACGGCTGTGAAAGGCCTGATGCTTGCTGTCAACAAACGCAGCAAATCGTACAAGGTGCAGCGCGATCTATGGGTTGGCGATCATGGACGCCGCCGGCTTATCAAGACCGTCCGCCGGACCTTGGGGACGGCTGATCAATTGACCGTCAAGGACGCAAGGCGGGAGGCGATGAAGGTGATCGCCGCCATTCAAGATGGCGTTGATCCCAACGATTCTGGCAACAAACCACGCGCGGAATCATGGACGCTTGAACATATGTATGAGGAGTATGCGGCGGACATGCGGGCGCGCGATTGCTCCGAAGAGAACATTCAAAATGTGCTCGCAAGAAAGGAACGGCACCTGAAGGACTGGAGTTCTTATCTGATCGCGGACATTAAGCGGACCATGTGCCGAGAACGTCACAAGAAAATCACCACTCAGAACGGCAAAGTCAGCGCAAACCAAACGTTTCGCGAGTTTCGTGCGGCCTATAACATCGCCCTGCGCGTCGCCGACGATCCGGATGCTTTACCCGACAACCCGGTCAAAGCGGTCACCTTCAATAAGGAACGCGGCTCCGAACGGGTGATCATGCCGGACGACCTTCCCCACTGGTGGGAGCGCGTGGCCGAGTTGCGCAACCCGCTCCGGAGCACCATGCATGAGTTGGGAATCTTCTCTGGTCTGCGGCCGCGCTATTTAGTGTCGATTGAGCGTGAATGGGTTCACCTGGAAGAACGCGCGATTCTAATCCCTAAGATGAAAGCCGGCCGGTCTTTCGCTCTACCACTCTCTACGCACATGGTCAGCATCGCGAAACGGGCTCTTGAGCTTTCCGACATGATGTATCCACGCGCGAAATGGCTCTACCCCTCACGCAGCAGCAAGACTGGCGCGTTGATCGCTACTCAAGTTTGGAAGGAGCGGTCGTTGCCGAGTGAAACCGGCCATATTCTTCGGCACACGCACCGAACGGTGGCCCAGAGAATAAAGGTAGATCCGATTAATCGACGGCTGCTTCTCGACCAGACGGTGCAAGGCATCGACGGCGTGTATGTGCATGAGAAAGCGTTGTTCGACAAACTGCTCAGCGATCAGGAATTGATCAGCGCTGAAATTCTCCGTCTGATGGGGCGCATGGAAGCAACCGAGAATGGTCCTTCAGATTAGGAAGTGAGCCGAGTTAAATCGGTTGCGGTCGCTCCGAAGTGACGATTCAGCACCGCAGCCGGATGCCATGAAATTTCCAGAAGTGCTCTTCGCGCGGATCTGCCGACATTTCGGCTCAACGGGCAAAAGTGGAAGAAAGCAGTTCTCCATATGATCGCAGAAAACTTACTCGAATGGGATTGTCGAAACCCATTAGTTGCAAAGCTGTGAACCGATTTTCCCGTTACGACGATCGGCGGCTGCGGTGTCATAAAGCAATTGTTTCCTGAGATGTGGTCGTATTGTGCTCTGACTGCAATTGTCGTTGTGCTCGATTTAGACGGTTGGGCATTGGTTTTGATTTGCTCGATGAGAGGAAGTCTAACATCATGAGTTCCGTAACCAGATGATCTTCCCAGCCGTTCACCAAGGTCGCAGACTTAAGAAACGCATCCCCAACGGCAATGAGGTATCTCTCTTCATCTGATGTTGGCTTCAAGCAGGGCCGCCATTGAGCGTCGACAACCTTCATTGAAGGTGTGAGCTCGAGGATAAGGTCCTGCGTACAGGATCGACGATTACTCTTGCCGATCTCCGTTTCGTTTTCGGCGTGCAATATCGTGTATGCGAGAGGATTCAGCTTCGCGTCCCGTAAGGCTGCGAAAAGATTCACCCATGCCGCTGGCTCACGATTGGCATAACTGAACACCAGACGGCCGGAGGGCTTCAAGATCCGCCTGAATTCGATAAAAATTTTTGCAAGCTGACTACGGTAAGACCGGTGGGAAATGAGTGCTTTAGAATGTGGTACAGCCACCGCGTCGCCGGCACCCCGATCCATGGGCAGACCAGCCCAAACACGAAATGGGAGTGAAAGGTCATGATACTGAACATCGTCATGGTACGGCGGATCTGTAAGGATAAGATCGACTGATCGGTCGGCAAGCAACAGCCGATCGGAACTTCCCGTGACCACTGTCAAACCCTGGACCTCTTGCACGGCAGGTTGATGGTTTAGCGAACGATTTAGCGCCACGAACCCTTTGGAAGAAGTGTTTTCGAGCAGCCAATCGTTAGATTTCCGTAGGCTAGCTAGTCTGTTCGCAAGCGAACCTCTTCCTCTGCAATTGAGGCCAATGAGATTCGGTTCTGCAGTAAATGTGGTGAAATTGAACCTGTGCGATGCCATCGCCTCATAGCTTTTGAGGTAATGTCTGTCCCACCGAGAAAGATGGCCAGCCATTTCCACTGTGCCAAGGATCGCAATTCTGAGTGCCGCTCTAACGTTCTCAGTCACGTTTAGTTTAACCACCAATGCCAATAGCTTTTGGGTGATCCACCGTTGTCGACCGGGGTACAAGTCACTCCATTTGGTAAATCCGTGGCGACGGAGCACCGCAGTCTCCGGCAACTCTGGGATTTCATCGTCTTTGATGCGCTTCGGAGTCCAGTACTTTGACGAGGCTTTTTCTATTTCACTGGGGGTTGGCGGACCGATTTCTCGGCGATCAGCCAATGATCTCTCAACGAGCACAACGTCCCAATCAAATGGCCGATGAGTGGCTATTTCACTCAGTGTGTGGACAGCCTTGCAACAAGGGCACTTGAATTCCCGATTGTCTAAATAGGCTGTGTCCGGCGATGTCCGGACCCGGCATTCGGGACATTGACTTGGACTATTGGCATGACCGAGATAAAGGTGCCCGTTCCGGCAAGCAATAAAGGCTTTTGCGCCTTTTAATTTGCCTTTTTTCGTATCCTTCCGAGCAACGCGGCTCACGAGTGCATGGGGGTAAAGACGGACTCGCGCATCGCAGGTTGGACAATGCCCCACCGCGACTCGAAATGTATGCGAAATGGTCGCGGAAGAACCATCAAGAAAGTTAGTCGCGTACGCTTTGTTCATCAGAGCGCGGGAACGCTGAAGAAGTGTCTTGGTCGCCGCTGCGAGTTCGTCGCGATCCACTGGTCGCGCGGCTGCAAGAAGGCCTTCGGTCGCCCAAGGATTGAGATCTTGAGCATAAACGTCATGACCGGACTGCAGCGCGACAATCGGTATTACACCTCCGCCGGCAAATGGATCGGCAATCAGCAAAGGCTTTTTGCCGCTCATCACGGCTTCAGCACCTTCAATGAGCGCACGATTAACGGCTCCGGTTCGCCGCGCCCACCATCTGTAAACACCCACAGGCGGAAGGAAGACCTCGCGATTGCGAGACTCTATTCGAGCGTTCTCGCTAACGTCGTCACGCAAAATCTGAGCAACGATTGGCACTAGAGGGGACATTACTCTTGTCCCCAATGCTGAGAAGGTGAGCCGCACTGGTCGTCTCCGCGAAGATGCTCCGCGATGACAACGAGATCGTCTTGGTCTATCAACTGCTGGCTTTCGACGTCGTCTTCGTCGGGCAATGCCATTTGGAGGATTGACGGATCATTCAAGATGCCTCCCATCGTCTCAGCCTTCGCGGCAATCCTTTGGTTGGCGGTGACATCAATAGTCTCCTGTGTAACCAGAAATGTAATGTTTGTATCGTGTTCATCCATGCCGAGCCGATGAATACGATCCACACTTTGCAGATAGTGCCCAGCATTGAAGGTCCGATCTAAATAGACGGCATCGTGGCAGGTGCGATGTAGGCTTACGCCTTCGCTCATGGCGCCGGGATTGGCGATCAAAACCAAGCAGTCTGAATCCTCCCGGAACCGTTTCAGTTCGGCCTCACGGGTGAGGTCTGCAGATGCCTGTGTGACCTCGGACGGAATTGCTCCGTAAACGCGGGCAGGTTTCAAACCACTCAAGAGCTTCATCAAAACACGGATGTTAGCAATGAAATTTGTCCAGACGAGCGTCTTCCGCCCAGCCTTTGCGTTCGTATCTAACAATTGCATTAATGCTGCGAGCTTCGGCGAAACCTCATGTTCGGGATATCGGGATATCAGACTGAGGAGATCAGCTTCGGCGGGAACTGGCACAGAGGGGAATCTTGGTAGGATAGAGGTTGCTGGGGTATCACCCCCGATCGGTAGAAGCGCTGGGTTTGTCGCCGCTTGGAGCAGATACATCACGATCTTGCCAAGTCTTGCGAGCCCGACGCGATCAGTCCGAGCAAGAGCAGGGTCGCCCGCATACTGATTACGAAGCGCAAAATAAATATCTCGTTGAAGACCTGTGAGTGGAACCTCGCGCACACGATATTGCGGTTCAGGTAAGTTCAAATCAGCTTTAGTCGTGCGTACAAAGAGCGGTGCGATCGCTTCGCTTACGCTAACAGCCAATTGCGGTTGGGGTGAGGAGGAAAAGATGTCCCGCGGTAATATCCGACGAGCCTGTGTTGGCCAGAGAAAGTCGATCAGTGCGACAACGTCTTTCAAACTCTGCGGCGCGGGCGTCCCCGTAAGAATGTCACGCCGAGCCGGCAAAAAGGCCAATTCCAATGCGGACCTGCCCCATGCGCCTTCCCACCCTTTCTTGATGCGGTGCGCCTCATCCAAAACGAGATGAGTGGGTGCTGATTGAACCCATTGGGCCAGCGAATCTACTTGGTCCGGGAGCCTTTGATAATTGACGAGGACGACTTCTGCGTTGCTCGGAATGTTGCGACCATCATAACGATAAACGACGGGGCTTTCGGTAAAGCAAACTTCCGCCTCGGACATCCAGGCGTCGAATGCGGACAAAGGGGCGACCACCAGCAATCGCGAAACACGCTCCGTGTGCCGCTCAGCTTCATACACCGCATAAGTGACAGTGGTTTTTCCCGCTCCAGGGACGGAGAAATTCGCTCCGTTGCGAAGCGCGAGCAAACGTCCGGCATCCCGGACTTGGAACGGGCGAAGTTCTCGCGCGAAACGAGTCCTGGAAAGACGCGCTTGAACTTGCTCGTCTGATAGGGAGACGATACCGGACTGGATGGCGGATATGGCCTTGACCTGATCGATCGCTCCAGCCACGAACCGCTTTGCTTCATCTGACCAAACAAGGCCGGTTTGAAACCGCTTACACGCTTCTGGCAACCATTGTAGATGCGCAAGGAAGGTGCGGTTGGGGGTAACGATCATTTGACCTGGATTGTCGCCGCGAGTGCCCCATTCAGCGCAGACTTTTCCCCACAGAACATCTGACACGTCCTCGGAACGTCCTACCTGCACATGGTGGGCGTCAAGCCGGTCAATGGACAGAGTAGGCGAACTCACGCGTCGTCCTGGTCACAAGTCGCTTGAGACAATTGCTCTGCGACCGTGATCAGCTCTCCAACAAACCGCAGCATGCTTGTCCGGTCGAAGCCCTCATCGTCTTTCACATCGGCGTGCGCTTCTAGTGATTGCTTTGAAAGCCTGACTGCCCTCCGAACCAGGTCGACCGGACGATTCAAGCGATCGCCAGCTTCCTTTGTGAGCTCTGCATCCGCTGTAGCGGTTTCAAAAGCCCTTTTCATGGGCCCCAAAAAACTCGGCTGTGCGAGCTGAATCTCCGTGCCGTCTTCGCTAAAAAGTACCACTTCACTCCGCCCGATACTTCCGGTCACTGCATCAAGAATTCCTGTGGCAGTTCGCTCGGGAGCGTCGTTGACGCCAGCTAGGGGCGCAAGCACATCCAATCCCTCTATGCCCTCCAACCCTTCATCTGTTCGCGGACGAGTCAAAAGGTCGATATATGGTTTCAATTCCCCCTGGTCCTCCATGACAGGAACAAGGAAGTCAGTGACAAATCCTCTGCCAATGTGGCGAAGGTCTCGATAACCAACATCTAGGAGCATAGCGGACAATCGAGCCTCCCGGATTTCGGCTGCAGCCTCTGGGTCGCTGTTGCGCAAATCGTTGGTATCTGAATCGATTTCCGACAAAGCCTGACGCCGCGAATCGAAATCGATAAGCCTCAATTGGCCGCCGCTCATCTGTTGAACTTCTCGAATAAGCACCAAGATCCGTTGTTGTTGAACTACGTTCCCAGCTGCGGCCCGGAGTGCGCGCTTGTCGGCAGGTGACGCCCAACGCATCTCGATCGCCACGTCTTCCGGGCTTAACTGATGGAGTTTTAGAAGCTCATCGATGAATAGCAGCTCATTAGTGAAAGAGTATTCGCTTCTGAAGTCCCGCCGCATTTGCAGCGACAATTCGATCTCGTCAACTTCTCTGGTCGTGGCGTCGGGTGGTAGAACCCCAACGCGTATGTACTGCTCTCCAATCTCCCTGAGTGCGACGCAGCGTGTATTCGCATTGACGAGCATGCCCTGCGCAGTGATCAGCCCTGGCTCGGTCTGACCAACATCACGCAGGTTCTGTTTGAGCGCTCGGTAGTTATCGGTATCTCGAAGGAAGCCCTCGATCGCATTTTGCGCGTTAGGACTATCGGGCTGTGTCTCAACCAGCTTACGGTGCTCTGAAGACTCCAATTGGGCGCGAATGCGATGGCTGCGTGGGTTCAGCAACACCTTGTCAACAGGAAGGCGGACCACAGCAACCGTCGTGTCCTGTCCGCGCCATTTAAGGAATGCCCGTTCGTTCTCTGGGCGCACCTCCGCCGCTGCCACGGCTTTTCTGATTAGCTCATTGATCAGTTCCTCTCCGACCATGGCAGCGTTCCTATTCTCACATGCGCGATCTGGTGGTTCCATAATCGAGTTCGGTCAACTTGTCAGCAACGGCCTTTTAAAGATGCATAACACAATATTTGCGTGTCAAAGCGATTCCTTCTCTACAATAATTAACAGACGCCGACGAAATGAATGAAAGATTACACGTGATCCAACCTGGTGGATACATCCTACGAGTTCCATTGGAGCGCAGAGAAGAGCTTCTCTCATTTTCGCATGTACATGAGGCCATCGGCGAGCCAGTGGGCAAGTTCGATCACCCTCGAAAAGCCCCACTCATCGTTTTCGTCAGCTTTGATGGAACGCACATCACGCACCTTGCTGATGGACGTAAAGGTCTGGCGGCTGGCACGGGAATGACCCGGCTCAATTTAGAGCAAATGGAAGGTCTGCAATTTCCCGTATCGATCACAACCTGTATGGAACGGCTAGGCGGTCGCACAAAATCGCATATCGAGAAGCGGCTGGTCGGCGGCGGTTTTCTGCCGCCTCAGAGCTTCCAGACTTTTCTGGATATCTTCACCGAGCTCTCGCCTGAATCAGCCACTCGATTAGCGCGTTTCGGAAAAGCTAGACGTGAGAGAATTGCGAATCTATCGGACGAAGTCCGTACCAATCTCGCTCAACAAAAAGAAGGGGTAGGGCTTGCCCTAAAGATTGCTGGCTTCGAGACTCGCTATTTGCTGAATTGGGAACTCCCTGCCGATGGGGTTCAGCGCAGCTACCTAGACGGTCTGCAAGAAATCCGAATGCGCGAAGATGCCATGGTGTTTCATGATTTGAGTACAGTACCTGGCTATGACCTGATCCAAACACATATGAGTGGAAGCCGCATTTTTGAGCAGGATCGTAAACGCCTCACCATCACCCTCGCCAACAAGCTCCCTCTTGAAGAACAGTTCGGTTGCGATCTTATCTATTTTAATGAAGCTGTCTGCGCATTTGTCATGGTGCAGTATAAAGCGATGGAGCGAGAGGCTAAAAATATTGCTGTATACAGATTACCAGATCGTCAACTCGACAAGGAAATCGATCGAATGAACCATACGCGCGACGCGCTGGCGACGGTCAAAGACGAAAAAACAGTTTCGTCTTACCGGCTCAACGCGGATCCATTTTTTTTGAAACTCTGCCGCCGGCACGTCTTCAATCCTGACGATGGCGGCTTGTTTCCGGGTCATTACCTTCCAATTGAATACTGGTCCCGACTGGTCGTCGATAGTCGCACGCTAGGGCCGAAAGGTGGTCGCTCAATTACGAGCGAGAACATGGGGCGTGGTTTATCGGATGATGGATTCGTGGGGCTTGTGAGCGGAGGATGGGTGGGGTCACTACCAACACAATCGCTTGTTCTGAGCAACCTTATTGCGGAAGTGCTGCAAAGCGGCAAAGCTATCGCGTTTGCCGTTGATCAATTTGGAGATGAATAGTTGATCAGTTGATTCAACTACCTCTTAGCCATCTGGCAAAAGTTTGTTGATCATTCCAATTTCCCCGCCTGACGTGCTTATGTCCGCCTATCGGCTTGCCGGAAGCCGCAAGACTGGCGGCTATCCGCTGGAAACTCATGAATCTGGCAAGCGAAAACGTATCCCTCCGCCGCTTTCAAGTGACAGATATTATGGCTGGATGCATCGATGGCACCGACGTTGTTTCCCTTGTTCAGATGTTCGATAAGTCGTCGATGCTGTCATAAGCAGCCAGCATAAAATGTTACAAAACCTCGGACAAAATCAGAAACTATCCGAGGTTTTGTAACATTCCACTCCATTGTTTAGGGCCCTTTCAGCGTCTAATCAGCGCCAATTTCTTTCGGTTCCAGACCTCAGCGGTGAATCCATCGCGACGACGTGTGCTTTCGTATTCGCCGTCAGAATACAGATGGTTAGTTTGTAACCGGCTCTCTAACCCATTCGCCCGGAGAAACTACTATCCATGTGACAAGAATGGACAAAGAGGGACTGGCGACCCCGGGAGGATTCGAACCTCCGACCTACCGCTTAGGAGGCGGTCGCTCTATCCGGCTGAGCTACGGGGCCAAGTTTTCTGCATTACCAATCTTATATGTCCGTATGTTGTGAACTTCACGCATCTTCTCGTAACTTCACCGCGCATACGGTTCGCAAAATATGTGGGCACTTTAGCGCTTTGGTTTTTATGAGAAATTTTCGACTTCACCTCTAGATTAGGAATCTGCCGCTCTATCCGACTGAGCTACGGGGCCTTCGGGTCAATAGGTCCGCCCGTCTATAGCATATTATCGCCGATCGTCGAGCCGCCTCGCGCCGGCTGAAGGCGATGCCGCAATCGCTGTTCGGGGTTTCACGGATGTGAGCGACATGCCAGTTCCCATCGGGTCTGTCATGCTCTAGGTTCACTTGTCCTTGGGCCAGCGGAAAGGCCGCATGTTCGAAAAACAACTCAAAAGCCTGGCCAAGCGTCTGGGATATCAACTGATCCCTATTGATGCCGGACGCTCGCCGTGGGTCGCCAAGCAAAAGCTTCTCAAGGATATCAAGGCACCGGTGATCTTCGACGTAGGCGCCAGCGTCGGCGATACGATCAAGCGCTATCAGAAGATGTTTCAGGCATCGAAGATTTTTGCCTTCGAGCCTTTCGATGAATCATTCCGGCTGGCCGAAATCCGTGGCATCAAGGGTGACAGCACGAAACTGCGGCCGGCCTGCGCGGGCCATACGCGCGTCTTCCGGATGGCGCTCGGTGCGACCACCGGCAAGCAGGCGTTTCACGTCAACATGTTCTCGCCGACCAATTCGCTTCTGCCGTCGGATGAGCGGGTGGCCGATATCTGGGGAGCCGGTCATTACGAGACAGAAAAGACAATCGAGGTCGACGTCATGCGGCTCGATGATTTTGTCTCACGGGAAGGGATTGATGGCATCGACCTGCTCAAGATGGACGTCCAGGGTGCCGAGTATCAGGTTCTTGAGGGCGCCCGGGACACGCTCGCCCGGGGCAAAATCGGTATCATCTACACGGAAGTGATCGTCGCGCCAGCCTATCAAGGCCAGAAATCGCTAAAAGAGACATTGGAAATCTTCGAAGAAATCGATTTTCAACTCTACAACATCTACGACATCTACTCGATTGACGGGCAGATCTCCCATTTCGATGCAATCTTTGTCAGGAACTGAGGGACCAAGGGGGCTGGGTTCGGCAAGTCGAGGCTATTTGAAGAAGCCGAGCAGGGTGTCCATCGACATGGAGTAGTTGATCATCGCAGATTCCACCCCGGGATTGCCGTCGCCTAACCCGGCGTTCGATGAATGGTCGATCGACAGACCGATGCGCGAGCGGTCACCGAAGCGGTAGGCGAGTTCGAGCCGCGAGCGAAACTCAAGCGCATGCCCCAGGTCCAAATTGTCTGTCGCACCTTGCCAATATGTCGGAGAGAACTGCGGCGTCAGAACCCAGCGGCGGCCGAGGTAGATGTCGACGAGCACGCCGGCGCCGATAAAAGACGATTCGTTCGTCACATAGGCGCCGGTGATGAATGGTTTGAATATGAGGAACTTCTTGCCGAACCGGTAATCGACACGGATTTCCGCGTCTTCTTCTCGGTTGCGGAAGACATCGAACTTGCCGACGGCGATCGTCAAGAAATCAGGATCGTCCTGGGCCGCCGCCGGCGCGCCGAACGGCATCAGAGACAATGCGACGGCCAGGGTCGCAAGCATGCCCCGAAAATTCATTATTGCCCCTCTCGATCGACTAAGGCCCGGCATCTTAAGGGAAAACGCGCTTCATGCAAGGCGCCAACGAACACTGGTTCTTGAATGAGCGGGACTGGGTCAAGGTGTGATTTGCGTTCTGTAGCGGTTCATCGCTTCGACAAGGGCCGAGCGGATTCCCGGCTCCATGGCCGAATGGCCGGCGTCGGGGATGACTTCGTAGTCCGCCTTGGGCCAAGCCGCCTTCAAGGCGTCCGCCGTGCCGATGGGACAGATGATGTCGTAACGTCCCTGGACGATTACCGCGGGCAAATGTGTAAGTGCTGGGATGTTGTCGAGGATGTAGCCTTCTGGAAGAAAAATGTCGTTCTCGAAATAATGGACCTCCAAACGGGCCAGAGATAAAGCGCCGCGACTTGATCCCGAGTTTGTGTGCTCATGATGACGAAGCGTCGAGCAGGCGCTTTCGTAATTGCTCCAGCGCTCTGCCGCCGGCATATGGATCGCCGGGTCAGGGTCCATCAGCCTGACGCGATAGGCCTGTAGCAGGTTGCCGCGTTCGGGTTCGGGAATGAAATCGCTGAACTTTCCCCATGCTTCGGGGAATATCCGATGCATACCATTGAGGAACCAATCGACCTCGGCCCGTTGGCCCAAGAAGATGCCGCGCAAGACGAAGCCCAGGCAGCGGTTCGGATGGGTGATGCCGTAGACCAGCGCCAGTGTTGAGCCCCAGGATCCACCAAACACGATCCAGCGATCAATGCCGAGGTGCCCACGCAGGCATTCCATGTCTCGAACCAAGTCTTGGGTGGTGTTGTTGCGGATTTCGCCGAAGGGCTCGGACCGGCCGGCGCCCCGCTGGTCGAACAGGATGATCCGGTAATGATCCGGATCGAAAAATCGTCGATGAGTCGCGTTGGCCCCGGCGCCAGGGCCACCATGCAGGAACACGACGGGCATGCCTTTGGGGTTGCCTGATTGCTCCCAATAAATCTTGTGTCCGCCGTCGACCTCCAAATGACCCCGGCCATAAGGGTCGAGGCGCGGATAAAGGTCCGGCGACAGGCCTGCGTGATGATGGTTCGGGCGGTCCATTTCAGTCCAACTGTCCGGTAATGGCGTAGTGCAAGAGCCTGACCACCTGGGCCGGTGTTTCCGCCGTCGCCAGGGCCGCGCCGTTGACTTCCTTGAGTGCGTGGGTCAGGGCAGGATCGTGCAGGGTGATCATCGGCGTGCCGAGGGCGGCCGCATAGCCCGCATCAAAGGCCGCGTTCCATTGCTTGTACTTGTCACCGAAACGGACGACGACGACGTCGGCCCGTTCCATCAGCGTCCGGTTGCGGATGGCATTGACCCGGGCACCTTTGTGGTCCTTCCAGAACCCGTCCTCCTCTTCGCCGAGAATGGTCGTGCCGCAATCGTCGCTGGAAGCATGGTCGGTCACTGGTCCAACCAGTTCGACGGGCAGGTCCGCTTCGGCGATGCCGGCGGCGATCTGATCCCGCCAGTCGGTGTGGATCTCGCCCGACAGATAGACCACCCAAGTCATGTCATTTTCGGGATTTTTCGTGCTCACCGGATCGTTGCCTCTTTTCGATTGAGTCCTTGGATGATCTCAACATAGTCGTCTTCATCGGGGCCGATAAAGCCTCGCCGGATCAGAAAGTCGATGACAATAATGGCGCAATTGAACTTGAAGTCATCCGTTTCCTGCAGGCGCCGCATGATTTTCTCGACCGGCCACAGGAAGAATGCCTCGATCTCGCCGTCCGTATTCTTAGGCTGAAACTCGGCAGGGACTTCCAGGTCGAAGTTAAACAACACGTCGCGACGCAGCCCTTCCGCCGTTTCCGTGCAGTAGGTCACGGCACCGACGGGTCGAGCCTGGCGGGCCAAGGCTTCCGGAATGTCGGCTTCTTCGGCGGCTTCTTTGACCAGGTTTTCCATTACACCGATTCCGGCGGGCAGGCCGCCGGCGACCATCTGGTCGAGCTTCCCCGGCGCCGTCGGTTTGGTCGGGCTGCGCTTGCCGATCCACATGTGAAGATCGTTCCCGTGACCGACGAAGCCGTTCATGTGGACGCCGTAGCCCTCGAAGCCGAACGACGGCACGGCGCCACGTTCAATGTTGAACAACACAGGCGCCCCCCATTTTTCGCGCACGGCATAGGGCTCGTCGCGCCAAGCCTTGATCCGCCCTTCGTCGCGTAATTGTCCGGCGATCTCGGCCATGGCCGCGGTACGATCGTGGAAGGTGGCCAGGCGGTTCGATAGGCGAAGGAGCCCATCGCGGATTTGGAGGTGGCCGCACCATCGGGCCATCCGTTCGGCCAGGTCCTGGTGGACCTGGCCGATCATGCGATCGTCGACGACAAAGGGGATGTAGTGGCTGGGATCGAAAACATGGCAGGCGGCAACGCGGTCAATATAGGCCATGACAACCTCATTGCGGGAACGTGCTCATTGCGGGAACGTGTTGACCCCCGGATGGCGTCACTCTCGCGCCGGTCATCCAAGGCGTGATCGCCAATGGCACGGTCCAAGGCGGGGCGGCGACCTTCAGATCAGCCGGAGAGGCGACGTCAGGCGGCGGCGACCTTGCGCCCGTCCTTGGTGATGCGGATGTAGGCCTTGGCGCAATGGACCTTGCAATAAGGTTTGCCCTCAACCGCCTTCTCACCGCAGAAATGGAAATCCGGGCTGTCGGGTTCGCCGATCGGCCAGCTGCACATGCCCGGTCGAAGCTTCGCCAGCGTGACCAAGTGTTCGTCGATTTCGGCTTGTGGTTTCTCCTTGATAGGCGATCCGCGCTTGGCCAGGCCTAGGCGATGAACCTTGCCGATGACCGCGTTCTTGGTGATGTCCAACCGGCGTCCGATTTCGCTCGTCGGCAAGCCTTCATCCCACAGGGCGATCAAGGCGTTTACCCGCTGCGGTGTCCATTCATGCGTCATTTTGTCCGCGGTCCTCCCGACCCTCACTGCGGCCTTCCGCCGCATCGATCTGGTACTTTCATTCCCCATATCAGGGTGATTTCGTCGAAAATCTTACTAGATTTCGCGAGACCGTCAATGTGTTCCACAAGATATTGATATGCACGGTATATGTTGTGTTTATCCACATTTGCCATGCTACGGGCCCGTTTCGGCGGTCTCTTGATGAAACCCTTCGCCCCTGCGGGGTGGGCGCGATATAATCACCCGGTTCAAGGGGACGAGGGGTCCTTGGTGAGCGTGGGAGAGATGATGGGCAGCGACAAGATGAGCATGGAATACTGGCATGCGGCGGCGGAGAAGGAGCTTCGTGGCAAGAAGGTCGAGGATTTGATCTGGGAGACGCCGGAGGGGATCGCCGTCAAGCCGCTCTATACGGTGGCCGACCTAGAAGAACTCGAGCACGTCGAATCACTGCCGGGCTTCGCGCCGTATCTAAGGGGCCCCCGTGCGACCATGTATGCCAACCGGCCTTGGACCATTCGCCAATACGCCGGTTTCTCGACGGCCGAGGAATCCAACAAGTTCTATCGCGACAATCTGGCCGCCGGGCAAAAGGGCTTGTCCGTGGCCTTCGATCTGGCGACCCATCGCGGATATGATTCGGACCATCCCCGCGTCGTCGGCGACGTCGGCAAGGCCGGCGTGGCGATCGATTCCGTCGAAGACATGAAGATTCTGTTCGACGGCATCCCGTTGGACGAGATGAGCGTTTCCATGACCATGAACGGTGCGGTGCTCCCGGTCTTGGCGGGCTACATCGTCGCCGGTGAGGAACAGGGCGTCGCCGTCGACAAGCTGTCGGGGACCATCCAGAACGATATCCTGAAAGAATTCATGGTTCGCAATACCTATATCTATCCACCGTCGCCCAGCATGCGAATCGTCGCCGATATCATCGAATTTACCTCGGCGAACATGCCGCGGTTCAACTCCATATCCATATCCGGCTATCACATGCAGGAAGCAGGGGCGACGGCGGTCCAGGAACTTGCCTTCACGCTCGCCGACGGACTGGAATACGTTCGTGCCGCCAAGGACAAGGGCCTCGACGTCGATCAGTTCGCGCCGCGCCTGTCGTTCTTCTTCGCCATCGGCATGAACTTCTTCATGGAGGTTGCCAAGCCCCGCGCCGCCAGGGTCTTGTGGGCGGAACTGATGGCCCAGTTCGAACCGCAGAATCCGAAGTCCTCGATGTTGCGCACGCATTGCCAGACCTCGGGCGTCTCGTTGACGGCGCGCGATCCCTACAACAACGTGGTCCGGACGACCATCGAATGCATGGCCGCTGTCCTTGGCGGAACGCAAAGCCTGCATACCAACGCGCTGGACGAGGCGATTGCCCTGCCGACCCCGTTCGCCGCCCGCATCGCCCGCAACACGCAATTGATTGTCGCGGAAGAAACTGGCATTCCGCAGGTCATTGATCCCCTAGCCGGGAGCTATTACGTCGAAAGCCTGACAGGGTCGCTGGCCGCCGAGGCGCGTAAGCTGATCGATCAGGTGGAAGACCTCGGCGGCATGACCAAGGCGGTTGAGGAAGGAATGCCGAAACAGGTGATCGAGGAATCCGCCGCCCGACGCCAGGCCCGCATCGACAGGGGGGAAGAAGTCGTCGTCGGCGTCAACAAGTACGAATTGGAAGAAGAGGACGATCTCGACATTCTCGAGGTCGATAATACCGCGGTGCGGGAAAGCCAGGTCGCGCGGCTTGAGAAAATCCGCGCCGAGCGGAACGACGCAGCCTGCCGCGCGGCGTTGGACGCCCTGACCCAAGCGGCCGACAGCGGTGACGGCAATTTGTTGGGTCTGTCGGTCGAGGCGACCCGTCGCCGCGCCACCGTGGGTGAGATTTCCGACGCCCTGGAGAAAGTCTATACCCGCCATCGGGCGCAAATCCGCTCGATCTCAGGTGTCTACGGTTCGGCCTATGAGGGCGATGCGGGCTTCGAGAAAATCCGCGGCGAAGTCGCCGCCTTCGCAGAGGCCGAGGGCCGTCGCCCCCGCATGTTGGTGGTCAAGATGGGCCAAGATGGCCATGATCGGGGTGCCAAGGTAATCGCGACTGCCTTCGCCGACATCGGCTTCGACGTTGACGTGGGGCCCTTGTTCCAAACGCCGGATGAGGCCGCCCGACAGGCCGTTGAAAACGACGTCCATGTGATCGGCGTATCCTCGCAAGCGGCGGGTCACAAGACCCTGGTTCCGGCCCTGGTGGCGGCGCTGAAGGAGCAGGGCGCCGATGACATCCTGGTTGTCTGCGGTGGCGTGATCCCGGCCCAGGACTACGACTTCCTGCGGGCCAACGGGGTCTCGGCGATTTACGGTCCTGGGACCAACATTCCGGTAGCGGCGGCCGAGATTATGGAGATCATTCGCGATCGGCCGCTCGCCGCCGAGTAATCGATCGCGAAGCGATCCCTGCTTAGAAACGAAAAAACGAGGCCGTCTTGGATCGAATGATCAAGACGGCCTCGTTTGTGTTTGTCATGGCGGCGGTAGGTTTTCGCCGACGGCACCTTTTTCGGTTTCAGGCGACAGAGGGCCCGGGCGACCGGGTTGCGCCGCCGGGGCGGCTGGCGTTTCATGAAGGCCTCCTTGGGCTGCGTTGCGGAGCCGGGTTCATAGCCGGTCTGTCGACTGTCGGCAAGATGTTGGCGGTGCGCCAGCTGCCGTTCGCAGGCTCGTCTACGCACCATCCGGGGGCCTGGATGGCGCACTTCGGCGGTTTATTAGACCGTTGAAAGCGCTTGGCTAAGCGGACCAAGGCCTTGGCGCGGGTCCGCATAATCCTCTATTCTTTGGGCCAACGAATAAGGCTGCGCGGTGGACGGGCGGCGCAATGGAACCCAGACGCATGACGGGGGGTTGGCTTAAGTGCGTTCGGAAACGCTTTACCGGGACGGCTCCCATGCCTGGATCGTTTGCGGCCAGGACGCGGAAAAAGCGCCCGACGTGGTCGACAGTAACCAGGTGATCGTTCGCGCCGGGGACGAAGCCGTGCTGATCGATCCGGGCGGGGTTGAGATATTCTCCTCGGTTTTGGGCGCGGTCGAGCGCGAACTGCCGTTGGACCAGGTGCGCCACATCGTTTTGACCCATCAGGATCCGGACGTGGGCTCGTCCCTGCCCTTGTGGCGCGAGGTCTGCGTCGACGAATTGAAGGTCCATGTCCCCTGGCTGTGGATGGGCACGCTCAGCCATTACGACCGGGACTGCGATTTCGTCGCCGTGCCTGACGACGGGGCGGAAATCCGTTTCGGCGACGGCGGGCGGTTGCACCTGATTCCGGCGCACTTCCTGCATTCGCCGGGCAATTTCTCGGTCTTTGACGCGACGGCCAAGGCACTCTATTCCGGGGACGTGGGTGGCGCCCTGGTCCCGCCCGACGACCGCGACGGGTTCATCGTCAAGGGGTTCGAGCGGCATACCGATTACATGACCGGATTCCACCAACGCTGGATGGGCTCGCCGGCGGCCAGGGACGATTGGCTGCGCCGGGTGCGCGCACTTTCGCCCGAGATCATCGTGCCGCAACGGGGACTGGCCTTCACCGGCGGCAATGTGACACGCTTCCTGGATTGGTTCACCGATCTGGAGATTGGCACGGTGTTGCCCGGTGGCACGCCGCAGGCGGCGTCCCAACTCTCGGCTCCGGCCGGTGATGCGGCGCCGGGGCATGTCGCCTCGGCCGTCGCGACGCCGTCCGCCAAGCCCAGTGGCAAGTTCGAGGCGTCGCCGATCATGGGCGCCGGCATTCCGCTGGCCAAGGCGCTGAAGGAAAGCGGCCGCATGTTCCGCCTGATCACGCGGAGCGACTTCGACGGCCTGGTCTGCGCCGTCCTGTTGGAGGAATTGGAGTTGATCGACGACATCCTGTTCGTCCACCCGCGACAGATGCAATACGGTGAGGTCGAGGTCACCGGCAGTGACCTTTCGACCAATGTACCGTTCGACCCGCGCGTCTATCTGGCCTTCGACCATCATTTAAGCGAAATGGAACGGGTCGGTGGCCAGAAGGACAACCACATTATCGATCCAACGGCGCCTTCGGCCGCCCGGGTCGTCTATAACTACTTCGGCGGGGAAGAGGGCTTTCCCTTCGTTTCCGGCGAATTGATGGACGCCGTGGACCAGGCCGATTCCGCGCAATACGTGATGGACGATGTCTTGAATCCCCAGGGCTGGGCGCTGTTGAATTTCATTATGGATCCGCGCACGGGGTTGGGGCGATTCCGGGGATTTCGGGTGCCCAATTACGAATTGATGATGGGTCTGATCGAGGATTGCCGCGAACACACCATCGAGGAAATCCTCGAACTGCCCGACGTCAAGGAACGCATCGACCTGTACAACGAACACCGACCCCTGTTCGAGGAACAGGTCAAGCGCTGCGCCACCATGCATGGCAAGTTGGCGGTCATCGACATGCGCGAGGAGACGGAAATCTTTTGCGGCAACCGGTTCCTGATCTACGCGCTATTGCCGGACTGCAACATTTCCATGCATGTGGTCCGCGGCAAGCAGGACAAGAACACGGTCTTCGCCGTTGGCAAATCGATCTTCGACCGTTCCAGTGAAGTCAACGTGGGCGAGTTGATGCTTCGCTTCGGCGGCGGCGGCCACCGCGCCGCCGGTACTTGCCAGGCGGGCAACCAGGTGGCCGAGGAAACCCTGGCCGAACTGATCCATCGGATCACCAGCGAGGGTTAGGCGCCAAGGCTCCGTCGGGCGGACCCGGAAAACCGCCGCGTATCAACGGCGTTATCCGTTCCCCCGGGTCACCAGATACCAAAGAACCGTGCCGAGCGCACCCGCCAGCGTCAGGGTCAGTGCGGACAAGGCGCGGATGATACCGCTGCGCAGGTTCTCGAAACCGGCCGAAACGACGGCGTGGTTTTCGGCGATTCGGTCATTGGTCTGATCGACCCGGGCGTGCAATCGGCGTCGGGCATCGCGTGATTGAGCCAGATAGTCGCGGACGTCCTGGCCGACACGGGTCAGCGTTTCTGCGACTTCCTCGGCGCGCTCGATGCAATGACGCTCATGGGCTTGGATCGCCTGACGGGCGAGCACGGCTTCGCGCAGCGCGTCCTGCGCCGTGCGCCGTGCGTCGGCGTCGGTCAGATGTTTCGGCGGTGTCATGGGTTTCCTTCGATGGCTTGGCGCCGGTTTGGGGTCTAGCGTTGGTAGAGCGCTTCCTCGCCGTGTTCCTGGACGGCCTCATGCAGTTCGCGGATAACCTCGCGGGGGATGGGCATGGCGCGTTCGTGTGACATGCGCGGCCTCAGCCGTTCGTCGTACAAGGCGCGGATCAACAGCTTGTCGTTGATCGAGAGTCTTGCCGCGCCGGGATCGTTGGAGAATATGCTTGGCTCGTATGTC
>JANQIT010000352.1 GCA_028282025.1 Hwanghaeella sp. | reverse complement strand
CGCCGGGCTGCTCGCCCTGCTGCTGCGGCAGGGCGGCGTCATCGCGCCGAACGCGCCGTCGCTACAGCTCTCGGCCGTTCTTTCGGATCTGGTCCGGGGGTGCCGGTCGGCGCGCATCGCCGCCCCCGGCGCGGGCTGGCTGTTCTATACGCTGACCTTCGTCTCGCTGCTGGCGATCCTGCCGGACCGGATGCCCGCCGAAGGACGGGAGGATATCCTGACCCTGCTGCCGCTGCTCGGCATCGTCGTCTCGCTGACCCTGGTCCCGGCCCTGATGAAAGCAGTGTCGGCAAGCACGCTGGTGATGATCGGCTTCGCCGGGGCGATGGTCACGGCGATGCTGTCGGGCAGTCTTTCGCTGTCCGCCATGGCCCTTCTGCTGTTCGCCATCCTCGGTCTGATCCAGGGGGCCAGCTTCGCCGCCGTCCCGGAACTGAATCACGGGGCGCAGGCCCGCACGCTGAGTTTCGGCCTGGTGGCCCAGACCGGCAATATCGGCAACCTGACGGGAACGCCGCTGCTGCTGTTCGTTCTGGACCAGGGCGGCGAGACGACCCTGATTTGGTGTGTAGCCCTGATCTACGGGGCCGCGCTCGCCATCCTCCTTCTCTACAGATCGCGGTATCGGCGGGAACCGCAGACCTAGAGCGTGCCGTCTTTACTTGGAATCGACTGAGATCGCTTTGCCGGTCAGCCGGGTAGGAGCCGGTCTGTAGGCGATACTGGATGCATCGCAAGCGGCGACTGACGCGATCCGAAAGGCTGCAAAGACCGTCTCAGTGGTTCCAAGTAAAGATGGCATTCTCTAATCCGCGCGGACGGAAAACCGGTTCGCGGCGCGGATCGGGGTGACCGGCAGGGCCGGCAATCTTCCCCCATAGACCGCATCGGAGAGCCACGCCTGTTCCGCTTCCAGATCCTCGGTCAGGGTCCACCAGACCCGCCCCTCGTTATCCCAGCGGTAGCCGCGCGCCTTCAGAATATCCTTGGTTTCGAAGGGCGAGTTCACCGCGCGGATCAGGGTCCGGGTCTTACGCGCCGAGGCGAGCAGCTCTCCTAGGACAGGTTCTCCCCCCGGCAGGGAGGAGGCCAGCAGGGCGATCCCCGCCAGACAGTCGATCTTTGCGCGGTGCCCTTCGAAAAAGAAGCCCTGCTTCATCACAAGGTATTCCAGGCTGTTCGACGCGAATCCGCGTTCCTTCCAACCGACATCCTCTATCGAACAGGCCCAGTTCAGGCCCTGAAACACCGGCCAGGTCTTTTCCACCATGGGCCGGTCGAACGACGCGCTGTGGGCGACGACCAACCCGACGCCGTCCAGAAACGCCTCGACCTCCGCGTCCGTTATGGTCTGGCCGGCCACCATCTCGTCGGTGATGTTGTTGACGCGGGTCGCCTCCGCCGGGATCGGCCGTCCGGGATCGCGCAGCCGGCTGAAGGCGTCCGCTTCCTGCACCGCATGCACCGCGCCGGTCGCCGGGTCGTAGGCGAAGGCGATCATGGACAGTTCCACGACCGCGTCCCGGGCGACATCGGTCCCCGTGGTTTCGGTATCCAGAAAAACGGCGCGACGAACCGTGGCCCCCGGCGCGGAGGTCGGGATCAGCCCGGCCTCAAGCCGCTGCAGAACACGATAGTCGGGGTCCGCCCGCAGCACCGCCGCCGCTGAGTCGCTATCGCTCATTACCCTTCCCCCCAACCGAACCTGCAAACCGACCGCACTATAGCAACCCCTTCACAACCTCCGGGCTGATATTCGCGCCGCACATCACCAGCACCACGGTCTTGCCCTTGAACCGGCCCGCCTGTTTGCGCAGGGCGGCCAGCGTCACCGCGGCGGCCCCTTCGACCAGCAGATGTTCGTGGACGAAGATGTCGCGGAACGCGTCGGCGATTTCCTCTTCCGTCACCAGTTCCAGAAGATCCAGATTGTCCCGGCAGAGCGGGAAGGTGACCGTGTCCTCGTCCATCCCGCCGGCAGTGCCGTCGGACAGGGTTTCCGTGTGCGGGACCTCGACATACTGTCCCGCCCGGATCGAGGCGATCATCGCCGCCGACGCTTCCGGGGAACAGCCCAGGGTCTCGACCTCCGGCCGGACCGATTTCACATATCCTGAAATGCCGCCGGCCAGACCGCCGCCGCCGACGGATATGACTACCGCATCCATATCGGGAACCTGCTCGATCAGTTCCCGGCCGATGGTCCCCTGGCCCGCCACGATGACCGGATCGTTATAGGGCGAAACATAGGATCGCCCCTGTTCCGCCGCGACGCGATGCGCCTCCCGCTCCGACAGGCCGCCTTCCTCTCCGAAGATATGGACGGTTCCGCCCAACCGCTCCATCAGGGCGAGTTTCGCCGGCGAGGTCGTTTCCGGCACATAGATATCGACCGAACAGCCGGTCAGCTTGGCGGCAAGGCTGCTGGCCGCGCCGTGATTGCCGCTGGACGCGGTGACGATCCCCTTTTCCCGGTCCTCATCGCTCAACTGCAGGATCTTGTTGGTCGCCCCACGAATCTTGAACGAGCCGGTCTTTTGAATGTTCTCCAGCTTCAACAGGACCCGGCAGCCGAGTTCCGCCGACAGATAGGGCGCCTCAATCACCGGGGTTTTCAGGACATGCGGCGCGATGCGCTCCGCGGCTGCGTCAACCGCCTGCTTCAGGGTGTCCACCATTGTTCTTTCTCTCCCAAACTCAAGCCGGTGCATTTGAAACAGCCGGTAGAACATAGCGCTGCAGCATATGAAAGACCTGTTTCTGTTTCTCCAGATTCCGCCCGCCATAGTTGCTTCCCGTGACGACCAGAACCAAATCGGCGGCGGGTACGGCGACGATGAATTGGCCGCCGTTTCCCCAACTGTGAATCAGTTGATAATCCCGCCCCGCGACCGGCAGCACGGTCTTGAACCATTGATGCCGATAGGTCGAACGCCGGGGCGTCGCCCCTCCCAAGTCCAACGTCCCCGTCCATGTCCAATCGGTCGCCACCCCGTCGGTGCGGATACTGTCTATCCAATCCGGCGGGACCACCTGGCGGCCGTTCCAGCGGCCCTGCGACAGGATCAACTGGCCGATCTTCGCCAAGTCGCGGGGCCGCATGCGCGCGCCCCCATGCATCGTCCGGTGGGCCGCGCGCTCCCCGCCCAGCCGGTAGGCCGTGATGCCGAGCGGCCGGAATAGTTTCCCATCCAGATAGAGCGAGAGTTTATAGTCGGTGTTCCGGAACAGCGCCGCTTTCAGGGAGACGCCCAGCAAATAGGTATTGGCCGAACAGTACCGCCAACGGGTCCCCGGATCTTCGGCCATCGGCGTTCCGAAATGGGCAGCCAGCGGGTCCGGCGCTTCGTTCGCCTTGCTTTCCCGTTCCGGTCCGCGGCCCGGCATTTCATCGCAATCGAAGCCGGATTGCATTTGCAGCAGATGCCGCACGGTGATCGCCTTCTTTCGGGGGTCGATACGGTCCGGCGCGTGGAAGCGGGCGATAAGGGGCGCAATCGGCTCATCCAGATCCAGCACGCCTTCCGCCACGGCGATCCCCGCCAGCAGCCCGGTAATGCTTTTGAAGGTCGACCGGGTCTGATGCGCGACACGCGGCCCATACCCGCCGAAATACCGATCCAGGACGAGCTTCCCCCCGCGCGCCAGGACCAACCCGTCAATGCCGACATACCCGCCCGCATCGATCTGGTTCAGAAGCGCGGCGATAGGATTGGGGTCGAAACCTTGCTCCATAAGGGTTGCGCGCGGCCAGCCGTCCTCCAGCTCCACCGGCGGCGTAGTCGTCTGTTGCAGGGCGTCCGCCCCGGCGGCCGGCCCCGACCCGGCGGCTGAGGACCCCGGGTCCGGCGGATCGCCGGTGCATGCCGCGCATGCCAGAACGGTCAGGACAATGGCGGCGCTGTAATCCCAAAAGCGGATGTTGTTCCCCCCTCAACCACCCTGTTTATGCTAACCCGAACGCCATCAACAGGAACGCATATTCTTCCGCCGTCTCATGCAGCGACTCATACCGCCCGGATTTACCGCCGTGGCCCGCGCCCATATTGGTTTTCAACAGCAGCAGATTGCCGTCGGTCTTCGTCGCCCGCAGCTTGGCGGCCCATTTCGCGGGCTCCCAATAGGTAACGCGCGGATCGCTCAGCCCGCCGGTGATCAGGATCGGCGGATAGGCCTGCGCGGTCACATTCTCATACGGGCTGTAGCCCAGGATATAGTCGAAGGCGTCCTTGTCGGTGATCGGGTTGCCCCATTCCGGCCATTCGATGGGGGTGAGCGGCAGACTGTCGTCCAGCATGGTGTTCATCACATCCACGAACGGCACATGCGCCACCGCGGCGCGCCACAATTGCGGCGCTTCGTTCAACGCCACCCCCATCAGAGTGCCGCCCGCGCTGCCGCCGGAGATCGAGACGCCGCCCGCCGACGCGTACCCTTGATCGATCAGGGTCTGCGCGCAGTCGATGAAATCGTTGAAGGTATTCCGGCGCTGCATCAGCTTACCGGCTTCGTACCAGCCGTACCCCATCTCGTCGCCGCCGCGGATATGGGCGATGGCGAAGGCGAACCCGCGGTCCAGCAGGCTGAGCCGGGAGGTGGAGAAGGCCGGCGGCATGCCCATGCCGTAAGCGCCATAGCCATAGAGGTGCAGCGGCTGCGACCCGTCCTTCCTGAAATCCCTGGCATGGACGACGGAGACCGGGATTTTCTCCCCATCCCGCGCGGTCACGGTCACGCGCTCGGTCACATAGCCCGCCTTGTCGTAGCCGGACGGGATTTCCTGTACCTTGCGGACGGTCAGCGTCTTCGCCGCAACGTCGAAATCGTAGACCGTGCCCGGCGTCACCATGGAGGTATAGCCGAGCTGCAGGATGCCGGTATCGTATTCGGGATTCTCACCCAGCCCGGCGGTGTAGACGTCCTCGTCGAACGCGACGATATGCTCGCCCGTAATCTCACCGTCCGTGTGAAACAGCAGGCGGATGCGGTCGATCCCGTCGACCCGTTCCTGCAGGACCAGGAAATCCTTGAAGGCTTCGACCCCGCGCAGATAGCGCCGGTCCTCGCCGCCGATCACCTCTTCCCAATGGTCCTGTCCCGGCGTGGCGACGGGCACGCGCACCAGGCGGAAATTCTTGTGGGTGTCATTGGTGCGGATGAACAGCACGCCGCCGACGGGTGCAATGTCGTATTCCAGGCCCGGCTTGCGCGGATTGACCGTCACCGGGCCGGCGAAGGGGTCGTCGGAGGGCAGAATCCGGAGTGCGCTGGTGACGTGATCGCCCGCGCCGATCTCGCTAAAGCGGCGGTCCTGGCTCTCGCCGATCCCGACGAAAAAGGGGGCGTCCGCCTCTTCATAGATCACCGGATCGTCCGCCGGGTCGGAACCCAGCCGGTGCGCGCGCACCCGGAAAGGGCGGAGCTGTTCACTCAACTCCACATACAGGAACAGGTCGCCCGCCGCGGACCAGACCGTGCCGCCGCTGGTGTTGGGAATCTCATCCGGCAGCACCGCGCCCGTCTCCAGGCTCTTGACCCGGATCGTGTAGCGTTCGGACCCGTCGGTATCGCTGCCCCAGGCGAGCAATCCGGCGTCGCGCGACACAGTGACCGAGCGGACATTGAAATATTCCAGCCCGCCGGCCAGTTCCGGTTCGTTCAGGATGATTTCTTCTTCCGTTTCCGGTGCGCCCACCGGGCGGCGCAGCCACAGGCGGTACTGCGCGCCGGGCTCGAACTTGCGCCAGTAGATGAAATCGCCGTCCTTGGTCGGCACGGAGGAATCGTCATCCTTGATGCGGCCCTTCAATTCCTGAAACAGGGTTTCGATCAGATGGCCCTGGGATCGCATCGCCTCTTCGAAATAGGCGTTTTCCGCCGTCAGATAGTCCAGCACCTTCCGGTCCGTGACCTCCGGATAGCCGGGATCGCGCAGCCAGTCATAGGGATCGGCCAGGGTGACGCCATGGCGTTCCGTCTCCACCGGGCGGCGCTCGGCGACGGGGGCGGGCTGGGGCAGTTCGGGAAGCAGCAGGTCGGAGCGGGCGTCCATGATCATTTCCGTTCTTGTCGCGGTTGAAGGGGTCCCTCTCACTTAAAACATCCGCCGCGACGTTCAAGCACTTGCCGAAACGGTTCCGTCTGTTCTACTGCCCCTCGGGACCAGGGAGCATTCTTTATGACACGACAGGAAGCCAGACAAACCGCCGTAGCGAAGGCCCATGCGTATTTTGTATCCGGCGGGTTCGAGGAGGAGTTCGCCGAGGCGATCGCCTGTCCGACCTGCAGTCCGGAATCGGACCCCGCGCGCAAACAGTTTCAGCGCTATTTCGACGACATCGTCGGGCCGCAGCTTGCCGCCATGGGTTTCGAGCGCAGCGTGTACCAGAACCCGCTGGCCGGCGAGGTCGCGGCGGCGGGTCCGTTTCTGGTGGCCCAACGGATCGAGGATCCCGCCCTGCGCACCGTCCTGATTTACGGTCACGCGGATACGGTGGCCGGCATGGACGCGGATTGGGACGAGGGCCTGACCCCTTTCACCCTGACACGGGTGGGCGAACGGCTCTATGGCCGCGGCGGCGCGGACAACAAGGTACAGCATTGGATCGCGATCAAGGCGCTGCGCTTCGTCAAGGAAACCAAGGGCAGGCTGGGCTTCAACGTCAAACTGCTGCTGGAGACCGGCGAGGAAACCGGGTCGCCCGGTCTGCGCGATTTCTGTGAGCGGAACCGGGACCTGCTGGCGGCGGACGTGCTGATCGCGTCGGACGGACCGCGCCTGCAACCGGACCGCCCGACCGTCTTCATGGGCGCGCGGGGGGCCGCGAATTTCGAACTGGCCGCCGATTTTCGCGACGGCGCGCACCATTCCGGAAACTGGGGCGGTCTGTTGAAGGACCCGGGCACCCGCCTGATCCACGCCATCGCCACCTTGACCGGACCGCGCGGCCAGATAGAGGTGCCCGAGTGGCGGCCGCGCAACAGCCTGACCGACCGGGTGCGGGAGTTGCTGGCGGCCTGCGAACCGCTGGACGATCCGGCGGGGCGGCTGCCGGGCGAGCCGGAGATCGATCCCGACTGGGGCGAACCCAATCTGTCACCGGCGGAGCGGGTCTTCGGCTGGAACAGTTTCGCCGTGTTGGCGCTGGAGCTTGGCGACCCGCAGACGCCCGCCAACGCAATTGCCGGCAAGGCGCGCGCGGTGTGTCAATTGCGCTTCGTGGTCGGCACCGACCAGAACGACATTGTGCCCGCCGTGCGGCGGCATCTGGACGCCTTGGGTTTTTCCGATATCCAGGTAAAAATGGATGCGGACGATGTCGCAATGGCGGCCACCCGTGTCGACCCTGACAGCCCCTGGGTCGGTTGGGCCCGGGAATCGCTGGCGGCTACGACGGGAAAATCCCCGGCGATCCTGCCGAACTTGGGCGGCTCCCTGCCGAACGACTGTTTTTCCGATGTGTTGGGATTGCCGACGATCTGGGTGCCGCATTCCTACCGGGGCTGCTCGCAGCATGCGCCGAACGAGCATTTGCTGGCGCCCTTGGTCGACGAGGGGTTGCAGATGATGACCGGCCTGTTCGCAGACCTGGAAGCCGGGCCCGACTTTTCGGCCGCCGTCTAGCCCGCCGGAGATCGAACAAGAAAGACCTGTTATGCCTATTGCCGTGAAGATATGCGGGTTGACCGAACCCAAGACGCTCGATGCCGCCATCGGCGCGGGCGCGGATTTCGTGGGATTCGTTTTTTTCCCGCCCAGCCCCCGCGCGCTTGAAGCCGAAGATGCGGCCATGCTGGCCGCACGCACCCCTGAAACGGTGACCAGGGTCGGTCTGTTCGTCGACCCGGACGACAGCCTTCTGGACCGGATCACGGAAGCGGTGGATCTGGACGTCATCCAACTGCATGGCGGCGAGACGCCGGAGCGGGTCGCTGCGATCAAAGGGCGCACCGGATTACGGGCGATCAAGGTCATTAAGGTGGCCGATGCGGCGGATATTGCATTGGCCGACCGTTACGAGCCGGTCGCCGACTATCTGATGTTCGATGCAAAACCGCCGAAGGATGCAACCCGCCCCGGTGGGAACGCAGCCGCCTTCGACTGGACGCTTCTAGCCGGCCAAAAATGGCGGAAACCCTGGTTCCTGGCCGGTGGCCTGACGGCGGACAATGTCGCAAACGCCATCCGCATTACGGGAACGCAGCTTGTCGACACCTCGTCCGGGGTGGAAGATTCCCCGGGCAGGAAGAGCGCGGCAAAGGTCAAAGCCTTTGTCGACGCCCTGGCGCCATTCCGCTGAACCGCACAATCCCCCAAAACCGAAAGTTTTTGTTCAAACATATGATCCTTGTATGCTAGGCTCCGTCTGTTGGTGGGGACCAATACTCAACGTGTGGGCGCAAACCCCTATTGAAAATAGGGATAAAGGCCGGTCTTATATAACGCTGTTGGGGAATTGAAGGTACCGAGGACGTTTTGCCGCGACACCGGCGAAGCGGCTACAGATGTGAGGCTCGAACAATGATGGACGGCCATTCGTTCCATATACAACCGGTGGCCAAAACGCCGCCGGAACCCGGTCGCGCCGTCGACGCACTGAATCTGTTGCGCGACGACAAAACGCCGAGCGACGGCGAAACCAGGCTTTTCCCCGGCGGCAGCATCACCGTTCGGTCGCGCGACGGGTACGAGGTTTTCTTTCAATCCCCCGATACCGATCTCGTTACCTTCAGCATGGACAGCGCCGGCGAGGTGCTGAGTTCCTATAACGGCGAAGCCGTCCAGCAACGAACGGTTCTGCCCGGCCACATGCATTTCCATCCGGCCGGGTCCACGGTTTACGCCCGCTACGACGGCGACGCGATGCAGTTGGTGACGGTGTCGATCCACGCAAATGTCCGGCGGGAACTGCTGAATGAAATGGGTGCGGAGGATTTCGTCGCCCGCTCGGTCGGCAACCTTCAGTCTCAACTCTCCGAACCCCTGGGTCAGCGCCTGCGCCAGTTCGTCAATGCACAGAGCCCGAGCGCGCCCGGTATTGCGCAGATGCTGGCCAGAATGGCGCTGTATGAAGCGCTTGTCGCCGTCACCGGCAAGGCGCACAACGGCGTCGATTCCAATGGACGGGCGGACGCGACGCCGATTCAGCGCGCCATCGAATTTATCGAGGCCAATCTTCACCGGGACGTTTCACTGGGCGAGATTGCCGACATCGCCTGTAAGAGTCCGTTCCACTTCGCGCGCACATTCAAGGAAGCGATGGGAATCACGCCGGTCGCCTTTGTGATTGCGAAACGGATAGAACGGTCCAAGACCATGCTTCGGCACACGGACCTGCCGATCTCGGTGATCGCGAACAAATGCGGGTTCAACTCGCAATCCCACTATTGCCGGACCTTCCGGCGGCTCGAACAGCAGTCGCCGCGCCAATTCCGGCGGACCCGGTAAGCCGCGCTCTTTAAGGGCCCGGCGCCGAATTGCCGCGTCCGATTATGGGCGCGGCGTGGCGTATGGACTTGCCTTCCGCGCTGCTGTATCCCCTTTCCCTATCCATTGACGGATTGCGGTCGCCGAACGCGGCGGTCCCCCCTTCTTCACGGCACAAACGTCAAACCGGCGGCCCGGGAAGCGCCCTGCAATGGATGGGAAGCGAATGGAAAGTAAGGTCAACGGGATGAGCAGCGCGCAGCCTCAAATCAATACCTACCGCAACGGCCCGGACGAGTCCGGGCATTTCGGCATGTTCGGCGGCCGGTTCGTGGCGGAAACCCTGATGCCGTTGATCCTGGAAGTCGAGGAAGCCTATAACGCCGCCAAGCAGGATCCCGAATTCGCCCGCGAGGTTTCCTATTACAACAGCCACTATGCCGGACGGCCCAGCCCGCTGTATTTCGCGGAACGGCTGACCCAGCATTTCGGGGGCGCAAAGATCTATTTCAAACGCGACGAGCTGAACCACACCGGGTCCCACAAGATCAACAACGTGCTGGGGCAGATCCTGCTGGCCCGCCGGATGGGCAAGAAACGCATCATCGCCGAAACCGGCGCCGGGCAGCACGGCGTCGCGGTGGCGACCGTGTGCGCGCTGTTCGACCTGCCCTGCAAGGTCTATATGGGCGCGAAGGATGTCGAACGGCAGGCCCCGAACGTCTTCCGGATGAAGCTTCTGGGGGCCGAGGTTGAGCCGGTCACCTCCGGCTCGTCGACCTTGAAGGACGCGATGAACGAGGGCCTGCGGGACTGGGTCGCCAATGTGGAAGACACCTTCTACATCATCGGCACCGTCGCCGGTCCGCACCCTTATCCGGAGATGGTCCGCGATTTCCAGTCGGTCATCGGCAAGGAACTGCGCGGCCAGATGATGGAGGCCGAAGGCCGCCTGCCCGACACCCTGGTCGCCTGTATCGGCGGCGGATCGAATGCAATGGGGCTGTTCCACCCGTTTCTGGACGATACCGGCGTGCGGATCATCGGCGTCGAAGCCGCCGGACACGGAATCGAGTCCGGCGAACACGCCGCCAGCATCACCGGGGGACGTCCCGGCGTTCTGCATGGGAACCGCACCTATCTGTTGCAGGACGACGACGGGCAGATCATCGAAGCGCACAGCATCTCCGCCGGCCTGGACTATCCGGGCATCGGGCCCGAGCATGCCTGGCTGAACGATATCGGCCGGGTCGAGTATGTCTCGGCAAGCGACGAGCAGGCGCTGGAAGCGTTTCAGCTCTGCTCCAAACTGGAAGGGATCATTCCGGCGCTTGAACCGGCGCATGCGCTGGGTCACGTGGCGACCATCGCGCCGGACCTGCCGTCGGACCATCTTCTCGTCATGAACCTGTGTGGGCGCGGCGACAAAGACGTCCACACCGTTGCCGGTATTTTGGGAGTGGATCTTTAATGCGCTTTGCTCAACCCACCCCGGATTCCGGGCGCATCGCCAACCGTTTCGCCGCCCTGAAGGCGGAAGGCCGCGGCGGCCTCGTCACCTATGTGACCGCGGGCGACCCCGATTATGAAACCTCGCTGAAAATCCTGAAGGGGCTGCCGGACGCCGGCGCAGACCTGATCGAACTGGGCATGCCCTTTACCGATCCGATGGCGGACGGTCCGGCAATCCAGGCGGCCGGTCTGCGCGCGCTTGAAAACGGACAGACCCTGTCGAAGACGCTGGCCATGGCCTGCGCCATTCGCGAGGGCGATGCGGACGTGCCGATCATCCTGATGGGCTATTATAACCCGATCTATTCCTACGGTGTGGAAAAGTTCCTGTCGGATGCGAAAGAGTCCGGCGTCGACGGATTGATCATCGTCGACCTTCCGCCCGAAGAAGACGAGGAATTGTGCATCCCGGCGCTGGAAGCAGGCGTGAACTTCATCCGCCTGGCGACGCCGACGACGGACGACAAGCGCCTGCCCACGGTGCTGCGCAACACGTCCGGCTTCGTCTATTACGTTTCGATCCTGGGCATCACCGGGACGAAAACCGTTCAGGCCGCCCCGGTCCAGCAGGCCGTGTCGCGCATCAAGAATCACACGGACCTGCCGGTCGCCGTCGGTTTCGGCATCAAAACGCCGGAGGATGCGCGCGCGATCTCGCAATCGGCCGATGCAGCGGTCGTCGGTTCCGCAATCGTGCAGCAGGTGAAAGCGGCCCTGGACGACGGGGTGGCGCAGGACGATATACCGGGCCGCGTCCTGGATTTCGTATCTTCGCTGGCCGCCGGCGTACGCAGTTGAACAGCGGCGCACCGTAGAAGCAGAGAGGCAGACCGCCATGTCCTGGCTCGAAAGATATGTCCGGCCGAAGATCAAGGCGCTGGTCGGTGCGAAACCGGAGGTTCCGGATAACCTCTGGCACAAATGCGACAATTGCGGACAGATGATCTTCCACCGCGATCTGGTCGCCAATCTTCACGTCTGTCAGCACTGCGGACATCACATGCGTCTGCCGGTCGACCGCCGGCTGGAACTGCTGTTCGACGACGGCGCGTTCGAACGGGCGGAACTGCCGAAGACGCCGATGGACCCGCTGCGGTTCCGCGACCGCAAACGCTATACCGACCGGCTTAAGGACGCGCAGGCGGCCCAGGACCCGAAGACCAAGACCGCGAACCGGGACGCCATCGTCGTCGCCCACGGCAAGATGGACGGCAGACCGACCGTCGCGGCGGCATTCGACTTCGCCTTCATGGGCGGCTCCATGGGGGTCGCGGTCGGCGAAGGCATCGTGACGGCGGCGCGGCTGGCGGTGCTGCAGAAAGCGCCGCTGATCATCATTCCCGCGACCGGCGGCGCACGCATGCAGGAGGGAATTCTCTCCCTCATGCAGATGCCGCGCACCGTGGTCGCCGTGCAGGAAGTGAAGGAAGCGGGTCTTCCCTTCTTCGTTCTGCTGACCAATCCGACGACGGGCGGTGTCTCCGCCAGCTTCGCCATGCTGGGCGACATCCATATCGCGGAACCCGGAGCCTTGATCGGTTTCGCCGGAAAACGCGTCATTGAACAGACGGTGAAGGAAACTCTGCCGGAAGGATTCCAGACGGCCGAATATCTGCTGGATCACGGCATGGTGGACGTGGTGACGCCCCGCGCGCAGGTGCGCGATACGATCATCCGCCTTACCGGACTGCTGATGGACAGCGCCTCGACGCCCGCCGATGCACCGGCGGAAGGCGCAACCGGCGAAACGCAGGACCCGGACGCCGCGGGTGGAGAGGCGGCGGACGAAGCGCCCGGCGCAGACGCCGAACCGGCCAAGGCCTGACGGCGGATTTCCGGCCGGCCGCCCATGACCGAACTGCTTGAAACCCGGCGCACGGACGCGATCCTAGAACGCCTGATGCGACTGCATCCGAAGGTCATCGACCTGACGCTGGACCGCGTCTATCGGCTGCTGGAAGCGCTTGGAAACCCGCAGGATCGTTTGCCGCCGGTCGTGCATGTCGCCGGCACCAACGGCAAGGGTTCCACCATCGCCTTCCTGAAGGCCATTCTGACCGAAGCAGGATACCGCCCCCACGTCTACACCTCGCCGCATCTGGTCCGCTTCGCCGAACGTATCGCGCTTGGCGGGGCGCAGATCGCCGAACCCGATCTGGCCTCCTATCTGGAGCGCTGCGAGGAGGCGAATGGCGGCGCGCCGATTACTTACTTCGAGATCACTACCTGCGCCGCCCTGCTGGCCTTTGCCGAAAACCCGGCGGATATAGTGCTGTTGGAGGTCGGCCTGGGCGGACGCCTGGATGCGACCAACGTTATCGGCGAGCCGGTCTGTACGGCGATCACGCCGGTCTCCATGGACCATATGCAGTTCCTGGGGAACACATTGGCCGCAATCGCCGGGGAAAAGGCGGCGATCCAGAAGCCGGATATTCCCAGCATCGTCGCCCCGCAGCAGCCCGAAGCCATGCGGGTGATCGAGGATACCGCGCGCGAAGCAGGCGCCCCCATGACCCGGGCCCAACCGGTCGCGGACGACCGCCCCCTCGGTCTGGCCGGAGATCACCAACGGATCAATGCGGGCGTCGCGGCGGAGGTTGTGTCGGTTCTGCGCCGGGCCGGTTTTGCAATTTCCGAGGACGCGGTTGCCGCGGGATTCGCCAAGGCGCACTGGCGCGCCCGATTGCAGAAACTGCAGACGGGGCCGGTGCTGGACGTGCTGGGTTCCGACTGGGAGGTCTGGCTGGATGGCGGCCACAACGCGGCCGCGGGGGAGATCATCGCCACCTACGCCCGGCGGCGCTGGGACGACCGGCCTTTGCATCTGATCGTCGGCATGCTGAACACCAAGGCCGTCGGGGACTTCCTGCGGCCCTTGGCGTCTCTCACCCAATCGGCGCAAGCCATCCCGATCCCGGGGGAGCCGAACTCACTCTCCGCAGAGGAATTGTGCGCCATCGCCCAGGCCGAGGGCATCGATAGTTCAGAGGCAACCGGATTGGAAGCCGCCGCCGTTTCCTTGGCGGCGACCGGGGCGGCCCCCGGCCGGCTGTTGATCTGCGGCTCGCTCTATCTCTCCGGCGAAGTCCTCGCCACCCACGCATAAGAAAACGCCCCGCCGGTCAGCGGGGCGTCTACTCTCAGCGGCGAATGCCGGTTACAGAACCGAATTCACCCAATCGGAAAGCTGGCTTTTCGGCATCGCGCCCACCTTGGTGGCCACCACTTCGCCGTCCTTGAAGACCATCAGGGTCGGGATACCGCGCACACCGTATTTCGACGGCGTCTGCGGATTGTCGTCGATGTTCAACTTGGCGACCGTAACCTTGCCGGCCATTTCGTCGGAAATCTCTTCCAGGGCCGGTCCGATCATCTTGCAGGGGCCGCACCATTCAGCCCAATAATCGACCACTACCGGTCCGTCAGCTTCCAAAACGGCGGTCTGAAAGTCGCCATCACTGACTTTGACTGTCGCCATAGCTCGCTCCTTCGATCCCGTCTCCGCGCCGAACCGGCGCGGCGGGGTGTTTGAATTTGGGGTTCTCGTTCAAGCCAACTTAGGAAGCTGCGAATATGCGGTCAAGGATCACGCTTGTGAAGTCTCAGGATGACTGTGTTTTCGGATTCGCAGCTGTTCGGATTCGCAGATCTAAAGCCCGACGGCCGCGTCGTCCATCGGCATCAGGCGGGGAACATCGGTCCACAGCAGGGCGCAGCGGATCTTCTTGTCCGGAAAGACCTGCTCCAGCAGCGCCTTGTATTTCGCCAACTGCCGCCGATAGGCGGCAGGCACTTCGTCGGTCCGTTCCGGCGCGGGCCGCAGGGTCTTGTAATCGACGATCAGCACATCGCTGTCGCGAACGACCAGCCGGTCGATCTGCCCGGAAACCACGGCGTCCGTTTCCGTCAGCGGTAAAAGTCCGATGACCGGCACTTCGGCGCGGCTGCCCGGACCGAACAGGTCGGCGAAGTCCGGATGGTTGAGGACGGTGTCGACCTCCCCGCACAACTCCTCGATCCCCGCTTCCGACAGCCCGGCGTCGGGCCGCGACAGGAAGCGGCGCATAGCCTCTTCCCGGCGTTCCGGCGGCAGGTCCGGCAGATACTGCAAAAGGCTATGCACCAGCAGCCCGCGTTTGAAGGCGTCCTCCGGATCCTCCTGCAGCGGCGAGCGCGCGGGCGGGTCCTCGACAATGGGCTTGGTCGGGACGACCGGGTTCGGCGGCGAGGGTTCCGCATCCGGCAGGGCGTATATCCAGGCCGGCAGCGGGCTTTCGGCATCGCCCGCCGGGGCGGGGCCGGGGCCAGGGTCGAGATCCTGGCCGCCCATCGGTTCTTCCAGCGCATAGCCGGGGTCGCGCAACCGGCGCATCTCCGCCCCCGCGACGGTGGGCAGCGGCGTTTCTTCGACCCCGTCCATGCGATCCAGGCCCTCGCGGATCAGGGCGTACCAGCAATCCTCCTTCGGACCGTGGGCCCCGTGATAGCCGCAGACGATCAGCTTGTCCTCCGCCCGGGTCATCGCGACATAGAGCAGCCGGCGGTATTCCTGGTTTCGTTTGCGGGACAGGTCCTCGCGCTCGCCGGCGCAGACAGGCTCCTCATAACGCCGGTTCGGCGACCACAGGGGCAGCGCCGTGCTTTCAGTCACGCCGCCGTTGCGGTCATCGACCCAATACAGCGGAACGTCGCGGCCGCTGGATGCGGGTTTCCGCACCGTGTCCGGCAGGATGACGACCGGCGCCTGCAGCCCCTTCGCGCCATGCACGGTCATGATGCGCAGCTCATCGCGCGCTTCGGCCTCCAGGTCGCGCTTAATCTCCGACCGGCCCGCCTGGAACCAGTGCAGAAAACCCTGCAGAGACGGTGCACGGCGCAGATCGAAGGAAAGCGCCAGGGACAGAAACTCATCCACCGCATCCTCCACCTCCACGCCGAGCCGCGCGACCAGCGCGCGGCGGCCGGACAGCGGGCCGATCAATCCGGCGGGCGCGGGGGCCGGGCAGGGCTCGGTCAGAACGCTTGCAAACAGCTCGTAAGGGTTCCGATAATCGACCACGGCGAGCAGGGAAGCGAGCCAGCCGCGGGCGGCGGCAATCTTCTCGCTCCCGCCGGCCTGTTCCGCCATGCGCCGCCACAGTGTCGTCTTGCCCCGGCCGTAAGCCAGACGAAACAGATCGTCGTCGTCGAGCCCGATGAAGGGGCTTTTCAACACCGTCGCCAGCGTCAGGTCGTCTTCCGGCAGAAGAAGAAAATCGGCGAGCGCGATCAGATCCATCACGGCGATCTGTTCGGACAGCACCATCCGGTCGATCCCGGCAACCGGGATCGAACGCTTTTTCAACTCGCGGATCAGACTGTCGACAAAGGCGGTGCGCCGCTGCACCAGGACCAGAATGTCCCCGGCGCGGACCGCCCGTCCCTTGGCCGGCAGCAGTTCGCGCCCCACCGACGCGGCGATGCGGTCGGCCAGTTGCTGCGCCATCCGCACCATCGGCGGCGCTTCCGGGGTGGCGGCGACCGGCGGCGTCCAGGGGTCCGGCTCGTCCACCTCCAGCGGTTCGATCAGGGGCCAGAATTCGACTTCCCCCGGCGCATCGGCGCGGAACGGATAATGGATGATTTCACCGTCGGGTCCGGTCAGGCCGTCCTTGGCGACCGCGTCGGCGAAAACCGCATCCACAATCTTCAAGACCGCGGGCGTGGATCGGAAGGAAACATCCATCGGCACCGAGCGGAAGGGCATATGCGCCGCCTCCACGCGATCGGAGAAATGCGCGCGCATGTCATTGAACTTCTCCGGGTCGGCGCGCTGAAAACTGTAAATCGACTGTTTCACATCGCCGACCACGAAGAGGGTGCGCTGTTCCGCCGCCTGCCCTTCCCCGGCGAAGAAATCGTCGGCCAGGCTGGCGATCACGTCCCACTGTTCCGGGTTGGTGTCCTGCGCCTCGTCGACAAGAATGTGATCCAGGCCGCCATCCAGCTTATACATGACCCAGGCCGAACCGCCCGTAATACCGTTTTCCAGCAAAGTGCGGGTCTTCAGGATCAGATCGTCGTAATCCAGCACGGCGTGCAGCCGCTTTTCTTCCTCATACGCGCCGAGCAACGCCGAGCCCAGCGTCAGAAGCGCCGCGGAACAGTCCGCGGTGACCTGCCGCCGGATCTGCAGATCGACCCGTTGCAGCCGGGTGCGCTCGGCTTCCAGGATCTCCACCGTGTCCGGTCTGGCCGCGGCGAGCTTCTTGGTAACCAGCCGTTCGCGCGGGTCGCCATCCACCTTGAAGAAGACGCCGCGATAATCCTCCATCAGCGCGGTCCGGCCCGCCTCGTCCGCCTTGACCCAGCGTTCGATCCGGTCGGCGGCCCGGCCGTCCTGCTTCGGCGACCCTTCGGTCCGCAGGATGTCAGCCGTGCTCAACAACCCGATTGCATCGAACGCTCCATAGCGGACCGCATCGGCGATCACATCGGCTTCATCCAATCCGGCTTGTGCGCCGACCTTCCGGTACAGCGCCGCGACCGCCGCATCCAGATCCGCGCCGCCGATGCCGACCAGACGGCGGAACCGGGAACGTTCCGCCGCCAGCGTTCGCATCAACGCATCGAAACGGTCTTCCTGGACCCGCCGGGTCACGGTCCGCAAAACCTCTCCCAACGTGGGATCGCCGTTCGACCGGGCCAGAACCCGGTCGCGCGCCCGTTGCATCAATTCCGCAGCCGACCGTTCGTCCAGCACATCGAAGCGCGGGGGAACATCCGCTTCCAGCGGAAAGCGGCCCAGGATGGATTGGCAGAAACTGTGCACGGTCTGGATCTTCAACCCACCCGGCGTGTCCAGCACCGTGGCGAAGAGCCGCCGGGCCACACGCATCTCCCGCGCGTCCGGTTCGACACCCAGGATAAGCCGGATCTGCTCCGACAGGTCTTCGTCGCTGAGCCTGGTCCATTTCCCCAAACGTTCGGTCAGCCGGTTGGCCATTTCGGCCGCCGCCGCCTTTGTAAAGGTGATGCAGAGGATGCGTTCCGGCGCAGAGCCGGTCAGCAGCAAGGCCAGCACACGGTCGGTCAGCACCTTCGTCTTGCCGCTGCCGGCGCTGGCGCTGACCCAGACGGTGCTTTTCGGGTCGGCGGCAAGCCGCTGCAACTCGTTGGGGTCGGGGCGCGCCACGCGCTCGGCGGGGGTCATTCGCCGCCCTCCTCGGACACGGACCATTCCGCAAGCCGGGCCAGATGCGCGTAGTCGTTATAGCGCGGGGCCTGCGCCGGGCGGGGAGCCGCGAGATAGGGCGTCTGCGGATCGTCGAAAACCTGGAACAGGTGCGCCGCCCCCTCCCGCGCCGTCGCCGCCAGGTCCGCGATTGCGTCACCCGGGATGGGTTTGACCAGACCCGCCGGATCGCCGCCGGAAAGCTGCCAGAAAGCAAGCTCTTCGACCGGCCCCGCCGCAACGTCCTCGAAGCCGTCCTCGCCGTCCATGGCGATGGCCGCCTCCAGGGGCAATTGCGGGGCGTAACCGGCCTGTACCGCCTTCAGGGTGGGAACCCCGCCGGTTTTATAGTCGATCACCGCCAGGCCGCCCCCATGCATTCTGTCGACACGGTCGGCGGTGGCGCGGACCGCGTGCCGGCCCAATTGCATCCGGCCCTTAACCTCCAGGACGGAGGCGGCCACGTCGCCCCGGCGTCCGCTTTCCAGATCCAGGAACCACTGCGCGACCCGCTCGAACCGGGGCCACCAGAAGGCCCGCACGGCGGGCCGCCCCAGCGCGGGACCGAATGCTTCTTCGCCGAAAGCGCGCAGTCGCCGCAATGCGTCGCCCGGCAAGGGCCCCGACGGAAAGGCGCGCACGAATTTTTCCAACGCCTGGTGAATGAAGGTTCCGCGCTCCGCGGCGCCGGGATCCGCCTCCAACGGGTCGAGAGTTTTAAGGCCCAGGATACTCTGTGCGTAGATGCTGTACGGGTCGCGCATCAGCAATTCCACCCGGGTGACCGAGAGTTCCGTGGGGCGGGCGTCGCGCGGCGGCCGGGGTGCGGGCGGCGGACAGGGTGCGGCGGGAAGGCCGGTTCTGCCCACGGCCTCGGCCCATTCCAGCCAGGGATGCTCGGGACGCAGGGCGTCACCCTGACCTGTGGCGTCCAGCACCACCTGCAACCGCGACAGCCAGCGCGACGGCACGGTCGGCTGGCCGTCCAGTTTCTCTGACCGGGTCAGAAAGACCGTCTGCGCCCCGATTACCTGCGCGAAGTCATGGGCGCTGAGGCCGACCCGGCGTTCCGGCGCGGGCAGGCCGAATCGGGCGCGCATCGGGCGGGACATCCAGGCGTCTGTCTGCGGTTCCGGCGGCCAGACGCCTTCGTTCAAGCCCCCCAGAATCATCACTTCCGCATGCTGAAGGCGCGCTTCCAAAGGCCCCCAGATCGACAGGCGGGGATGCGCGCCGTAGCTTGGCCGCACCACGCGTCCGGCCAGCAGCGAATCGAAGAAGGCGGGATAGAAACGCGGTTCCATAACAGCGACATCCTCGCTGGCCGAATCGGTCAGTTCCCGAACAAAACGGGCGAGCGCCTCGCCATCCTCTCCGTTCCAAAGCCGGTTCTGCCCGGTGTCCGTATCGGTCGCGGCCAGCGCCTCGGCGGCGCGGACATGGATCTCCAGGATCCGACGCAACGGCGTGCCGCCGCCTTCCAGCGCCGCGATCAAAGGTTCCAGGATCGGCCGGAGCATCCCGATCAGATCTTCGGTGCGCCGCCGGTCCTTTTCCTCCGAAAATTTCGCCGCCACCAGCACGGCGTCCAGACCGTCGAATCCCGCCGCCGGTTTCGGCCCCCGCAGCAGATGGCGTTCCAACAACCGCACCGCGGCCCGGAAGGCGGGCGGGTTTTCCCCGGCGGCTGCAAAAGGGTGTTTCAGCAACGCAAGCAGACTGACCGGCGACAGCCCCCCCGATACGGTTTCGATCAGCAAGCGCAGGAAGACAGCGCCCGGCGTCTTCTCCAGCGGCGTCCCCGCCGAATCGTCAACCGTCACGCCCCAGCGCTTCAACTCCCCGGCGACGCGGCGCGCAAGGCCCCGGTCCGGCGTCACCAGGGCAGCGCGCTGCCGGGGCGTCTCCAGCGCCTGCCGCATGATCAGGGCGATTGCCGCGGCTTCCGCATGCGGCGTCGGACAGGTCAGCAGATCGACGCCGGAAAACCGGCGGCTGTCCTGCGGCGTCAAGGCGCGCCAACCGTCGCTGGCCTGGGCGGGGCGCATCGCTTCGGACAGAAGCGCGACCCGTGTGGCGCGGTCCGTACCGTCCTCTCCGCCGCACGGCCAGTCCAGAACCGCAGCCCGGTCCATCTCGAAACGGGACAGCAGCCGCGCCAGACCGTATTGCGGGTGCGTCTGATCTTCCGACGCGGCGGTCCAGGCCGTCTCCTCCAGATGCCGGTCCAACCCCGGCAGAACCACCAGCCCTTGCGGCAAGGTCAGCACCAGGGACAACAGATCCGCCGTTGACGGAACGGTCCCGGTCGATCCGGCGGCGATCACGGGAAAGGCCGGCGGGTTGGCGCGCCAGGCGTCGATCTGCAAGCGGCGCAGGGCGGTCTGCCAATGACCCGGGTCCTGCGCCTGTTCCTCCTCCAGAATCCGGGGCCAGTGCGTGCGGATCAGATCCAGGAAGGCGAGCACGCGTTGCCAGTTCTCCGAAAACTCTTCCGGCACCAGCCGTTCGAGATTGTCTAGCGACAGACCCTCGACCTGAACCTGATCGAGAAACCGGCCCAGATCCGCGGCCAGCAGGGATGCCTGATCCGGCGTCGGATCTTCGAAGCCCCAACCGCCCTGAAGGATCAGGCGGGTCAGGATCAGCCGCCGGCGCAGATCGCCGACCGGCGGCGGCATGGACGCGACCGCCTCCGCAAGCCCTGCACCCGCGCCCGCCTCGCCGAAGGATGCGGTCAGGCCAAGCTCTTCCTCGTCGATATCGCCGATTGGGCGCAGCCGGGGCAGCAGCATCGCCTTGCCCTCGGCGCGGCGCAGGAACGCCTCGCGCAGGGCGCGGCAGGCGCGGCGCGTCGGCAGCAGCACCAGCGCCTCCGAAAACGCCAGCGGATCCTCGCCCCAGGCCTCCAGCAGGCCGTCGGCGAGCGCATCGACGAAAGAGCGCTCGGCGGGAATTGTATAGACGCTTCCGAAGTTCATTGCCTCTCAACGTGTATTGGCTTCGCCGTGGCCGGCGGCGATCATTTCCTCCAACTCCGTGCGTGCCTCGGGCGTGCCGATGTGAAACCATTCCCCATCATGGGCGATAGCGCTCAGGCGTCCGGCGGCCTCGGCCTTGTGATAGATTTCCGGCAACCGGAACGGACCGTCCGGCGCATCCTCGAACAGGCCGGGTTTCAGGATCTGCAGCCCGCCGAAAACGAACGGCGCCGTCTGACGGTCGCCGCGATAGGATGCCGCGCCCGTCCCGTCCAGGTAATAGTCTCCCGGTCCATCGTACCCATATGCCTGGGTCGATTGAACCAGCAGCAGCAGTACGTCCATCTCTTCGGGGTCCCAGGCGTCCCGCATGCGGCGCACCACGGGCTTTACGCCGTCACACCAGATCGCATCCGAACTGGTGACGAAGAAGGGCGCGTCCCCAAGATGCGGCAGGGCGTCCCGCACGCCGCCGCCGGTTTCCTGAATTTCCTCTTCGTAACACAGGGTGACGTCGCTTCGTCCGGCGAAATGACGTTCGACCTGATCGGAAAGATGGTGCGTGTTGACGACATAGCGTTTGACGCCGCCGGCCTCAAAACTGCCCATCGACCAATCGATCAAGGGTTTGCCGCACAGCGTGACCAGGGGTTTGGGAACCGTATCGGTCAAGGGCGCCATCCGCTTGCCGAAACCGGCGGCCAGGATCATCGCCGTCTCTATTTCCCGGGGCGCGCTCATCGGCCCTGCGCCTCCGGCGCGATGCGGAGTGCTGCGGGCGCATGCTCCGCAAACCACTGCCTCACAGCCGTCAGGGTATCGTGCCGCAAATCCTTCTCCAACCAATGCCACAGGCGTGGAATATGCGTGAGGTAACGCGCCTTTCCGTCGCGCCGGTCCAGGCGGGTGAAGATCCCGATGATCTTGGTCGCCCGCTGGGCGGCCATGATCGCGTAGGAAGCGCGGAAGGACGCTTCATCGAGTTCCGGGAACAGGCCAAGATACCGGGCCAGCAGTTTCCCGGCCATGTCCTGGTCCACGTCGCGCCGCGCATCCTCAAACAGAGAGGCGAGATCGTAGGTCACCGGCCCCGTCACCGCGTCCTGAAAATCCAGCAGTCCGACGCAGCGCGGCCCGTCCCGGTCCGGCAGCCAGATCAGATTGTCGACATGGTAGTCGCGCAGCACCAGGGTTTCCGGCACCGCGCGCGCCTGCGGCAGCACCGCGCGCCAGGCGTCCTGAAAGGCCGCGCGCGCCGCGTCCGCGACCGGCGCACCCGTTACCGCGGGCAGATACCAGTCAGTCAGCAGCAGGGCTTCCTCCAGGAAACGGTCGTCCGAATAGCGGGGCACATCGCCCCCCATCTCCGGCGACCAACGCCGATGCAGGGCGACCAACGCTTCGAGCGCCTGTGCATACAGCGTCGGCTCGTTTCCGCCCTGGCGAAGAATGGCGGTGAAGGTATCGTCGCCCAGATCCTCCAGCAGCACGAACCCCCCGTCCCGGTCCCAGGCCAAGACTTCGGGAGCGCTGAGCTTCAATTTTTCCAACTTCTCCGCAATAGAGACGAAAGGGGCTGTCTGCTCTTTCTCCGGCGGGGCGTCCATCAGGACGGCGCGCCGCCAGCCGTTGGTCAGCCGGAAATACCGCCGGAAGGAGGCATCGTCCGCCAACAGGGTGCAATCCGCCGGGTCCCATCCTTGACCCGTCAGAAAGGCGTTCCGCTGTTCCTCCCGCGCTGTCATGCGGCAAGCCCTTCCAGCCGGGCGCGCCAGTCAGCGGACCCGCTGATCGCCGCCGACCGCCCGTCGCCGTCCTGGCGCAACCGGATCTCAAGATGTTCGTGCGGCAGATAGGGACCCATCCGGTCCGGCCATTCGATCAGGCTGATGCAATCGATAAACGCCTCCTCGACGCCAAGCTCGAACACCTCCTCGGGCGTTTCCAGACGGTAAAGGTCGAAATGCCACAATTCCATGCCGTCCAGGTCGTAGGTCTGAACAAGCGTGAAAGTCGGGCTGGGCACATCCGTTTCCGGGCCGAGGGCCCGTTGCACCAGGCCGCGGACCAGTGTGGTCTTCCCCATCCCCAAATCGCCCCGCAGCGCGACGATGTCGCCCGCCTGCAGCAAGGGGAACAGCCGCGCCCCCAGCGCCGCCGTCGCCCCCGGATCCGCCAGGGAAATCGTTACATCCGCCCCGCCGCCGCCCAAAGTCGTTTCCGTCATATGGATATAGTCCGCCAACGCGTCCCAAGATTAGACAGTATGTTCGTCTCAAGCCCAGGTTATAGGCGATTCTGACCGGGTTCAGCCAGCCGGCGATTGACGCTTCAGCAGGAACGATTTACGCCCCTGACCTTTAGGATACGGAGGCTGTGCCGCACGCCATGTACAACACGGATGCTGTCATCGTCGGGGCCGGACCCGTGGGTCTGTTCGCCGTTTTCGAACTGGGCATGCTGGGCATGAAAGCCCATGTCGTCGATGCCTTGGACGAGGCGGGCGGGCAATGCACGGCGCTGTACCCGGAAAAGCCCATCTACGACATCCCCGGCTATCCGCGCATCGATGCGGGCGAGCTGATCGCGCGGCTGGAGGAACAGGCGGCCCCCTTCGCGCCCACCTATCATCTTGGCCGGCAGGTCGTCTCGGTAGACGGCGATGCGGAGACAGGCTTCACCGTCGGCACGTCCGCGGGGGATGTCATCTGCTGCCGCGTTATCCTGATCGCGGCGGGCGGCGGCGCTTTCGGGCCGAACCGGCCGCCGCTCGACGGTCTCGACCGCTTCGAGGGGACCAGCGTGTTTTATCTGGTCAAACGGCGGGAGGAGTTCCGCGGCAAACGGATCGTCATCGGCGGCGGCGGGGATTCTGCCGTCGACTGGGCGAATTCCCTGGCCGAGGTGGCCGCGCATGTGGCCGTCGTGCACAGGCGGGACAAGTTCCGCGCCGCGCCGGAAAGCGTCAATCGACTGCGGGCGCTGGCCGATCAGGGCAAGGTCGAGCTTGTGACGCCCTTTCAACTGGCCGGTCTGGAAGGCGATGCGGGACGTCTGTCCGGCGTCCGGGTCAAGGATCTGGACGGGAACGAACGGCTGCTGGAGGCCGATTGCCTTCTGCCCTTCTATGGATTGGCCAGCAGCCTTGGCCCAATCGCCGACTGGTCGCTGGAAATTGAGAAGAATCTGATCTCGGTCGATCCGGCAACCTGCCAAACGGCCCGCCCCGGCATTTACGCTATCGGCGATATCGCGACCTATCCCGGTAAATTGAAACTGATCCTGCAGGGGTTCGCCGACGCCGCCGCGGCGGCGCACAGCGCCCACGGTCACGCCTTTCCGGGTGAGGCGCTGCATTTCGAATATTCGACCACCAAGGGCGTTAAGGCCGGATAAGTTTTTTCACGTCCCGGTTTCGGCCCGTACCAAGGCGCGACAGCGCGGCGGTTCGACCCTCAAGGCGGCGAAGCGGGCCGGCGGCGCAAACGGCAGCCCCTCAACTCCGGTGGATCATGGTCCCGGAACCGTGGGCCGTGAACATTTCCAGCAGAATCGCGTGCGGCACGCGGCCGTCCAGGATGACGGCGGCCTCGACACCCTGATTCATGGCGTTCATGCAGGTTTCGACCTTCGGAATCATGCCGCCGGTCAAGGTGCCGTCCTGCATCAGGGCGTCGGCTTCCGCCAGGGTGATATCCGCGATCAACTGCCCGTTCTTGTCCAAAACGCCGGTCACGTCTGTCAGCATCAGCAGTCGCCGTGCGCCGACCGCGGCGGCGATGGCGCCCGCGACCGTATCGGCGTTGATGTTGTAGGTTTCGCCGTCTGCGCCCAGGCCGATGGGGGCGATCACCGGGATCAGATCGGTCGAGCGCAGATCGTCCAGGATGGTCGGATCGACTTTTTCCGGCTCCCCCACGAAGCCCAGATCCAGCACCTGTTCGATATTCGAATCCGGATCGCGCTTCTTGCGGGTCAGTTTGCGGGCGCGCACCAATCCGCCGTCCTTGCCGGAAATGCCGATGCCGCGGCCGCCGGCCTCAACCAGCGACGCGGTGATGCTTTTGTTGATCTGCCCGCAGAGGACCATTTCGACGATGCCGACGGATTCGGCGTCCGTCACCCGCAGGCCATCGACGAACTCGCTCTTGATCTTCATTTTTTCCAGCATGGCGCCAATCTGCGGCCCGCCGCCATGCACCAGGATAGGGTTGATGCCGCACTGTTTCAGCAACACCACGTCCCGCGCGAACAGTTTGGCCAGCTCGGCGTCGCCCATCGCGTGGCCGCCGTATTTGATGACCAGCGTCTCGCCCGCATAGCGCCGCATGAACGGCAGCGCCTCGGTCAGAATGCCCGCCTGGGCCAGCCACTCGGCCCGGCGCTTGGATTTGTGATCGCTGTGCCTGTGGTCGTGTTCGGGTTTACCCGTCTCGTCCATCATTCGCCCCCAACCAGCCGTTTTCTTTGAGTCATTTCTCTTCGCGGCGCGCGCCGGACCTTAGCCGATCCGGTCTTCCGCCGCCAGCGCGGCCAGTTCAGCCCGCAGCTCCGGCAGACCCCAGCCTTTTTTCGAGGAGGTGGCGATCACCGTCGGCAAGGCGGCGGGATGTTTCTTCAGCGCCGCCACGATGTTCGCCACCAGTTTCTCCAACACGCTCGCGGCGATCTTGTCCGCCTTGGTCAAGACGATCTGATAGGCGACCGCCGCCGCGTCCAGGCCGGACATCAGCGCCTCGTCGGAGGATTTCAACCCGTGCCGCGCGTCGATCAGCACGCACAACCGGCGCAAGGACTGCCGCCCGTGCAGATAATCCTCGATCAGCCGGTTCCAGCCGTCGACCAGATGTTTGGGCGCTTTCGCATAGCCATAGCCCGGCATATCCACCAGCCACAGCGCCTCGTCGGCCAGATCGAAATAGTTTAACGCCTGGGTCCGGCCCGGCGTATTGCTGGTCCGCGCCAGCGAACCCCGGTTGGTGAGCGCGTTCAGCAGGCTTGATTTGCCGACGTTGGAGCGCCCGGCGAACGCGACCTCGGCGGGTCCCTGGTCCGGCAGGTCGCGGATCGACACCACGCTTTTCATGAAGATGCAGGGCCGCGCAAACAGACGCCGACCCGTTTCCAGGTCGGCGTCGGTGTAGTCGTCAGCCTTTAAGAGACCGCTCATGACGCTAACTGGACGGCTCCGCCTTGCCGCCGCCGATGGCCACCCCCATCCGCCGCATGATGACATATTGCTGCAGGATGCTCAGCGTGTTGTTCCAGGCCCAGTAGATCACCAGACCCGCCGGGAAGGTGCCCAACAGGAAGGTGAACAGAAACGGCATCAGCATGAAGACCCGCGCCTGCACCGGATCGGTCGGGGCCGGGTTCAGCTTCTGCTGCAGCCACATGGTCAGCCCCATGATGACCGGCCAGATGCCGATATTCAGGAAGGCGATGATGGCCGGCACTTCCCAGGGGATCATTCCGAACAGGGTCAGCATGCCCAGCGGGTCCGGCGCGGACAGATCCTGAATCCAGCCGAAGAAGGGCGCGTGACGCATTTCGATGGTGACGAACAGCACTTTGTACAGCGCGAAGAAGACGGGGATCTGGAGCAGGATCGGTAAACAGCCCGAAAGCGGGTTCACCTTCTCTTTCTTATACAGCTCCATCATCTCCATGTTCATCTTCTGGCGGTCGTCGCCATAGCGCTCCTTCAGCTCCATCAATTTGGGCTGCAGCAGCTTCATCTTGCTCATGGAACGGTAGGATTTGTTCGCCAGCGGGAAGAACAGAAGCTTGATGACGAAGGTCAGGCCCAGGATCGCCACGCCGAAGTTGCCGAACCAATCGTTCAGCATGTGAATGCCATAGAAGATCGGCTTGGTCAGCCAGTAGAACCAGCCGAAATCGACCGCCAGATCGAAGTTCGAGATGCCATTCTCCGGATCGTCCCGGTAATCATCCAGCAGCAGGGTTTCCTTGGCGCCCGCGAACAGCCGGTTGTTCACCGCCGCCGTTTCACCGGCCGCGATTGTGCGGGCGTTCATCAGGAAATCGGCCTGATAGGCTTCGGTGCTGCCCGAAAGCCGTCCCGAGAAACTGGTCTGCACCGTTTCCAGCGCATCGGGGACCAGCGCCGCAAGCCAGTATTTGTCGGTGATGCCGAGCCAGCCGCCGGTGGTGGCCTGCTTTTCCGCCGGTTGCACCGCGCCGTCATCGACCAGATCGGAATAGTCGACTTCCTTCAGAACATCGTCGAAAACGCCGATCAGCCCTTCATGGAGAATGTAGAAACCCAGGATGCTGGGTGTTCCGGTCCGCGCGATCACCCCATAGGGTGAAACGGTGATCGGCTGACCGCTGTTGTTGCGAACGCGCTGATCGATCGAGAACATGAAATTCTCGTCCAGCGTGACGATCTGTTCGAACACCACGCCGGCGTCGTTCGTCCAGCTTAGCGTGACCGGGTTGTTCACCGTCAGTTCCGGCTTGTCCGCCGTCCAGACCGTATCGCGGTCCGGCACGTCCACCCCGTCCGCGCCCAGCCAGCCGAATTCCGCGTAATAGGGCTTCTCGCCGCCGACCGGATGCAGGAAGACGATGTTCGGGCTGTCGTCTTCCACCGTCTCGCGGTAGTCGAGCAGGGTCAGATCGTCGATCCGGGCGCCGCGCAGGGAGATCGAGCCGCTGAGCCGGTTCGTATTGACGGCCAGGCGGGGGGCGGCCTCCAGCAATTGGTTCCGGGATTTTGGAAGATTTTCGACGGACTGCAGGCTGTTCGGAACGTTCACGCCAAGCTGCGGCTGGGAGGAGACGTCGCCGCGGTCCCCGGCCGCCTGCTGTTCGGCGGCCTGGCGCTGCTGTTCGGCCTCTACCCGCTGTTCCTGGCGGGGCATTTCATAGAACACCTGCCAGCCGACCATGACGACCATGGACAACACCAGCGCAATGATCAGATTCTTACGATTGTCGCTATCCATGGCGGGTGTGGAAATCCTCTTAAACTGCGGGCGGGACCATACCGGGTGCAGCACCCGGCGACCAGACGTTAAGCCGCTTCATGGCCTTTTGCAGGTCCTTGCACAAGGACGCGAAAGGACGCTCTGCGGTGGCCGCCCGGGCGATCAGGACATAATCGTGTCCGGTGCGCGAATTCGGCTCCAGAACAAGACGCGCCGCTTCGCGCAACCGGCGTTTGGCGCGGTTGCGGCGAACGGCGTTGCCGACCTTCTTACTGGCGGTAAACCCCACCCTGATGGCGTCCTTGTCCAGGTGCTTGGCCGTGCGGCGCGCCGCCTGCAGCACAAGGCCGGGCTGGCCGCTGCTGTTGCGGGCGCGCGACAGAGCAACGAAATCCGCCCGCCGTTTCAGGCGTTCGACGGCGGATTTCGGAACCATTAGGCGGAAAGACGCTTGCGTCCCTTGGCCCGGCGGGCGGCCAAAACGCGGCGGCCGGCGGCCGTCGCCATGCGGGACCGGAATCCGTGGCGACGCTTCCGGATCAGGCGGCTGGGCTGAAATGTACGTTTCACCGATCTTCTCCTACACACCGAACGCGAACCGCCCCTTTCGGCGGGGCCTTCACGCAAGGCGAAATAACGATTGCTTCCGCGGTTTTCTGGGTAGTGTGCAACCGGTCGCCGCAGCTTCCGGCGCAGGGCGCAAATGGCCTATGGCCACGAACCCATTGAACGCGCTGCGGGTGTATAGTGCCAGCGCCTGACCAAGTCAACGCGGTTGCGCGTTATCGCCCTTCGGTTTTCCCGTCCGGGCGGATAACCCGTCCCTCACACAGGCTTGAATGGTCCGTGTGCCGGCGGGGCGCTATCTCCAGCGTCGGATACAACCCCGCGCCGCCAGGACATTCCATGTCGCAGGAACGTCGCAGCGCAGCATTGCAAAGAGCGTGAAACAGATGTCGGATGCGGTACGGAACGACGTAGTGGATACCATGATCAAAGATACGCCGAAGGCACAGTCGAAACTGTTGGGGCGGATTGTGCCGTTGGCGTTGATCGGCGCAGGTTTCGGCGCGTTTGTCCTGTTCGATCTCGGCAGCTATTTGTCGCTTGACGCCCTGCGGGAAAACCGCGCCTGGCTGGCGACCCAAGTGGCCGACAACCACCTGCTTGCCGCCCTGACCTTTATCGCGGTCTACGCAGCGGCCGTCGCCGTCTCCGTACCCGGCGCAACGGTGCTGACCCTTCTGGGCGGTTTCCTGTTCGGCGCGTTGTGGGGAACGGCCTATACGGTGATCGGCGCGACCCTGGGCGCGACGCTGATCTTTCTGGCGGCCAAGACGGCGTTGGCCGATCTGCTGCGGGCCAAGGCCGGTGCGGCCCTGGCGAAAATGCAGGACGGGTTCCGCGAAAACGAACTGAACTATCTTTTCGTCCTGCGTCTGGTCCCGGCCTTTCCGTTCTTCATCGTGAACATCGTGCCGGGCCTTCTGGGCGTGTCGCTGCGGAACTTCGTCATCGCGACCTTCTTCGGCATCATCCCCGGCACGGCGGTCTATGCGACCTTCGGCGCGGGGCTGGGTGAGATCTTCGAGTCCGGCGGCGAACTTTCGCTGGAAGGTATTCTATCGCCGGAACTGGTTGCGGGGATGATCGGTCTGGCGGCGCTTGCAGTCCTGCCCGTGATCATCAAGAAGTTCAGCAGCAGCCGGAAAACACAGGACGGCGGCCTGTAAAGCGTTTGAATAAGAATTGACACAGGCCCGGCGGTTACGGCTTTTATCGGAAACGGTCACGCAAAGGTGACCTGCCGGAGTCCGGCGCCATCTTGGATTGGAAATGGATTTGCCGTCTCCGCGGCAGGCGTGGAAGTCGTTAATGTATCCCGGAAGGAAACCGCCGTTGACGGCGAGGGAACCCCGTCGCCATGCATAGCCTGTCCGCACGTCTGTTGGTTCTGACGGTCATCTTCGTGATGATCGCAGAGATTTTCATCTTCATCCCGTCCGCGACCCGGTTCTGGCAGGATTACCTGTTGGAGCGTATCGGAAACGCGCATCTGGCCGTCCTGTCCCTGGACGCCACGCCCGACGGCGACGTGTCGGATCAGCTAAAGGCCGAACTGCTGGATCATGTCGAGGTGTACGGCATCTCGGTCCGCCGGGACGGCATGCGCCTGAGCCTGATGACAGAAGCACCGCCGGACATCGAAAAGACGGTGATGCTGGACGACCTGTCACCACTGGCCATGATCGGTGCGGCCATGTCCACCATGATCGACCAGCAGGACCGGGTGATGCGGATCGTCTCCGCCAGCCCCAAGGACCCCGCCGTCCTGATTGAAATCGTTATCCGCGAAGGCCCCCTTTCCGAAGCCCTGCTGGCGTTCGGTTGGCGCATCACGCAGCTTTCCCTGGTGATCTCGCTGATCACCGCGGGCCTGGTCTTCGCCTCCCTGCACTGGCTTCTGGTCCGCCCGTTGCGCAGGCTGAAGGACAATATGGTGGCCTTCCGCGAGGAGCCGGAGGATGCGACCCGGGTTATCCAGCCGTCGCCCCGGCATGACGAAGTGGGCCTGGCCGAGCGCGAACTCGCCGCCATGCAGCAGGCGTTGCGCGGGGCGCTTCAGCAAAAGGAACATCTGGCGGCGCTGGGAACCGCCGTCGCCAAGATCAATCACGATCTGAAAGGCATTCTCTCCCGCGCCATCCTGGTTTTCGACCGGCTGGAGGAGTCAGAGGACCCCGAGGTACGCCGCATCGCACCGACCCTGATCTCCACCATCGACCGGGCGGTCGCGATGTGCAGCCAGACGCTGAACTATGTCGGCCAGGAAACGCCCGTCCTGAACCGGTCGGAATTCGAGCTGGAACCGCTGCTGCAGGAAATCGGCCGCGTGGAGGTCGAAGGAACGGAAATCGCCGCGAACATGCCGCCGGGCATGCGGGTGGAGGCCGACCGGGACCAGTTCTACCGCGCGATCAGCAACCTTGTGCGCAACGCGGTTCAGGCCGGCGCGCAGGAAATCGCCGTCTCCTCCCACCGCTATAACGGCGTCCTGCTGATCGATGTCAGCGACGACGGCCCGGGCCTGCCCCCACGGGCGCAGGAAAACCTGTTCAAACCGTTCAAGGGATCGACGAAGTCCGGCGGCACCGGCCTGGGGCTGGCGATTGCGCGGGAATTGATGCGGGGCCATGGCGGGGACCTGGAACTGGAGAGCACCAGCGGGTCCGGCACCACGTTCCGGATCACAATCCCGGACCGCCCGTCATCTTGATCCAATTGGGCGCTGCACCGGGCCGTGGGACGGCGCCTCAGACCCGGGCGAGATAGACGGTCTGCGTGAACGGCCTGTCCTGGAGGGGGTTGTCGAAGGTGACGGGCTCGCCCCAAGCCTCGGCAAAGACCGACGACAGTTTCTGCGTAAAAGCCGCGTCGGGCCTGTCATCGGACCACAACCCCATGACGCCGCCGGTCTTCAGGTGGCGCGCCAGCAGCTTTAGGCCCGCTTCGGTATAGAACCCCTCGCTACCATCGTGCAGCAGCCTGTCCGGAGCATGGTCGATATCGATCAGTATGGCGTCGTAGCGGCGCTTCGGCGTCTCTGGGTCGAAGCCGTCTTCCGACGCCGCCATGGCGAAAAAGTCGCCGCGGACGAACCGGCAGCGCGCATCGCCGGTTAAGCGCGGTCCCAGCGGCAACAGCCCGCTTTCATGCCAGTCGATGACCGGCCCCAGCAGTTCAATCACACTGAGCGACCGCACACGGGCATCGTCCAGAACCGCGTCCGCCGTATAGCCGAGACCCAATCCCCCAACCGCGATATCGAGGCCATCGCCCTCCAACGCGCCCAGTCCCAGCTTCGCCAGGGCGATTTCGGACACGGTGAACAGACTGGACATCAGATGTTCGTCGCCCAACAGGATCTCCAAGACATCCGTATCCAGGGACAGAATCCGGCGGCGGCGCAGGCTGACCGGCCCGATGGGCGTTTCCCGGTAGTCCAGTTCCTTGAACAGCAGGGACATCGCGCCAACCCGGCCTAGTCGACCAGCGCGCGGATATCGGCAGGGTCGAGGCCCGCCCGAACACCGACACGCGGGCCGTAATGCATAATGCTGGATTTCAACGACCCGGTAACGCCCGGTTCGGGGGAATAGCCGAAGATCGTCTGGAGCCGTTTACGCGCGCCGCCGGTCTCGGTCACCCGGTGCAGGGCATAGTGCCCCTTGAACAGATTGAGGGCGCCCGGCTCCAGTTCCAGCCGACGGACACGCGTCCGGTCGCCGTCCAGAACCGCCCGCACCGCGTCGTAATGTTCGTCCGTATCCTCCCGCAGGCCCGGAACATATTCGAAGTCGCCGCCCGTTTCGGCCTCCTGCACCAGCAACGTGGTCACGAAGGAACTGCGGTCGTAATGCCATTGCTGACAGCCGCCTTCCCGCATGACCGAGATATTGAGCGCCTGATACGGATCTTCCGTCCGGTAAAGGCGGTCATGCTCCAGAATTCTGGCCAGAAAACCCGGCAGAGGATCCCAGTGATACAGCTGGTAGAGCGCGCTTTCCGGCGGAATCAGATCGTAGGCGACCTGCGACAGGGCGCGCCTGTTCCGGCGGTTGACCGGGTGATCGGGGTCGTCGGTGCGGGCCAGATCGTAGTTGAAGAAGTAAGGCGTCGCCGCGCGCGGTCCTTCATAGGCCAGGGGCGACAGCGCCTCGGCCTCCGCGGCCATAAGGTCCACCGCATCGGGCGTCAGAAAGCCGGGAAAGGAGACGGAACCCGTTTCCGCGAGTGAATTTCTGGCGGACCGAACGATATCCCCGAACATTGCGCAACCCGGGTCGTTAAGCGGATAGCGGGACAGGTCGACAAGATTTTCAGGTGCGCGTGGATCGGTCATTTACCGTCCTTCCTGGAGCATTTTTCCGCGCGAGCCTAGCGCATGCGCCCACCGGCGGGAAAGGGCCTGGCGACGCGCCGCCCCCCGCACGGCGCGCCGGGCCGTATTGACGTTGCCGAAAAAACACTGTTACCGTCTTCCCGCTTGGTTGCCGGAAGCCAAAGGCGGAAGGCATAACAGGGAACCCGGTGCGCCGTACCCATCAGGGAGCAAATCCGGGGCTGTACCCGCAACTGTGTGCGGTAGGGGTGCCGAACGACGCCACTGGGGCTACCCGGGAAGGCAGGCGCAAAACCCGATGACCGCAAGCCAGAAGACCTACCAGGCATTTTACGATCCTCGAACGGGGCGGGTGTCCCCTACCAGGAGAATGGAATGTCTTCAGTCGATCTTTCGGACAGATCCCGGTCCGAATTCAAGTTCACGGAACTCAGCACCTTCAGGCTTTTGATCGGAGTCGGATGCACTTGCATCGGCCTCTGGTCAGTGATTGCGGCGACAATCGGCGGCTAAAGCCTGGAGTCACGATTATGCAGTTCAAGGCTGAGGGACTCACCCTCGGGTACAGGGGCGTGCCTGTGGTGCGCGGCGTATCGTTTACGGCCGCGCCCGGCGACGTGCTGGCCGTCGTCGGCCACAACGGGTGCGGCAAATCCACCCTGATCAAGACCCTGCTGGGCACCCTGCCGCCGATTGCCGGAAGGTTAAGCTGGCCGGCAGGACGGCCGGAGACAATCGCTTATCTTGGTCAGCGGACGGAGTTCGACACCCGGTTTCCGGTGCGGGTGCGCGACTTGGCGGAGATGGGCGTCTGGGGCCGGTTGGGTTTTACCGGGCGTGTCGGCGCGCCGGCCCGCGCGCGCATCGCGGAAGCTTTGCAACAGGCCGGTATTGAAGATATCGCCGATATGCCGATTCACGCCTTGTCGGCGGGACAACTGCAACGCGCCCTGTTCGCACGCACCATCGTTCAGGATGCGCCGGTTATCCTGCTCGACGAACCCTTTACCGCCATCGACCAGACCACCGAGGCCGACCTGCTGACCCTGATCGACGGTTGGGCGGCGGAAGGGCGGACCGTCATCCTGGTGTTGCACGATCTCTCCGCCGTTCTGCAGCACTGCACCTCCGCTCTGCTGCTGGGCCGCGGGGAAGCGCGTTTCGGTCCACCGCAGGAGACGTTGACGCCGGCGAATCTGGTCGCGTTCGGCTATCTGTCCGCCAGTCAGGCCGCCTGGCAGGAACAGATGTACCGGGGTGGCGGCACGGAGTCCGCGGGAGCGCCGGATGTTTGACTGGCTGGAATACGATTTCATGCTGCGCGCCTTGAGCGCGACCAGCGTCCTCAGCTTCTCCATCGCGCCGGTCGGTGCGTTCCTGGTGCTGCGCCGGCTGTCGCTGGCGGGCGAGGCGATGGCGCACGCCATCGTGCCCGGGATCGTGATCGGCTTCGTCGTCGCCGGACTGTCCGTCGTCTCCATGATCGTCGGTGGATTGGGGGCGGGTATCACCGTTGCGGTCCTGACCAGCCTGCTGGCCCGCTTCACCATCATCCGGGAGGATGCGAGCCTCGCCTCCCTCTACCTGATCGCGCTGGCCTTGGGCATTTTCATCCTGTCCGCGTCCGGCTCCGCGGTGCCGCTGAAGAGTTTTCTGTTCGGATCCATCCTGGGGATCGACGACGGGACGCTGATTCTGATCGGGGCGACGGCGACCATCACGCTGGTCAGTTTCGCGATGATCCTGCGTCCGCTGATCACCAACACAATCGATCCGGTCTTTCACGAAAGCCAGTCGGCGCGGCCCGGCCTGGTCGTTCAGATCTTCATGTTCCTGGTGGTGCTGAACCTGTTGGGGTCGTTCAAGGCGCTGGGAACCTTAATGGCGGTCGGTCTGATGATCCTGCCGGCGACCGCCGCGCGCTACTGGGTTTCGACGCTGACCGGCTATCTGATCGCAACCTTCGGCTTCGCGCTGGCAAGCTGCTGGATCGGCTTGATCATCTCGTTCTATGTCCCGGAAGTGCCCTCGGGCCCCGCCATCGTGCTGGTCGCGGGCGGTTTCTTCATTGTCAGCCTGCTGTTGGGGCCGCAAGGGCTCGGCCTTCCGAACCGCGTTTCCCGGCGCAGCCAAGCCCAAGCCCAAGCACAAGCACAAGCCCCGGTCGCGGCCCCGGCTGTGTCCAGGCACCCAGAAAACACTCCTATTCCAACGCATTCCGAAGGGGAAATCAGATGAAAAAGCTTCTATATGTTATCGCTCTCGCCGCTTTCGCGGCCGCCGGTCCCGCCGCGGCGGCGGACAAGACCAAGGTTGTCGCCAGCTTCTCGATTCTGGGCGATATGGTTGAACAGGTAACCGGGGATCTAGCCGAAGTTACGACCATCGTCGGGCCGGATGCCGACGCCCACCTCTATCAGCCGAACACCGCCGATGCGCGCGCCGTCGCGGGCGCGGACGTCGTCTTCGTGAATGGGATCGGGTTCGAGACCTGGTCCCAGGCGCTGGTCGAAACCGCCGGCGGCGGCGCGCAGGTCTTCGTCGCGACGGACGGGATCGACCCCCTGCTGGTGGAAGGCGAAACCGACCCCCATGCCTGGAACGCGCTCACCAACGGGATGATTTACGTCCGCAACATCGCAGCCGCGATGGCCAAGGTCGATCCGGCAAACGCAGCGGCCTACAAGGCCAATGCGGATGCCTATACGGAAAAGCTCCGCGCCCTGCACGAACGCGCCAAGGCCGACTTGGCCGCCCTGCCGGCGGACGCCCGGACCGTGGTCACCGCGCATGA
>JANQIT010000280.1 GCA_028282025.1 Hwanghaeella sp. | reverse complement strand
TATCGCCGCGCCGTCCGGGGCCGTCAGCGTGTTCGCAACGGTCTGCGACGGGTCGCCGCTTTCCAGGCGGAGACGCACCGGCCCCGGTCGGGGCGCGGCCCCGTCGCGTTCCAGCCGCAGACTTACGCCATAGCCGAAAACCACCGCCACGCGCGGGCTGTCGGCGGGAAAGATCGTTTCGATCTTGAAGCCCAGCCGGTCAACGAAGAAGGAGAGCATCTCATCCAGATCGCGGCACGGCCAGAGAACCTGGCCCGTTCGGATGTTCGGAACGTTCGTATCGGTCATGGTGTTTCCAGCGCCTCAATCGCGTCATAGGCGATCTGCATTTCCTCTTCCGTTCCAATGCTGATGCGAACGCTGTCGCCCAGGCCGTACGGCTTCATCGACCGCACCAGGACGCCCTTTTTCTCAAGCGCCGCCAACAAATCCGCCGCGCCCAGGGGCGCGTGCGGCGGCGGCGTCGCCAGAAGGAAATTCGTCTGACTGGGCAGAACCCGGAATCCCAGACGGTCCTGCAGACGGGCGGCGAAGGCGTCGCGGATCCCGGCGTTCGACTTTTTGCGCCGGGCGATCGCGTCCGGTTCCGCCAAGACCGCCTGCGCCGCGGCGGTTGTGACATGCGACAGATTTCCCGGCCGCATGGTCCGCCGGAGAATCTCCATGACATTCGCCGGCGCGTGCGCCCAGCCGATCCGCAGCCCGGCCAGTCCGTAGATCTTGGAGAAGGTGCGCAGCACGACCGTATTCTCCGTCGTCCGCACCAGATCGTCGCCGGGATCGAAATCCTCCGCCTCCGCATAGTCGGCATAGGCCCCGTCCAGCACCAGTAGGATATCTTCGCGCAGCGCGCTACGGAATGCGGCCAGCGCCGCCTTGCCGACATAGGTGCCCAGCGGATTGCTGGGATTGTCCAGAAAGACGATCCTGGTCCGGTCGGTCACCTTGGCCAGCGCCGCCTGCGGATCGAAACGCAACAGGTTCCCCGTCGCGTCCGGTTCCGAATAGACCACCGTTCCGCCCGCAAGCTGTGTGCAGATCGCGAAATTCAGATAGCCGTGCTTGCCGATGATCACCTCGTCTCCGTGCCCGCAATAGGATTGCGCCAGAACGGCGATCAGTTCGCTGGAACCGTTGCCCAAGGCAATACAGTCGGGATCGACCCCATAGCGTTCCGCAATCGCCGCGCGCAGCGGTCCGTAATCGACTTCAGGGTAGAAGTTCGCGCGGTCCACGGCCTTCGCGACCGCGTCGCGGACGCTCTGCGCCGGCGGGTCAGAAATTTCGTTGTTGGCCAGCGGAACGATACGGTCGACGCCGGCCACGTCCGTGGCGCCGATAGGCAGCAGCGGCAGATCTTTCAAATGCGGGTGGGCGAATGGCGGCACGGCTGAAATCCTGTTCTGGCGCGCTCGGCGCGTTCCTCTTTCGGGTGCATTCTTAACCCACGTCCCGGCAATGCAATGGGAAAAATTCTCGCCGCCTCCTCGCATGCCGCTCGTGCGGCCACGCCGCAAAGAACGTTTTGATTTCATCCGTCAAAGCACCGACACTGCCCCTCCCGCCGGTTACGGACCGGCAACAGCCTTGCACCAAGAACGCCCCACCGGCCGTCGCCGTTCGACGGTCCGCGGCTTTATCCAAGGAGAGATCCTGTCCATGCCCGTTGTTACCGTCGAACGCCAAGACGCCATCGCCATCGTCCGCATCGACAACCCGCCGGTGAACGCACTCTCCGCCGCCGTGCGCGCCGGATTGCAGGATGCAATCGCGGAAATCGGGGCGGATGACGGGATCAAGGGCGTCGTCCTGATCGGCGCGGGCAAGTTCTTCATCGCCGGGGCGGACATCACCGAATTCGGTAAGCCGCCGATCCCGCCGATCCTGCCCGATGTCACCGCCGAGCTGGAGGCCCTGGACAAGCCGGTTGTCGCCGCCATCCGCGGCGCGGCGCTGGGCGGTGGATTGGAAGTCGCCTTGGCCTGCAGCGACCGGATCGCCGCCAAGGGAGCCAAACTCGGCCTGCCGGAAACCGGTTTGGGCGTTCTGCCAGGCTCCGGCGGAACGCAGCGAACGCCGCGGCTGATCGGGTTGAAGGCGACGTTGTCGCTGGTAACCTCCGGCCGGCGCATCGACGCCGAAGAGGCCCTGACGCTTGGTCTGATCGACGCCGTCGCGGAAGACGACACGCTGCTGGAAGATGCGAAAGAACGCGCCCTTTCCCTGGCCGGACAGCCCCGGCGGCGAACCGGCGCACTGCCAAACCCGGCCAACGACCCGGACACCGTCGCGCAATACCGGGCGAAGCATCGGGCCGACCGGCCTGGTCAGTTCGCGCTGTCCCAGGCGGTGGAGGCGGTCGTGGCCAGCATCGACCTTCCTTTCGCGCAGGGGATGGGGCGCGAGCGCGAACTGTTTCTGGAATGCATGGAGGGGCCGGAACGCGCGGCGCTGATCCACGCCTTCTTCGCCGACCGCCGCGCCGCCAAGGTGCCGGAAGCGAGCCGGGGCGGCGCGTTGGAAGTTAAATCGACAGGGGTCATCGGCGGCGGAACGATGGGGGCCGGCATCGCATCCGCAATGCTGCTGAACGGCCTGACGGTTACGATGGTCGAACGGGACCAGGCCGCCGCCGACCAGGGCCGGGCCAATGTGGAGAAGATCCTGAACGGATCGGTTCAACGCGGCAAGCTGACGGCGGAAAAGCGCGATCACCTGCTTCAGGACGGATTCTGCGCCTCCGCCGATTACGACAGCTTGGGAGAAGCTGATCTGGTGGTCGAGGCGGTCTTCGAAAGCATGGAGGTGAAACGCGCGGTCTTCACGGAACTGGACCGTGTGTGCAAGCCGGACGCCATCCTGGCCACCAACACGAGCTATCTGGACATCAACGACATCGCGGCGGAGACGCGAAGACCGGATTCGGTGATCGGCCTGCATTTCTTTTCCCCAGCCCATGTGATGAAACTGCTGGAGATCGTGGTCGCCGACAAGACGGGACCCGGTGCCGTGGCCACGGGCGTCGCCCTGGCCAAGCGGTTGCGCAAGATCGCCGTGCGGGCGGGCGTCTGCGACGGGTTTATCGGTAACCGGATTCTGGCCGTTTACCGGCAGTGCGCCGACTATATGATGCTGGACGGCGCGTCCCCCTATCAGATCGACAGCGCGGTGCGGGCATTCGGTTTTCCGATGGGGCCGTATCAGGTTTCAGATCTTGCCGGGCTGGATATCGGCTGGGCGACGCGGAAACGGCGGGCGGCGACCCGCGATCCGAAAGAACGGTATGTCGCCATCCTGGACCGGATCTGCGAGCGCGAATGGTTCGGCCGCAAGACCGGGCGCGGCATATACCGTTATGACGAGGGCGCCCCCAAGGGCAGCCCGGACCCGGAGGTCGAAGCGATCATCGACGCCGAACGGGAAGCGAACGGAGTCTCGCCAAAAAGCTTCAGCGATGCGGAAATCGTCTCCCGCTATATGGCGGCGATGGTGAACGAAGCCGCGAAAGTGGTGGAGGAAGGCATCGCCCTGCGCCCGTCGGATGTCGATGTAACCCTGCTTTACGGCTATGGCTTCCCACGCTTCCGCGGCGGCCCGCTGCACTATGCGGACACAGTCGGATTGAAGAAGATCCTGAGCGATATCGAAACCTATGCGGAAGAGGACGATTTCTTCTGGCGGCCGTCTTCGTTGCTGAAGGATCTGGCCGCCCGGAACGCATCCTTCGGCAGCCTGAACGCCGACGACTGACCGAGAGGCCCCGGGAGGCGGAACGCATGGACATCACCTACTCTTCCGCGGAGAATGAATTTCGGGAGGAAGTGCGCGCCTTTATCGCCGCGAAACTTCCGGACGACATCCGGCGGAAGGTCCGGACGGGCAAGCGGCTGAGCAAGCAGGATCATGAGACCTGGCACAGCATCCTGGCCGAACGGGGATGGCTCGCGACGGGGTGGCCGAAAAAGCATGGCGGGCCCGGCTGGGGCCCGGTGGAAAAGTACATCTTCGAAGAGGAATACGTGAAGGCCGGCGCCCCGCGCATCGTGCCGTTCGGCTTGACCATGCTGGGGCCTGTCCTGATCAAATACGGCAGCGAGGATCAGAAACAGTATCATCTGCCGCGTATTCTGGATGGGACGGACTGGTGGTGCCAGGGATATTCGGAACCCGGCGCGGGGTCGGACCTGGCCTCGTTGAAGACAAAGGCCGTGCGCGACGGCGAGGACTATATCGTCAACGGGCAGAAGACCTGGACCACGCTCGGCCATCACGCCAACCGGATCTTCTGTCTGGTCAGGACGGACGGCGGCGGCAAACCCCAGGAAGGCATTTCCTTCCTGCTGATCGACATGCACAGCCCCGGCGTGGAGGTGCGTCCCATCATCACCATCGACGGGGAACACGAAGTTAACGAGGTCTTCTTCAGCGATGTCCGCGTGCCCGCCGCCAACCTGGTCGGCGAAGAGAACAAGGGTTGGACCTATGCGAAATATCTTCTGAGCCACGAACGCACCAACATCGCGGGCGTCGGTTTCGCCACCCACACCCTGGCGCATTTGAAAACCATCGCGACCCGGCAGATGAAGGGCGGACGCCCGCTGATCGACGACGCGATTTTCGCCAGCCGGATGATGGAGTTGGAGATCGAATTGGACGCCATGCGCACAACCAACCTGCGGATGATCGCGGCCGCGCAGGCGGGCGGTGAACCAGGTCCCGAAGCTTCCATGCTGAAGATCAAGGGAACCGATCTGCGCCAACGCCTTAATAACCTGACCCGTCAGGCGCTCGGCCCCTACGCCCTGCCCTTCGTTTCAGAAGCGCTGGATGACGGCAGCAATGCGGAGACAATCGGACCCGACGAAGCGAACACCGCCGCGATGACCTATTTCAACACGCGCAAGCTTTCTATCTTCGGCGGCTCCAACGAGATCCAGCGCAACATCATCGCAAAACAGATCTTGGGTCTTTAGGGGCGGACGGATGGATTTCACCCACAGTGAAGAACGGCGCATCCTGGCGGACACGGCCCGCCGCTTTCTGGCCGAAACCTATCCGATCGACGCGCGCCACGAGGCCGCGGGCGCGGAGCATGGTTTCTCAAAGGATACCTGGGCCGCATTCGCCGAATTGGGCCTGACCGCCGCCCTGTTCCGCGAGCAGGATGGCGGCCTTGGCGGTGCAGGACACGATATCGCCGTTCTTTTCGAGGAACTGGGCCGTGGTCTGGTCGTGGAGCCCTTCCTGCCGACCTTGATGGCGGGCCGCATTCTTGCCGAATATGGAACCGACGAACAGAAAGCCATGGTGCACACCGCCGTCGCGGGGGAC
>JANQIT010000277.1 GCA_028282025.1 Hwanghaeella sp. | reverse complement strand
CCGCCACTATCGCGCTAACGGATTCGTCGATTTTCGCGTGGTCTCCGCCGTTGCGGAGTTGAGCGAGGACCGCGAGAGCTTCTTCATCACCGTTACGGTGGAAGAGGGGGAACGTTTCGCCTTCGGCGAATTCAACGTCACCTCGCAAATCGCCGACGTCGACCCCGAACCGTTGAATGAGGTCGTGGAGCTGGACAGCGGCGACTATTACAACGCGGATGAAGTCGACGATACGGTCCTGGCGCTGACCGACGCGGTCGGGGAACAAGGCTATGCCTTCGTTGACGTCCGTCCGCAGGTGCAGCGGAATGCTGAAACCCTGACCATCGATCTGACCTTCGATATCGGCGAGGCCCCGAAGGTCTATGTCGAACGCGTCGATATCCGAGGCAACGTGCGGACCCTGGACCGCGTACTGCGCCGCGAGTTTCTGCTGGTCGAAGGCGACGCCTTCAACTCCTCCCGTTTGCGCCGCAGCCGCGACCGTTTGAGGGCGCTGGGCTTCTTCAGCAATGTGGATGTGAACAACGTCCCAGGCTCCTCACCGGACCGCACGGTGATCGAAGTGGATGTCACCGAGCAATCGACCGGGGAAGTCACCCTTGGGGCAGGTTTCTCGACGGCGGCGGGGGCCTTGGCGGAAATCGGCATCGCAGAGCGGAACTTGCTGGGCCGCGGGCAGGATATCAGAGCCTCGCTCACATTGGCGGAGGAGCAGTCCGGGTTCAATTTTAGCTTTACCGAACCGTACTTCCTGGACCGGGATCTTTCTGGCGGCATCGACCTGTTTCACCGCATTGTCGACAATCAGGACGAGAGTTCCTTCGACCTTGTAGAAACCGGCGGAGCCCTGCGCGTAGGGTACGAAATCAACGATAGCTGGCGGCAATCCTTGTTCTACCGCCTGCAGCGAACGGACATTACCGACGTCGACGCCAACGCCAGCCGGGTCATTCGGGACCAGGAAGGCGAGTCGACGCGATCCATCATAGGTCAGACGCTGACCCTGGACCGGCGAAACAGCCGGGTCGACACAACCGGCGGCTTCATTACGTCGCTTGGGACAGAGGTGGCTGGATTGGGCGGTGACGTCCAATTCTTCCGCACGACTCTTGAAGGCAGGTACTACAAGTCGATCACGGACGACATCCTGGGCGTCGTCAGCGGGGAAGTCGGCTACATCGTCGGTCTTGATGACGATGTGCGGATTACCGACCGTTTCTTCCTGGGTGGCGATTCGCTTCGCGGATTTGAAAATGCCGGCGCGGGGCCGCGCGACTTGAGTGTTGCGGACGAAGACGCGTTGGGCGGCCAGCAAATTGCGCGCGGCTCGCTGGAAGTCATTTTCCCAATCGGTCTGCCGGAAGAGTTCGGCATCAAGGGCGCCGCCTTCACCGACTTCGGCACGCTCACCGAAATCGACGATACCGGGGCCGGATTGATCGATACAGGCTCCATTCGCGCTTCCGTCGGGGTCGGGATCAATTGGGTATCCCCATTCGGTCCGATCCGCGTCGATTTCACTCAAGCGGTCGTCAAGGAAGACCACGATAAGGAAGAGTTTTTCCGGTTCAGTTTTGGAACGAACTTCTAGAGGGTCGTGTGTTTCCGATGCTGAAACATCTGATGCTGATCGCCGCCGCCGCGCTGGCCGTTGCGGTAGCGCCGGTTGCCGGTCAGGCGCAGCAGATGCCCGCGCCCGTGATCGCGGTGATCGACGTCGGCGCGGTCGAACGGCAGTCCATCGCCTGGCAGAGCCTGCGCGAGCAGATTGAGGCGCGGCGCGCGTCCTTCCAAGCCCAATTGGTCGAACAGCAGAACGCGCTGGAGGCGGAGCAACGCGAACTTGTTTCGCAGCAGAACCTGCTCAACCCGGAGGTCTTTCAACAACGTCAGCAGGATTTTCGGAAGAAGCTGTCCGAACTGCAGGCACTGGGACGGCAGCGCAAACAGGAACTGGACCGTCTGTATGCTTCGGCCCGCCGTCAGATCCGGGAAAAGCTGCGCGAAGTCGTTGGAGAAATCGCCCAGGAGCGCGGCATCAACCTGATGCTCAATATGTCGCGGGAGGACCGCACGGTTTCCTACGTCGACAATGCCTTGATCGTTTCCGAGGAAGCTTTGACACGGCTGAACGACCGTATCCAGGCCGTAACCTTGGACAGTCAGTGAGATTTACAGATGGCTGACAGCCGTTTTTTCGAACGCGCCGGTCCCTTCACCCTGCGCCAGTTGGCGGAGATCGGAGAAGCGGAAGTGCGCGATCCCGGCCAGGAAGACAGGCTTATCGTCGACGTCGCGTCGCTGGACGCCGCAGACGCCGACCGCATCAGCTTTCTGGATAACCGGAAATACGTTCAGGCGCTGAAGACGACTGGGGCGGGCGCGGTCGTTCTGTCCCAGGACGATGCAGCGAACGCGCCCGAGGAGACCGCGTGTCTGGTAAGCCGGTCGCCCTATCGCAGTTTCGCCCTGATATCCCAGGCATTTTATCCAAAGCCGACAGTCGAGCCCGGCATTCACCCAAGTGCTGTGATCGCTGAAACCGCACAAGTGGCGGCAAGCGCGCGCATCGATGCCGGCGCCGTGCTGGGCGATGCGGTCATCATTGGAGAGGGCAGTCATCTTGGACCCAACGTGGTTGTCGGGCGGGGCGTTACCGTAGGGAAGGGGAGCCGGATCGGTCCGAATGTCTCTCTGGAATGCTGCGATATCGGCGATCATGTACAGATCCATGCGGGCGCGAGAGTGGGCACGCGCGGCTTCGGATTCGCCATGGATCCGAGGGGCCATGTCGAGCTGCCGCAGACCGGTCGCGTGATCGTCGGCAACGATGTGGAGATCGGCGCTAACTCCACCATCGACCGCGGCATGGGCCCGGATACGGTGATCGGAGACGGGTGCAAGATTGATAATCT
>JANQIT010000275.1 GCA_028282025.1 Hwanghaeella sp. | reverse complement strand
GGCGCGCCGGCGCAGATTAACCCGGCGGACCTTAGCGATACGCTGACCAGCGTCCGGTACGGTCACCCGCGCCCCCGTGCTATCCGGCGACTCCAGGCTGTTCAGCGTATCGCTAAGGTCCGCCGGGTTAATCTGCGCCGGCGCGCCGATTTCGCCATTGGCGCCAATCGCCACCGAGAAGCCCGCCTCGCTCAACGCAACCGTGTCGCCGCTGACACTTTCCACGGTCAGTTCGTCGCCGAACACGAAGAAAGCCTGTACACCGCCGCCGTCCAGAATCCGGATCAGGGCGACCCCGCCCCGCACGCCGATGGTGCCCACCACCGTGTTGATCCGCACAGCGCCCGTCTTACTGATCGCCCCGCCGATGAAGCGCATCACGCCCGCCGTTTGTTCAACCGCAAGACTGCCGATGCCGGTAGACGGGTTGTAGACGAATTCGTCGATGCGCAGCACCGCGTTGGGTCCCAGCGTCATGTTGGATTCGTCGCGGAACAGAATGTGCAGGTGACCGTCCGGGCCGGTGGTGATCAACTCATCCCTGAACAACTCGTTGCCGATGGCGATAGAGCGCGGGGCCTGCTGTCCCAAAACGGCCTGGATCGACGGAATAGCGACGATAGCGGAACCGGCGACTTCCGGCGCCTGGGCGGCGGCTTGCGGTCCGACAATGAAAGCCATCAGGCTGGCGGAGGCGAGGAGTTGGAACTTATTCATAATACGGATCCCGTCGTCTCAGCCTAAAAGCGCCACGATATGCCGGCCGAGACCGTCGTATCTTCCAGTTCGAAGTTCGGCAGCGAACTATCCCGGTCCGTATAACTGCCGGACAGGTCGAAAGTCAGATCCTCGGCTATGGGCAAGGTGTTGGAAATGTCGAACGACCATTCCTCGTCCTCGCGCACCGTAACGGCCGAGATCGCGCGGTTCGCGGCGTCGAATTCCGTATCTGTATAGGAAACCGCCACCCGAAAGCGCGATTTGTCCCCCGTCAATTCAATCGGATCCAGATAGCGCAGGGTTACGGACCCCCGCAAGCGGTGCTGGGTTCTGTCGTCGAACTTCTGGTTGGTATCGCGAAGCGTCGCGCGGTAATTCAAACCGGCGGAAATACTGTCGGAGACAAGATAAATGCCGCCCAGTTCAAAGCGCGCTTCGGAACCATCCAGGTTGTTCAAGCCGGCCAGACCGTCGATCGGTTCATAATCCACGTCCCGGAATTCCGCCGATTGATTGAACAGATAACGCCCGCCAACCTGCTGCCTGGATTCCAGCCCGCCGCCCAGGATGCGCTGCGCAAGCTGATTATCCAGTTCCCCAACACCGACGACACCAAACGGTCTTACAACCATGCCGAACTCTTTGCTGTTGGCGAGTTCGAAGGAGACCCCGGGTTCCAATTCGACAATCAGCAGATCGTTCTGCGACTGCTCGAACTGTTTTCTGATGAACACCAGACCATTCGCATCGAGTTCGATACCGGGTTGGACAACATAGCCGGCCCGGGCCGTGAGCGTCGCAGACCAGTCGTAATCCTCCACTTCGCCCGCATTGTTCTGCGCGGCGACCGCCTGGTCGTTGATCAAGACGGTGTCGTTCTTGGTCCCGCCCGTTGCATTGGTCCGATAGCGCAGACCGGTCGACAGACGTCCGGCGAAACTGAAAGGATCGCGCGCGGCGGGCTGGCCGGTCGTAACCAGAGCAATCAACAGGTCCGCTTCCTGTTTCTGGGCTGCATTGAGTTGGCCTGTCGCAACCGCCTGATCGACGTAGAGTTTTGCCTGCGCGAAGCTGCCGAGCCGGGAGTACAAATCGCCGAGCAGGAGAAGCAGGGAGGGGTTCTGAGGGTCGCGCAACAGCAGACCGGACAGGATACCGACCGCCTGCTCGAAACGGCCTTCGGCAATGGCGATTTCCGCCAGACCAAGCGCGTCTTCCACGGTTGCGGATTTCAGGGTCCGCTCCAGTTGGTCCGCTGCCTGATCGCTGGCGGTCGCCGCCGCGCTCTGCGCCGACGCAACAGCCGGCCAAAAACAGGCGGCCAGGACGGCCGCCATCGCGCTTAACCTAAATACTGTTTGCATCAAATCGACCCGTAAACGACCCAACCCATCGGCACGGTTTCGCCCGTTCCGATGAATTCCTATTTCTGTAAACCCCGCGCCGGCAGGACCATACCAAGTTACCGGCAGCAATGACAATCATCCTATTATATTCTTTACATATTATATTTTTCCTTTGCGTTGATCAGCCCAGTTCATAGCCACATCTCCCGAAAACGCCGGGCTTCGCGCATTTACAATCCACATTAGATATTTCTTAATTATTTGGAGGGCAGATTATCGGTTCATTAACCCTCAAACGGTCATTATACGCTGGATTTCTGCGGTAAAGACGAGTGGGAACGCGTGAACGTACAGGTGCGAAAAGTTGAAGAAGCAAGCGCATTCCAGCGGTAACAGATCGCAGTTTGTTCGAATCGCATTCTTCACGCTGGGCCTCTCGGCCCTAGCGGCGCTTGGCAACTACCTGCATCTACAACTTTTCTTCAGCGTCAGCTTCATCTTCGGGTCGGTCTTCGCACTTTTAGCGTTGGTGATTCTAAGCCCCTTGTCGGCAGTGATCGTCATGGCCGCGGGCGCTTCCTACACAGTCGTCCTGTGGGGACACCCCTATGCAATACCGATCTTTGTCGCCGAAATCGTCTTCGTCGCCATCGCCAGACGCAAGATCCAAAACCTGGTGCTGGCCGACACGCTTTATTGGGTGCTGGTAGGCAGTCCACTTGGGCTTTTCCTCTATGCCAATGTGCTCAATCTAGGCTTCGACGCCGCCGCCTTGATTGCGTTGAAACAATCGCTAAACGGTATTTTCAACGCGGTTATCGCCACTTGGGCAATTTTAGCCATTCAGCACCTTCAAGCGCGTTGGACCCACGGTTCCCGCGCGGTTTCCGAAGGCATCACACGGACCACCGTCGGCGCGTTTCTGTTCAACACTATTCTGCTTACGGCCTTGGTTGCCAGCGCCGTACCGCTGATCATCGACACGGAACGCATTCAGCAGAGCAACGAAAACGCCGTCCGGGAACGGCTGCAACACCGAATTGAGGATTTCGAACGCAGCCTGACACTGTTGACCAACAACGGCATGGACGCGTCGTCGGCCTACCGGATCGTCCAACAGCAGTTGCAGGATAGCGGATCAACCGACGGCATCCTGGTTTTCCGCCAAGACAATACCACGCTGATGAGAGTCGGCGACCTCAGACATATCGACGAACCCGGCGCCCTCAATCGGATCACGGAAGATTTCCACTTGTGGCTGACCGACGCGCCGCTACCTGCGATGAAGCGCTGGGCCCAGGGGCTTTATGTCCTGAACGGTAGGATCGAAGGGCCGACAGGCCCGGCGGAAATAACGGTGACCACTTCCGCCGGTCCGATGGCGTCGCTGCTGCATCGGGAACGCACGGACACCCTGATGTTGATGGCCTTGATCTGTCTGGCCGCGATTGCCGTCTCTTCCCTTCTCAGCGCCCTTGTCTCTGCGCCAGTGCGGAGCCTGCAGGACTTCAGTGAGCAACTGCCGGAAATGATTGAGCAGCGCAGGGATCTTGAATTTCCAAGCAGCGGCATCCTGGAATATCACGGTCTTTCCACCGCCCTGAAGAATATGACGGACCGATTGCTCCTGTCCCTCCGCACCGTCGAAACAATGCGGGACACGCTTGAAGTCCGGGTCCAGGAACGCACCGCGGATCTGGAGCGCCTGTCCCTGGTGGCGAGCAAGACGACGAATGCCGTGGTGATCACGGATGCCAAGGGCCTGATCGAATGGGTCAACGAAGGGTTTGTGCGTATGACAGGCTACGCGCTGACCGAAGTAGTCGGCCATAAACCGGGGGCGTTGCTGCAAGGACCGGACACGGACGCCGACACAATAACACGGATGGCCGAGAAAATTGGAAAAATCGAACCGTTCCAAGAGGTTATTCTGAATTACCACAAGTCGGGCGAACGTTATTGGACGGAGATCAGCTGTAACCCGATCTTCGACGAAAACAGCGAACATTCGGGCTTTATCGCCATCGAGAACGATGTGACCTCCCGCGTGGCCTCCGAGGAAAAACTGCGGGAAGCGATGTATCTGGCGGAAGCCGCCAATTCCGCAAAGTCCGAGTTCCTGGCGAATATGAGCCACGAGATCCGCACACCGATGAACGCCATCATCGGTTTCACCGGGCTTGCCTTGCAAACAGAGCTTACCGAAAAGCAGCAGGATTATCTGACCAAAGTTACGCAATCGTCGAATGCCCTGCTTGGCATCATCAACGATATTCTGGACTTCTCCAAGGTGGAAGCCGGCGCGTTGGAACTGGAACGCATCGGCTTCGAATTGGATTCGGTTTTCGAACATCTGTCCGGCATCATGAACAGCCGCGCCGAGGACAAGTCGCTGGAAATGCTGTTCGTGATAGATCCGGCCGTCCCGCGGGAACTGGTCGGAGATCCCCTGCGTCTGGGACAGGTCCTGACCAATCTGGCAACGAACGCGATCAAATTTACCGAGGCGGGTGAAATCCTGATAAAGGTCTGTCCTGAGGAACAGACTGAAACCACGCAGGTACTCAGGTTTGAAGTACGGGATACCGGCATCGGCATGTCGGTGGAAGCGCAGGCGCGCCTTTTTAAACCCTTCATGCAAGCCGACCTTTCGACGACCAGACGATATGGCGGTACCGGGCTGGGGCTGACGATCTGTCATCGCCTCGTGGAATTGATGGGGGGCGCAATCTCGGTCGAGAGCCATCCTGGCAAAGGTAGTTGTTTCTCGTTCACGGCGCGCTTCGGCATTTCCGAAAAAGGCGGCGCCGCCGGTCTTACTCCGCGCAAAGAGCTGCAAGGTCTTCATGTCCTTGTCGTAGACGACAACGCCCGCGCCAGAACGTCGTTTACAGAAATGCTGAGCGCCATGCGTTTCACAACCAAGACCGTCGGCTCCGAGGCAGAGATGTGGGAAAACCTGGCGACCGACGCCCACCTTCCCGCGGAGCTTCGGTTCCGCGCTGTCATTGTGGACGCGGACCTGATCGACGGTACTCAGCAGGATATCATGCAGCGCGTCCACCGTCAGTTCGGCGAAGACGCACCGGCCATTGTCTTCACCAACTCCGGTAATCTGGAACAGCTTAGCGACAGCGGCGCTTCGCCCAGCCCGCAACTCCTGAAGCCGTTTACCCGCCCAACCCTTTTCAATGTCCTGGTGGATTGCCTCGACCGCAACGCGGTCCCCGGCAACACTAAAGAGGCAAAGCCGAGCCGGACCGCCGACGAAGAAGCAATCGCCGGCGTGCATGTTCTGCTGGTCGAGGACAATGTCGTCAACCAGCAGGTCGCGCGCGAGATCTTAGCGGGCGTAGGCGTTTCCGTCGAAATCGCCGGCGACGGGAAGCAAGCGGTCTCGCTGCTAATCAACGACATCGTAGCCAGCGAGAAGCCGAAGTTCGACGCCATCCTAATGGATTTACAGATGCCGCGGATGGACGGCTACTCGGCGACACGCGTGCTGCGGGACAACGCCGCTTTTGATGAAGTTCCCATTATCGCGATGACGGCGCACGCCCTTTCCAGCGAAAGGCAAAAATGCCTGGACGCCGGTATGAACGACCATATTACCAAGCCAATCGATCCAGACCTGCTGTTCGCGGCTCTGGCTAAATGGACGCGTTTCAACAAGACACCTGAAGAGCCGAAGCAGCAATCGGAAACGCAACTGCTGCCGGACGAGTTGCCGGGGATGGATATGCCCGCCATTCGGGCGATATTCGGCGGAAAAGAGAAGGTCATCCGGTCCCTTTTGTCGGACTTCCTGAAACATCAGGCGAACTGCATCGACGTGTTGCGCGGAGCAGCCGAAGCGGAGGATTTCAAGGCTCTTCGTTCAGAGTTGCACCGACTTAAGGGCGTGGCCGGGAACCTCCGTGCTAACGATGTTTTCGAGAAGGCGCGGGAGTTCGAAGACCTTCTGAGCAAAGACGCGGATAACCTGCCGGGCAGCACCCTGAACGATCATCTGGACGAGATTTCCGACGCCCTTCGCATCGTCTTGGATGGCATTGCGGACGCCGTTTCCGCCGCCGAGCGCAATGCCGCCAATCCGCAGAATACATCTGCCCCTCCTCTTGGAGAACTCGATCTGGACACGCTCCGCACCGTGGCGGGCCGACTTCAGGAAATGTTGGCCGCGGGCTACATGGCGGCCGAGGAAGAATTGCCCGCACTTCGCGCAGCTCTCAGCGGTAATTTTGAAACAGAGGTCTCCCAACTGGAACAGGATATCGACGCCCTGGACTTTGCCGCGGCGACGGCACGGCTGGCGGACCTGCTGGCGGCCGCGTCGGAAGGGGCGAAGGCCGCCTGAGGAACCAAGCGGCGTATTTGTGGGGAGATTTGCGGTCGACGCAAAACCGGCTAGCAGAGAAATTGGTCGGGGCGGTCTGATTCGAACAGACGACCCTCTGCTCCCAAAGCAGATGCGCTACCAGGCTGCGCTACGCCCCGACCGTTGGTTTGCCTGGGTTTCCTAGTGATTTCACAGGTGCTTAGCAAGTCCGGAAATTGAGCACGGCGGGATCGAGCAGCAACGTCCGGCGCTTCAATGTCAAAATTTGTTTTCGAATTTGACAGCATGGCAAGGCGTACGGACTGAAACTGCTGATATCCCGAAACCCTGTCCCGGCTTTGGCATCGTCAGGTGATGCCGATCATTTCCAGTGTCCACGCCATATCGTCCTCGGCGAGCGGATAATCGTTGCCGGCCGCCGCTTTGATCTGCGCCCCTTCGCCTAACTGCATGATCTTGGCCATGAAGGTTGTTGCAAACCCCATCCCAAGATCCGCTTTCCAAGCCACACTGACCGCCAGTTTCGGGTCGCGCGAGACGATCAGTTTTCTGGTGATATCGGGATCCACCTGAAGCGAGAGAGCCAAAGCGTGGACAAGGAATTCCCGCTCCTCGTTGGACGCAGACGACGTCAGCAGCCTCGGCGTAAGCTTTCCTGCATTGTAGAGTTCGCGGGCCCGGACTTCCTCGGCATGATCTTCGGCGGCAGCTTCGCCGCCGTCATCGCCTTCCTCTTCCGCACGCTCCGCTACAGCGGTTCGGAGTTCGTCGGCAAGCTTGTCATCGACCAGCACGTTGTTCGAGATCAACTTCTCCAGCAGATTCTTGCTGACATAGCCGCCTATCCTGCGCAGCAGGTTCTTGCCCAGTCCTTTCCTGCCAACCAGCGCTTCATGCCACTCGGTATGTTTCTCGGCCGCCTCCACAATGGCGTTCAACGTCTCCTCGTTGATCTGCGCGGTATGGTTCTGCAGCAGGGCCGGAAGCGCGAAATCGTCCTGGGTTTCGGCAACCGCGCCGGCGGCTTGTTCGCCGAGGTTCTTTCGTCTGGAAATCGCGGCAAGCGCCCCCCCTCGCAACCCCATGCCGATGATGTCCACCAGATCGCGTTCCGAAAGCAGCGGCGAAAACTCCAGAATAGGGTTGGAGACAATTTCCTCCGAATCCCGGGCCAGCCGTTGGACGATCCGGGGCGGCACATTGTCCAACCGCTTGATCTCCTCCGAAATGGTAGAGCGAACAGCCGGCAGTTGATCCTTGGATAAGGTATCGACGATATCGAACACCATGTCGGCGAGTTTGCGGTTCTGATCCGCCGAAAGGGTGGGAAGAAGGCTAGCGATTTTCTGCCCCAGCATAGAGCGGACATGCGCATCCGGATCGCGGGCCAGCAAAAGGTCGGCCTGCACCGGCGTTCCTTCGTTCTGGGCGACGGCCCGGCGAACGTCGACGGACTTGTCGGTCGCGAAATAGTACAGAAATTCCGGCTGAAGTTGGGTTACGCTTGCCAGCCTCCGCCGTTCTTCCTCAGAACCGCTTTCTGCAATCGCCTTGGCCTTTTCATAGTCGGGGACGGGCCCCTTCTTCGCGTCATCCCCCTTACCGCGCCGGCCAAACAACCAGGCAACCATGCCCCTCTCCCTACCCTAATCCAATGCTGCGGCGGAATGGCCGCCGCGCTATCTTCTACCACTCGATCCGTTCAATGGAGTCGAACGCAATCTGACTGCCGTCCTCCAAGGTTACGGTTCCGGATGCGTCTTGAGACAGCGTGACGTAATTTTCAGCCTGTTCCTCTATGCTGCCGCTATCGAGGTCCAAGCTCCACGAGTCCGGGGACAAACCTCCGCCCTCATCCCCTTCCAGACGCAGTGTATCCAGCCATCCTCTACCGCCGTCGGCGATGTCGCGGCCATCCCCCTCACCGAACAAGAACAGATCATTTCCGTCGCCCCCGTCGAGCCGGTCGCGGCCCGCTCCACCGGTCAGCGTGTCGTCGCCACTGCCGCCGAACAGACGATCATCGCCGCTGCCGCCATCCAGGAAATCAGAGCCGCCCTCGCCCCGCAGCGTGTCGCGGCCGGAGCCGCCCAGGATCGAGTCACCGTCCCTGGTGCCGAAGACTGAATCATTACCGCCGCCCGCATCCACGGCGTCGATGTTCTCAAACCGTGCATTGCGGAAGTCGAGACTGTTGTTGCCGTTGTCGCCGAGGATCGAACTTTCCGTCTCCCCGCCATCCACGATCTCAACAGAGTTGTTCGAGGCGAAGGACCGCAGTTCGATATCGCCGTCGTCCGCCGACACAACACGGTCGGTGCCGCGCCCCCCTGCCAAACGGTCCTGCGCATCCTGCGCCCCATCCAGCACGAAGGTGTCGTTGCCGTCGCCGCCATCCAGTTGGTCGCGGCCCGACCCGCCGGTCAGCGTGTCGTCGCCACTGCCGCCGAACAGACGGTCATCGCCGCTGCCGCCATCCAGGAAGTCCGATCCACCTTCGCCCCGCAGCGTATCGTTGCCGGCGAGACCATCGATCGCCTCGTCCGCAGAGCCACCCCGAAGCGAGTCGCGGTTTCGGGTGCCTTCCAGGACCGCTCGGTCCGCGACATCCTGAACCTGGACCCGCAGCGACGCCATCCGCGCTGCGGTATCGCCGTCGGATTCAGTCGACCGAGCGGTCACTTGCAAGTCAAGGACCCCGAAGAAATCGGGAGCGGGTGTTAAGGTCAGCCCATCCAACTGACCGGCATTGAGATGCCAGACGCCGTCTTGGAGGGTTCCGGCAGAGAGCCTTGCCCCATCGGGAACGCCGGCCAGTTGCACGCTCAAAGTCTCAGACCCATCGAGATCGGTGAGCGTTGCCTCAATGCTCAGCGGGATAGCCGTATCCTCATCGCCACTGACATCAGCCACCGTCAGGTCAGGTATATCGGCATCGCCCGCCACGGAGACGTTGATCGACGATTGCGCGGAGGATGTCGCGCCCGATGCACTCTCCGTCGCGACCGCGGAGACCGAAACCGTGAAATCGGCGTTTGCATTTGCAGGCGGTGTAATCGTAAGACCATCCAGGTCCGAGCCCTGAAGAGACCAGGTTCCATTGCCCTGGTCGGTCCCGGCGGACAAAACAGCGCCGTCGGGAACATCCGAAATGATGACGGCAAGCGTCTCAGACCCGTCCAGATCCGTCAGAGCGGCCTCAATATCGAGAGGAATGGCCGGATCCTCGG
>JANQIT010000272.1 GCA_028282025.1 Hwanghaeella sp. | reverse complement strand
CTTTTTCCGGATTGCAGGGGCCGGGCGAGATGACGATGCCTTGCGGGCGGCTCGCCACGACATCCGCCGCACTCAGCGCATCGTTCCGATGGACCACCGTTTCCGCGCCCAACTCCCCCAGAAAATGCACCAGATTGTAGGTGAAGCTGTCATAGTTATCGATCAGAACCAGCATGTTCGCCCGACCCGTTCTCTCCAAACCCCGTTTGCCGCGCCAATGGCGGTATTCTTGGCATCGACATAGCCGGTAATCGACGGTCATTCAAACCCGCAGTCGGCCCGTGCGGTAAAGCACCTCGCAGGCGCGTTTGAATCGTACTAAAATGCCGCAAAACCGTTTGGGAGCTTGGATGGCACGGGATCGCACAGGGTTGAGCAGGAGACGGCGCGCCGGCGCTTGGCTGGCGACGCTTGCCGGCGTCTTCGCCGGCGGGGCCGCGATGGGGTTCGGCCTTGGCGTTTGGGTCGCCGACCCGATTGCCCGCCCGGAAAGCGCTGTCGCGGTGCCGCAACCGCTGCATGACTACCGGCCCGGCGCGGCGGAGGAGGGGCTGCCGGTCACCGTCTTTCGCTCCGAATCCGCCTTGAAACAGTACCGGTATGAAGAGCCGGTCGCACCGCCGGGTCCGGCCGACGCGCCGCTTGCAGCGGGTCAAACGCCGCCCTCGCAGCCCGCGCCGACCACGCCCATCGAACAGGCGGATGCTCCGTCGACGACCGAAGCAAAGCCCGCCGAGATCCAACAGGCCGTGGAGCCGCCGCAGCAGATCGCCCGCTTACCAGCCCCCGTTGCAGAGCCGGAGTTACAGCCGAAGGCCAAAGGCGCACCCGCCTGGATGCGCAACGCCGTCCCGGTATCGGTGGATTTGGGTAAGCCGATGATCGCGGTGATCATCGACGATCTGGGCATCGATCAGAAACGCACGCGCGCGGCCATTGCGCTGCCCGGTCCGTTGACGCTGGCCTTCATTCCCTACGGCTACAACCTGCGGGACCTTGTCGGATCGGCCCGGGCGAGCCGCCATGAAATCATGCTGCATCTGCCGATGGAGCCGCTCAATCCGGATATAGATCCCGGCCCGAACGCCTTGCGGGTCGGGTTGGACCCGGGCGAACGGGCGCGGCGGCTGGAATGGGCGTTCAAGCGTTTCAACGGCTATGTCGGTGTGAACAACCATATGGGCAGCCGCTTCACCGCCTGGGCCGAGGGTATGCGCCCGGTCCTGGCCCGCCTGCGCGAACGCGGCCTGCTGTTTGTGGATTCGATCACCACGCAGGATACGACGGGATACCGGCTGGCCCGGCGCATGGGGGTGCCGAACGTCACCCGCGACATCTTCCTGGACCACGATCAGCGGCCCGAAGCGATTGCGGCGGCGTTGGCGCGAACAGAGAAGATTGCGTGGAACCGCGGTGTGGCCGTCGCCATCGGTCACCCGCACGACGCCACAATCGCCGAATTGGCGCGCTGGATTCCCTTGCTGGAAGAGCGGGGCATTCAACTGGTCCCGATCAGCGCGGTTGTCCGCGCGACGAACCCCAGCGGATAATCCGCCCGCGAAACAGGGTCAGTTAGACCCGATTGAGAAGAGAACCGCTTCTTCCGCTGCCTTTACCAGGGCTTTGGACTTGTTCACACATTCCATGTGTTCAGAGTCGGGATCGCTGTCATACACGATGCCTGCGCCGGCCTGAACGTACATCGCGCCGTCCTTGACGACCGCCGTGCGCAACGTGATGCAGGTATCCATGGCCCCGTCGGCCCCGAAATAGCCGATACAGCCCGCATACACCCCGCGGCGGACCGGCTCCAACTCGTCGATGATCTCCATGGCACGGACCTTCGGCGCGCCGGATACGGTGCCGGCCGGAAACCCCGCCATCAGCGCCGTCAACGCATCGATGCCGTCGCGCGCTTCGCCTTCGACGTTCGAAACGATATGCATCACATGACTGTAGTATTCAACGATGTTCCGGTCGGTCACCTGAACGCTGCCGATCTTGGCGACCCGCCCGACATCGTTCCGGCCCAGATCCAGCAGCATCAGATGCTCCGCCAGCTCCTTCGGATCGTTGATCAGGCTTTCTTCGTTCGCCTTATCCTCTGCCTTGTTCGCGCCGCGCGGGCGGGTCCCCGCAATCGGGCGGATCGTTACGCGCCCGTCGCGCAGGCGCACCAGGATTTCCGGGCTGGATCCGACGATGGAGAAATCGCCGCTGCCGAACCCACCGAAATCCAGGAAGAAAAGGAAAGGAGAGGGGTTGGTCCGCCGTAAGGCCCGATAGAGCGAAAAGGGAGGCAGGGCAAAGGGCGTTTGAAACCGCTGGCTCAAGACGACCTGGAAGATATCGCCGTCCCGGATGTACTGCTTCGCCCGGTCGACCATCCCCTTATACTCTTCCGGCGACATGTTGGAGGTGGGCTCCCGGATGTCGTCGGCGGTCGCCCGCCGTCCGCCTGTCAGCGGGACGGAGCGTTCCAGGGCCGAACAGGCCGCATCCAACCGCGCCACGGCGGCGTCGTAGGCGTCGAACGCCGGCACCGCCGCATTGGGCCGCACCGGGGTCACGATGGTGATGACATCCTCCACGGTATCGAACACCGCCATCACCGTCGGGCGGATATAGACGCCGTCCGGGGTCTCCAGGGTGCTTGGATTTTCATCCGGAATACGTTCGGCGAATCGCACCGTATCGTAACTCATATAGCCGAACAGGCCGGCGGCCATCGGCGGCAGATCTTCCGGCAGATCGATCCGGGAGCGGTCCAGCAAGGCCCGTAGGGAATCGAGAGCGGGGAGGGTTTCCGGCTCGAACCGGTCCGGCGATTCAAGGGCGCGCGCATTCAACTCCGCCTTGTCGCCATGACAGCGCCAGATCAGATCGGGCCGCACGCCGATAAAGGAGTACCGGCCCCGGATCGCACCGCCCTCAACGGATTCCAGCAGAAAGGAATTCGGTTTCCCCGCCGCCAGCTTCATATAGGCAGAAACAGGGGTCTCCAGGTCGGCGACGACGCGGGTCCAGACAACCTGGGGCGTCTCGGCAGCGTAACGGGTTCCGAAATCGTCCGGATCTGGAAGCAGTTGCATAACTCAGAAGCTTTCGTCGAGGGCCGCTACATGCCGCTGTGACCGGCGACCGGGAAGTAGAGCGTATCGACGACTTCCTGGTCGATGGTGATGCTGAAATCCTCTTCCAGGGAAGCGCGAAGCTGGGCCAGCATATCCGTGCCCAGACCGGCAGCCAGGGAACGGCCCAGCGCGTTGATACCGTCAGCCGCGCCCGATTCCAGTTCATTCACCTTATTCACCGTCGTCAGGGACGCGATCATATAGCCGCCCCCGGTCCGGGCTATGAACACATCGCCTTCCTGCCCACTGAACAGGGATTGCTGCAGATCGCCCGGAATGCGCACGCCGCCTGTATTGTCACGGGTCATCCCGGCCGCTTCCGTCCGTTCGTAGCCATTCAGTTCGGCGACCTCTTCCACGCTTGCGCCGCTTTCGATCCGGGCTTTGACGGCTTCGGCCTCGGCGACGGTGCGGTTGAATCGTTCTTCCCGCTGCCACGCCGCGACAACCCGGTCGCGGATCTCGTCCAGGGGCGGAATAACGCTTTCGGTCACGCTGTCGGTGCGAAGCACGAAATACCCATCCCGGTCGGTTTCGATCAGCAGGCTGTCGATCCCTGGATCGGTTTCGTACAGCGTCCGCAGGAAGATCGCGGGGGAGGGGAGTTCCGCCTGCTCGCCCGCCGGCGTCCGGCCGGAGCGCGATACGCCTGCCACTTTCTTGGTTTCCAGATTCAAGGCGGCAGCGGCTTCTTCCAGGGTTGCCCCCCCGCCAAGCTGATCGTCCAGATCGGTAGACAGCCTGTAGACGACCTCAATAGCTTCATCCGCCGCGATGCCGGCGCGGACGGTATCGCGAACTTCGCTCAAGGGCTGCCGGCTGCCGGCCTGGATCTCGGTCACCTGCAGCACGAACCAGCCGAAGATGCCCTCCTGCGGCTCGGACACTTCCCCCGCATTCAACGTGAACGCGGCATTGGCGCCCGTCCCATCCGGCAGTTCGTCCCGTGTCAACGATCCCAGTTCGACGGAATCCGCATCCGCCCCGGCGACATCCGCCGCTACCTCCAGGAAATCCTCGCCGCCGCGCACGCGTTCGACGGCAGCGCGGGCGGTTTCCTCGTCGTCCAACAGCATCTGGCGAACCGTTCGGCGTTCCGCGACCGTAAACTCCGCGATCCGGGCCTGATAGGCGTCGGCGATCTGTTCTTCCGAGACCTGAACCTCCGACTGCAAATCCCCGGCGCTGAGATAGATATAGCTGGCGCCCCGGAATTCCGGGTTCCGGAACCTTTCATTGTTGGCGTCGTAGTAAGCGCTCAGCGCGGCGTCGTCAGGCGTTCCGACATCCAGCGTTTCGCTGACCGGAATGGTCAGCAGATCGGCGCTGCGCGTTTCATTCCGCCAGACATAAAGGCGTTTCGATACGGAGGAAGGCGTCCCCGCGCCGGAGACCATCGCCTCCAGCAACTGCCGCCGGGCGATTTCGCGGCGCAGGCTGGCCACATAGACCGCTTCGGTCATGCCGGAAAACTGCAGGAAGCCTTCGTACTGCGCCCGGCTGAACTGGCCGAAGCTGTCCCGGAAAGCGGGGTTTCCCTGAATCTCGGCGATGACCACATTATCCGGCGCGGTCAGGCCCAGCCCCACCGCTTCCTGATTAACCAGGCTTTCCGAAATCAACCCCTCCAGGGCCTGATTGCCCAGCCCCAGCGCCTGGGCCTGTTCCGGTTCGATGGCTTGCAGATTGGCCTGCCGCAATTGCTCCCGATAAAGTTGGCTCAGGCGGCGGACCGAGATTTCCTCATCCCCGACATAGGCCGCCGTGGTGCCCACCTGGCTGACGCCGCCGGTGTAGTCGGCCAACCCCCAAGCGCCGAAACTGATGATGAGGGCGCCGAAAATGAAGATCTTGGCGTAGATCGATGTGGCGGATTTTCGCATCGAGGCGAGCATGCCTGCTACTCCCGGGACGTCTTGGTTCAGGTAATGTTCAGATGAACCCGGCCACTGCGGCTTTCAAGGTTCGAAGGCCGCGGAGCATAAAAGTCCGCCCGGCCCGCTTCAAGCAGCCATTTACCGAGAATCCCCTGCGGATCGGACCCCTTGGCCCGGGGATTGAACGCATGCTATCTGCATCGCTCCCGAAACAGGGGAACGCAAACAGCCGAGGGTACTGACAATGGCGCATGCACGGGGGTTTCTGATCGCCGGAAACTGGAAGATGAACGGACAATCCTCAGACGGTCTCTCGCTGGCCAGGGCAGTCGCGGCCGGCGGCAAGGGGCGCAAGGCGGATCTTCTGATCTGTCCGCCCGCGACCTTGACGAAGGCGGCCGCGGATGCCGTCGCTGGTTCCGGCGTGGCTGTCGGCGGTCAGGATTGTCACCCCGCAGCCTCCGGCGCGCATACCGGCGATATCAGCGCGGCCATGCTGGCGGACGCCGGGTGCCGGTATGTGATCCTTGGACATTCGGAGCGCCGCGCCGATCACGCCGAGGACGATGCGGCCGTCCAGGGGAAGACAGCGGCCGCGCATGCCGCCGGGCTGATCGCCATCGTCTGCGTCGGAGAGACCGAAGCGCAGCGCGACGCCGGCGAGACCTTGTCCGTCATCTCCACCCAACTTCGCGGTTCGATCCCGGCGGCGGCGACGCCGGAGAATACGGTCGTGGCCTATGAACCGGTCTGGGCAATCGGCACGGGGCGCACGGCGATCCCCGAACAGGCGCAGGAGGTGCACGCCCATATCCGATCCGAGTTGGCCCAAAGCTTCGGCGGTTCCGGCCTGCAAAACGCCCGCATTCTGTACGGCGGATCGATGAAGCCCGGCAATGCGCCGGATCTGCTGTGTCAGGAAGACGTCGACGGCGGGTTGATTGGGGGCGCGAGCCTGAAGGCCGAGGACTTCCTGGCCATTGCGGACGCCGCGGACGCGCTTATGTAAGAGACGGCGCGGAGATCGCGCCGTGCGAATTCGGAAATCGCGTCTGGTCAAGTCCCCGGGCTTCCTATAGAACGCGCTCGCATCCGGCGGTTCGCACCGGACCTGCGCTTATGACGTGACATGCTTTTGCAGTGAAAAGACGGCCATCATGGAAACCATTGTCCTCATCATCCACCTGTTTCTGGCGATCGGCTTGGTCGCCGTCGTTCTGATGCAGCGCAGCGAAGGCGGCGCGCTGGGTATCGGCGGCGGTGGCGGCGGCGGCGGTGGCGGCATGGGGGGCATGTTCAGCGCCCGCGGCGCAGCGAACGCCCTGACCCGGACGACAGCCATTCTGGCCATCTGTTTCATGTTCACCAGCCTGATGTTGGCCATCCTGGCCGGTGGCGGTCGCTCGGGCGGATCGATCCTCGATTCGGCCCCGGCGGCGCAGGAAGCGCCCGCGGCGGTGGACAGCCAGCCTCTGGTGCCGCAAACGGAATAGGCGACGTCCGTCGCGAGAACCGGCGGATTCCTTCGATCCGCCGCCCTTCAAATTGAAAACCTTTGGCCTCGGCCGCGGCACGGCGAATTTTTGGTTAGCCGTTTGCTGAAACTTGGGTAGTGTTCAGGTCCATGTCAGCACGATTTATCTTCATTACGGGCGGCGTGGTCTCCTCGCTTGGAAAAGGACTGGCGTCGGCGGCGATGGGCGCGCTGCTGCAGGCGCGCGGCTACAAGGTCCGCCTGCGCAAGCTGGACCCGTATCTGAATGTCGACCCGGGCACCATGAGCCCGTACCAGCACGGCGAATGCTACGTCACCGACGACGGGGCGGAGACGGACCTGGATCTCGGCCATTATGAGCGCTTCACCGGCGTGGCCGCACGGCAGAGCGACAATGTAACCACCGGGCGGATTTATTCCGATGTTATCGCCAAGGAACGGCGCGGGGATTATCTGGGCGGCACCGTGCAGGTCATTCCGCATGTGACCGACGCGATCCGCGATTTCGTGCTGAGCGACATAACGGACGAAGATTTTGTCCTCTGCGAGATCGGCGGCACGGTCGGGGATATCGAGGGGTTGCCGTTCCTGGAGGCGATCCGGCAGTTGCGCAACGAGCTTGGGCGCGAACGGTCATGCTTCGTGCATTGCACCCTGCTGCCCTGGATCGGGGCCGCAGGCGAATTGAAAACCAAACCGACGCAGCACTCGGTAAAGGAACTGCTGTCAGTCGGGATTCAGCCGGACATTCTGCTCTGCCGGGCGGACCGGGAAATCCCGCAGAATGAAAAACGCAAGATCGCGCTGTTCTGCAACGTCAAGGAAAGCCGGGTCGTCTCGGCACTGGACGTCGATACGATCTACGACGTGCCGAATACCTATCATCAGGAAGGGTTGGACAACGAGGTTCTGCGCTTCTTCCGGCTGCTCGGCGAGGATGAGGAAGGCGACGTCGATCTGAAGCGCTGGACGGATATCGTCGCCCGCGTGCGCGAACCGGAAGGGGGCGCGGTGACGATTGCCGTCGTCGGCAAATACACCGTCCTGATCGATGCGTATAAGTCCCTCAACGAAGCGTTGGCCCATGGTGGCATCGCCAACAATGTGAAGGTCAATCTGAAGTGGATCGAATCGGAAATCTTCGAATCCGAGGATCCGGTTCCCTACCTGGACGGTGTGCACGGTATTCTCGTGCCCGGCGGCTTCGGCGAGCGCGGGGCGGAGGGCAAAATCGAAGCCGTCCAATTCGCCCGCGAGCGCAAGGTGCCGTATTTCGGCATCTGTTTCGGCATGCAGATGGCGGTCATCGAAGCCGCCCGGAACATGGCCGGGATCGCGGAGGCGAATTCCTCCGAATTCGGCCCCACGAGCGAGCCTGTCGTCGGCCTGCTGACCGAATGGATGAAGGGCAACCAGTTGGAGAAGCGCGGTATCGACAGCGACATGGGCGGCACAATGCGCCTGGGCGCTTACCACGCCAAACTGAAGCAGGGCAGCAAGGTCGCCGAAGTCTATAGCGAAGCCGAGGATATCTGGGAACGCCACCGGCACCGGTACGAGGTGAACGTGGCCTACAAGGACCGGCTGGAGAAAGCGGGAATGATCTTCTCCGGCCTGTCGCCCGACGGCGAGTTGCCGGAAATCGTCGAACTGCCCGATCACCCCTGGTTCATCGGGGTTCAGTATCATCCGGAACTGAAATCCAAACCGTTTGACCCGCATCCGCTGTTCGCTAGTTTCGTTAAGGCGGCGGTCGAGCAATCGCGGTTGGTTTAGAAGGGCCATCGGCCCGGCGGGCCGGTAGCAGGAATTAGGATTATGAGCTTGAAGACCCAACATGTCGCAGTCGGGGACGTCGTCTTCGGAAACGACTTGCCGTTCGTTCTGATCGCCGGTCCGTGCGCGATGGAGAGCCGTGCGCACGCTTTGGAGATGTCAGCGGGGATCAAGAAGATCGCCGACGATCTGGGCATCGGCTTCATCTACAAATCCTCCTTCGACAAGGCGAACCGGACCTCGTTGAGCGGCGGCCGCGGCGTCGGCCTTTCGGCCGCGCTGGACGTCTTCGCGGAGGTTCGGGAGACACACGGTTGCCCCGTCCTGACGGATGTACATGCGGCGGATCAGTGCGCCCCGGTGGCGGAAGCCGTGGACGTGCTACAGATCCCGGCCTTCCTCTGCCGGCAAACCGATCTGCTTGTCGCCGCCGCGAAGACCGGGCGGACCGTCAACGTCAAGAAGGGTCAGTTCCTGGCGCCCTGGGACATGAAGCATGTCGTCAAGAAAGTGGAAGACAGCGGCAATCCCAACGTGCTGGTTACCGAACGCGGCGCAAGCTTCGGCTACAACACGCTGGTCACGGATTTCCGCGGCTTGCCGATCATGGCAGAACAGACCGGCAAGCCGGTCGTCTTCGACGCAACCCACTCGGTCCAGCAGCCGGGCGGGCAGGGGGGCTCTTCCGGCGGACAGCGGGAATTTGTGCCTGTCCTGGCGCGCGCGGCAATCGCCGTCGGGGTCGCCGCCGTCTTCATGGAAACGCATCAGGACCCGGATAGCGCACCGTCCGACGGCCCGAACATGGTGCCTCTGAAAGACCTTCGCGATCTGTTGGCGACACTGAAAGCCTTCGACGAGGTTGCAAAGCCCGCCCTGCGGACCGCGGCGGAGTAACCGCATCCTCTGACCCGGTAGAAGATCAGGGGTCTTCCGCTCTTGGGCCTTGGGTCGCGTCTTCTCCCTGCCGTTCGAACGGCGCCAGCAACGCTAGACGTGTGCTTTCAGGAATGGTTTGCGGATTGATGATCTTCAGATCGAATGTTCCGTGGCAGCTTCCAGCCCAAGTGCTGAGCGGAAAAATCTTACCGCTTCCCTGCTGCCCGCGAAGCGACCCATGAAACCTGATCTGATTTACGTGAATGAAGGTTACGGCAGTGCCTTTGACCGTACCCCGGATTGAATATTCCACACTGTCTTCATCCAGTATCTGCCCGCTGACATTGTCACCAACCTGAATAATGGCGCCTTTCAACCCCATCCCGGTTCTGCATAGTTGGACGCCCATCCCGACGGATGCCTTGTCGATACGCGCGGTCAACGACCAAGCGCGTAAGATCTTTGTCATGAACGGCGGCGTCTGCGGCGTGATCGCGGTTTCAGTTTGCGCCTCTATCGGGGCCGGTCGTGTAGCTGCAAGTTGCTGTTCGGGTTCCGGATGACGTTCACCCGGAATCTCGCCCTTCGGCGCAGCTTTCCCGGTTGGTATGAATGTTCCACTCGCCCCTTCAAGGGCGGATTTCAGGCCGCCGGCACGTTCAAACGCCGCGTGGGCGCGGCTGGAAAACGACCCGTTGGGATATTTCAGCAGAAAATCGAGATACGCCTGCGGCGTGTCAATTGCGGACGCCAAGCGCCAGCCATCGCGCTCATTCGCGGTCGAACCGGTACGCCCCAATTGCTTTGGCGGAGCCGGCGTCGTCAGGATCGCCGGTATAAACACACTAATTCTGCCGGTGCAGGAAGCCCCTTCGGCTACGCCACGCATGGACAAATCGCCATAGTACCACTCGGTTTCACCCTTCTCGCGTATCACGGGGCCTGAGCCTAAAGCAGCATTCTGCAACGCGATGACATTCATCCGTGCAGTAACTCGGTTCTCCGCGTCGATTTCAATGGAGAGGTCGAACAGCGCATTTTCCCGGACTTCCGCAGTTCCCCGATACACGCCCTCAATTGTCTTATCGAGTGGAATCAGAATGCGGGTTCCTTCTGCACACAACGCCATCGCACCGCCGGTCCCGACAAACTCCGCGATTGGGGCGCGCGGTTTCGCGTCTACCGAAGCACTGAAGGAAACCAATGGAGTCATAAGCAATGCGCCGATCGATAGCGCCCGGGAAAATCTTGTAACGGCGGACTTGGGCATCGGTGGCATACTCACCTTGTAGGCTTATCGTCTCCGTAAATTTCCCTCGGCACTACAAGAGATGCACGAGAGTCGATGAATTCGATCTTTGCGATGATGCAACTCGCTATACGCGCAATGCAAGCGATCCGTGATTCCGTATCCGGCCAATGCGCGAGGCAATCGGGCACACGGTGACACGTTCATAATAGCTCAGGCTACACGCGCTCTTGCACGGCCGCGCCTGAGCGCTTAGTCAACATTCGCACTCATACTTCTCTCAGATAGGGAACGCTCCAATGACCGCCATTGTCGACGTCTTCGCCCGTGAAATCCTGGACAGCCGGGGGAACCCGACCGTTGAGGTCGATGTTCATCTGGAAGATGGTTCCTTCGGCCGGGCCGCGGTGCCCAGCGGGGCCTCCACCGGCGCTCATGAAGCGCATGAACTGCGGGACGGCGGGCCGCGTTACCTGGGCAAGGGCGTACAGCAGGCCGTCGACGCCGTTAATGGAGAGATCTTTGATCTTCTGACCGGGTTGGAAGCGGAAGAGCAGGTCAAAATCGACCATCTGATGATCGAACTGGACGGGACGGACAACAAGTCCAGCTTGGGCGCAAACGCGATTCTGGGCGTATCCCTGGCGGTCGCGAAAGCGGCCGCGAATTCCGCCGGCTTGCCGCTTTACCGTTATGTCGGCGGTGCCTTCGCAAAGACCTTGCCGGTGCCGATGATGAATATCGTCAACGGCGGCGAGCACGCGGACAACCCTATCGATATCCAGGAATTCATGATCATGCCCGTTGCGGCGGAGAGCATGGGCGAGTCGATCCGGATGGGCGCCGAGGTCTTCCATGCCCTGAAAGGGCGGTTGAAGAAGGCGGGCCACAACACGAATGTGGGCGACGAGGGCGGATTCGCGCCGAACCTGGGGTCCGCCCGCGAGGCGTTGGACTTTATCTCCGGCGCGGTGGGCGATGCGGGCCTTTCGCTGGGCGACGATGTGGTCCTGGCGCTAGACTGCGCCTCGACCGAGTATTTCAAGGATGGCCGCTACGTGCTGAAGGGCGAGGGACTGGACCTCGACGCGGAAGGGCATGTCGACTATCTCGCCAAATTGGTGGCCGATTATCCGATCAAGTCGATTGAAGACGGCATGGCCGAAGACGATTGGGAAGGCTGGAAAGCCCTGACGGATCGGATCGGCAGCAGCGTACAGTTGGTGGGCGACGACCTGTTCGTGACCAACGCGGCGCGCCTTTCGGAAGGCATTGAGAAGGGCAGCGCCAATGCAATCCTGGTAAAGGTCAACCAGATCGGCACGCTGACCGAGACTCTGGAGACCGTCGAAATGGCGCATCGGGCCGGATTCGCGGCGGTCATGTCGCACCGAAGCGGAGAAACTGAGGATTCCACGATTGCCGATCTGGCGGTCGCAACCAATTGCGGTCAAATCAAAACGGGCTCGCTGAGCCGGTCCGACAGATTGGCGAAATACAATCAATTGCTGCGTATAGAAGAAGACCTTGGGCCGGCTGCGCGTTACGCTGGCAAGGGCGCTTTTCGGGTTTGACCATACCCTTGTAATCTGGAGTATGCTCTGCCTAACGGATAGGTTTAAAGTCCGTTCGCCAATCCCAAATCGCTCAAACGGCGGCGAAAGGGGTCGGTATTTGCGTGGGGAAGGCAATGCGGAACGACAATAGCCTTGCGTGCGGGAAGACTTTAAGCGGCCTGCGTCGGTTGACGGTTTCGATCATCTTACTGCTGTTCTGCGCAAGTGCGTCGGCAAGCGGCCTGCAACCGCCACGCGGTAAAGTCATCCTGACTGTGTCCGGCGCGATCGCGGAAGGCGACAAGGACACCCCCGTCCACTTCGATCTTTCGGGGCTCGAAGCGCTGGGCGTTGAGCATATCGAGACAGCCAATCCCTGGATATCGGGAACCGCTCGGTTCTCCGGCGTTCCCCTCCGGGTCTTGCTCAACGCGGTCGGCGCCTACGGAAAAACAATTCGGGCTAAGGCGCTGAACGACTACCGGGCTGATATCCCACTGTCCGATCTGGAAGAGTATCAGGTCATGGTGGCGTTGCGCAGGGACGGCGAAGAGATGCCGGTCCGAGACAAGGGCCCCATCTGGATCATCTATCCGATCAGCGGCGACCCCACAAAAATTTCGATGGAAGTCCGGCAGCGGATGGTGTGGCAACTGAACGCGCTGGAAGTATTGGAATAGCGTCGTGTTGCAGCGTCTCACAAAGATTGGCCAAGCATACATGCCGCTGGCTTTGGTGATGGTAACTTCCATCTTCTTGGCGCTGCTTTATTTCGCCTACGATACCAGCAATCGCCGGCAGGAAATCGCCCGATCCCAGACCACCTCGCAATGGATGGCCGTACAAGCCAACCACGAATCGCAGCGTTTCACGATCGCGGCGGAACGTTTCTTCGCCGGCGACCGGCAGGTCGACAGGGATACGCTCCTTCTGCGCTTCAACATCCTGTTGAGCCGGATACCGTTGCTTTATTCCGGGACGGAAGCACGCGACCTTCTCGGGATCGAGGGGTTGGAAGCGAAGATCAAAGTGGCCGAACGCCAAGTCAAAGCTTTGGAGCCGATCCTCCGCAGCGCTGGTCGCGGCGACGCGGCGGCCTTGGCCCGGATCCGCGATGTGATGGACGGTGCGTCCTCCCGATTGGCGGAGGTTGTCTTCGACGCTGTTCAGACATTACCGGGCAACATGCGCCTTTCCTACTGGAACAATTTATTGCTCGTGCTTTACCTGTCCGTTGCCCTTTCGGTTATCGGGCTGTTTGTCTTGTTCGGGATGGTCTACGTCCAAAACGTCCGGGCGGAGCGCGTCAAAGACCAATACCGCAAAGCCCTGACCGACGCCGACGCGGCCAATCGTTCGAAGGCCCGTTTGTTGGCGAATGTAAGCCATGAATTGAGAACGCCGCTGAACGCGATTATCGGGTTTTCCGATGTCTTGAAAGACCAGTTGTTCGGAGAGCTCGGCAACAGCCGTTACCAGGAATACGCCAACTACATCAACGAAAGCGGCGACCATCTGTTGAACCTGGTCAACGATCTGTTGGATTTCGCCAAGCATGAGGCCGATCAGGTCTCGTTGACCATTGAATCCTTACCGTTGAACGAGTTGATCGTCGATGCGCTGCGCATGACCTCCGCGGACGCCAATGCGATGGGTGTTAAACTTGTTCTGGACCAAACCATGGACATCAAGGTTCTGGCGGATCAGCGCGCGGTCCGGCAGATCATGACGAACCTGATCGGGAACGCCGTGAAGTACGCGCCGCGCAACTCCGCCGTCGAAATTCGTTGCATACCGGAGGGGCCGTCGCGGGTGCGGATTGAAATCCAGGATCGCGGACCCGGCATCCCACAATCGGAAGTGGCCCGCCTGTTAAGGCCATTCGAGAGGCTTCACCAGGATTCGTTCGTGGCTAATGGCGAGGCGGCAGGGGCCGGCCTGGGGCTTGCCTTGGCGCAAACACTTGCCAGTAAGCATGGCAGCGGCATTGGCCTTCTTCCGCGCGATGGCGGCGGCACCATTGCCACCTTCAGCCTGCCATTGGGCCTGGAAAATGAAGAATCCCCCGAAAAGCGGGTCGAAATCACCCAGAAAGCGGAAACGGAGAACGGTCGCGCCGAGGAACGGACAGCCAGCTAGGAAGTTTCTGCCGCGTTTTTCCAGACACTGGGAAAATGGAGTAATACACTGAATATATTGCCCATTGACGCGATTCCGCGTTCGTGGCTTGTATAGCGCCATGTTCATCTTGGACGAATTGCGCCGGCGTTCCAGGCAAGTCGTATTCCCAGTCGTGGGGGCTTGCGTGCTCGCCTATTTCTCCTACCACACGGTTCAGGGGGACCGGGGGCTTTTGGCCTTTGCCCGGTTGAGCCAAGAAGTTGAACGGGCCGAAGCTACCCTGGATGAATTGCGGACGCAACGTCTGACGGTGGAGCGCAGGGCGGGCCTGCTCCGCTCGAACAACCTGGATTTGGATCTTCTCGACGAACGGGTTCGCGGTACTTTTAATCTACTGCATCCCGACGACCTGATGGTACTCACACCTGATCGGTGAGTTAAATCCCCTTTCGGTGACATAAAGTTTATAGCTTTTTTTGTCATGTATTTCAGGATGTTATGCTGTCGACACCAATGCCGGCAGTTCATTGATCGCGGTTTTTACTGCGACCTTTCCTTGAAAAATTCCGCATAAGCCAGTACTGATCACGGTTAACAGGCCGCACGAACTGATCGAAAGCAATTTTGTGACGTGGGACGCGGTCGGGTTGTCGGCACGCTGAAACGTGAACCGCAATCGCCAACGAGAGGGAGAAATCATGGCCAAGGCCCCGTCCAAGACGAAGGCGGCTAAAAAGTCTGCCGCTAAGAAGGGCGCCGCCGCAAAACGCGCCAATATCAACGTCGATCAGCTTAAAGAAGATTACCGGATGATGCTGTTGATCCGCCGCTTCGAGGAGAAGGCGGGCCAGCTTTACGGGATGGGGCTGATCGGCGGTTTCTGCCACCTCTATATCGGTCAGGAAGCGGTGGTGACCGGCATTCAGGGCGAGGCGACCGGCGATGACGGCGTAATCACCAGCTACCGCGATCACGGTCACATGCTGGCCTGCGGCATGGACCCGCGCGGCGTGATGGCCGAGCTGACGGGCCGTATCGGGGGTTACTCGAAGGGCAAGGGCGGATCGATGCACATGTTCTCGAAGGAGAAGAACTTCTTCGGCGGACATGGGATTGTCGGCGCACAGGTCCCAATCGGCACCGGCGTGGCGTTTGCCTACAAGTATCGCGGTGAAAAGCGCGTGTCCTTCGCCTATGTCGGCGACGGGGCGATGAACCAGGGCCAGGTTTACGAAAGCTTCAACATGGCCGCGCTGTGGGACCTTCCGGTCATTTTCGTGATCGAGAACAACCAGTACGCCATGGGCACCTCCGCCGACCGGCATTCCGCCAGCGGTCAGCGCCTGCACGACCGCGGTCTTGCTTACGGTATTCCGGGCCGTGAAGTGGATGGCATGGATGTCGTAGCGGTGCGCGACGCGGCCAGGGAAGCCATCGAACATTGCCGCGCAGGCAAGGGGCCGTACATCCTGGAAATGAAAACCTACCGCTATCGCGGCCACTCCATGTCCGACCCGGCGAAGTACCGCACCAAGGACGAAGTCAACGAGATGCGGCAGCAGCACGATCCGATTGAGAATGTTCGGAAGATCCTGCTGGACGGCGGCTATGCCAGCGAAGAAGACCTGAAGGCGGTCGACAAGGACATCAAGGCCATCGTCGCGGACTCTGCCGACTTCTCTCAGACCAGCCCGGAACCGGACCCGTCCGAACTCTGGACCGACATTCTGGTCGACGCTTAACGAACCGAGAACGCGCCCATGCGCGGCGCGTCCCGGCCGGTGCGCAACGCATTGGCCGCAACAAAGTTGCAGTTTAGGGAGGATCCATATGCCCATTCAGGTTCTTATGCCGGCCCTGTCGCCGACGATGACCGAAGGCAACCTCGCCAAATGGCTGGTCAAGGAAGGCGATACGGTCGCCTCCGGCGATGTCCTGGCCGAGATCGAGACCGACAAGGCGACCATGGAAGTGGAAGCGGTCGATGAAGGCACGATTGGGAAAATCCTGGTCGATGAAGGCAGCGAAGGCGTCGCGGTGAACACGCCGATCGCCGTGCTGCTGGAGGAGGGGGAAGACGCCTCCGCCATCGATGCGTCCCCCGCACCGGCGCCGGCCGCCGAAGCGCCCCAAGCCGAAGCGCCGGCCGCTGCGGCGGACGCCCCGGTCCCCGCCGTGGCGGCCGTCCCGGTCGTCGAAGCGGAACCGGAATGGACCGGCGCGGTGAAATCGCTCACCGTGCGGGAGGCCCTGCGCGACGCCATGGCCGAGGAAATGCGCGCTGACGCGGACGTCTTCGTCATGGGCGAGGAAGTCGCCGAATACCAGGGCGCATACAAGGTGACCCAGGGATTGTTGGACGAGTTCGGCGCGCAACGCGTCGTCGATACGCCGATCACGGAGCACGGTTTCGCGGGGCTCGGCGTTGGCGCGGCCTTCATGAACCTGAAGCCGGTCATCGAATTCATGACCTTCAACTTCGCCATGCAGGCAATCGACCATATCATCAACTCCGCCGCCAAGACGCTCTATATGTCCGGCGGTCAGATGGGATGCCCGATTGTCTTCCGCGGGCCGAACGGCGCAGCCGCCCGCGTCGCTGCGCAACACAGCCAGTGTTACGCAAGCTGGTATGCGCATTGTCCGGGCCTGAAGGTCGTTTCGCCCTATACCGCTGCCGATGCGAAGGGGCTGCTGAAGTCCGCAATCCGCGACCCGAACCCGGTTATTTTCCTGGAAAACGAGATCCTGTACGGACAGAGCTTCGACGTGCCGGACACCGACGATTGGACCGTGCCCATCGGCAAGGCCAAGGTCGTGCGCCAGGGCAGCGACGTCACCATCGTCGCCTTCTCGATCATGGTCGGAAAAGCCGTCGAGGCCGCTGACGCGCTGGCCGAGCAGGGTGTCAGCGCCGAGGTTATCGACCTCCGCACGATCCGTCCGCTCGATACCGAAACCATCGTCAATTCCGTCAAGAAGACCAACCGTCTGGTGTCGGTCGAAGAAGGCTGGCCCTTCGCCGGAATAGGCTCGGAAATGGCCGCACTGATGATGGAACAGGCTTTCGACTGGCTCGACGCGCCGGTGATGCGGGTCTGCGGCAAGGATGTGCCGCTGCCCTATGCCGCCAACCTGGAAAAGCTCGCCTTGCCGCAGCCTGAAGACATCGTGGAAGCGGCCAAGGCCGCCTGCTACCGGGGCTAGGACACCAAGGACAAACCTCATCGCCGCGGCGCGCGCCGCGGCCAGGGAGAGAAAGACAATGGCAATCGATATCCTGATGCCCGCTTTGTCGCCGACAATGACCGAGGGCACCTTGGCGAAATGGCTGGTGAAAGAAGGCGACGAAGTCTCCTCCGGCGATGTGCTGGCCGAGATCGAGACCGACAAGGCGACCATGGAGGTCGAAGCGGTCGATGAAGGCGTGATAGCGAAAATCCTGGTTCCGGATGGTACGGAAGCCGTCGCCGTGAACGCCCCCATCGCCATTCTGGCGGAAGAGGGCGAAGACCCGGCGGAAGCGGCGAAATCGGGCGGTGCGGCCCCAGCCGCCGCGCCGGCCCCGGCGGAAGCAGCAGCAGCAGCGTCCGCCGCACCGGCTGCGCCCGCGCCTGCTGCGGCCCCGTCGCCCGCCCCCGCTGCGCCCAGCAGCGCACCGGCGGGAGCGCGTGTATTCGCCAGTCCGCTGGCCCGCAGGATCGCGGCGGATGCCGGTCTGGATATCGCGGCCATCGGCGGAACGGGTCCGCATGGCCGTGTCGTGAAAGCGGATGTGGAAGCGGCAATCGCATCCGGCGGCGCCGCGGCAGCCGCCCCAACGGCCGCCCCAGCAGCAGCTGCTCCCGCACCCGCGCCGAAAGCCGCGGCGGCGGAGGCGGGCGTCCTCTCCAAGGACGATCCGATCTTTAAGCTGCTGCCGGAATATACCGCGGTCCCGAACAGCAACATGCGCAAGACGATTGCGCGCCGCCTGACCGAATCCGCCCGAGACGTACCGCACTTCAATATCCAGGCGGATGTTGAGATCGACGCGCTGCTGGCCATGCGCAAGCAACTGAACGGTCGGGAAGGGGCGGATTATAAGATTTCGGTCAATGACATGGTCATCAAGGCGACCGCCTTGGCGCTGACCCGTGTGCCGGAATGCAATGTCGCCTATACGGAAACCGACATCCTGAAGTTCGATCAGGTCGATATGGCGATGGCTGTGGCCATCGACGGCGGCTTGATCACCCCGATCATCAAGAACTGCGCCGCCAAGGGCCTGGCCACGATTTCCAAGGAGTCGAAGGAATTGGCCGGCAAGGCGCGGGACGGCAAGCTGGCGCCGGAGGAGTATCAAGGCGGCACCTTCTCAATCTCCAACCTCGGCATGTTCGGGGTGAAGTCCTTCAGTTCGATCATCAACGCGCCGCAGGGCGGAATTCTGTCCGTCGGCGCGGGCGAGCAGCGCGCCGTGGTGAAAGATGGGGCGGTGGCCATCGCGACCGTGATGACGATCAGCCTAGCGGTCGATCACCGCTGCATCGACGGCGCGGCGGGCGCCAAACTCATGAAGGAACTGAAGGGCCTGCTGGAAGATCCGCTCGCCTTGATGCTCTAACCGGAACGGAACCGACGCGCGGCTGCCAGGAGACAGAAAATGGACAAGCAATCCTTTGACTTGGTGATCATCGGCGCAGGGCCCGGCGGGTATGTGACCGCGATCCGGGCGGCGCAGCTTGGCTTGAAAACCGCCGTTGTCGAGGCGAACCATCTTGGCGGCATCTGCCTGAACTGGGGCTGTATCCCGACCAAGGCCCTGCTACGCAGCGCGGAAATCTATCACTACATGAACCACGCGGACGCCTATGGCCTGTCGGCGGACAAGGTCGGTTTCGACCTGGAGAAGGTGGTGGCGCGCAGCCGGGCGGTTTCCAAACAGTTGAACGGCGGCGTCGGGCACCTGCTGAAGAAAAACAAGGTCCCTGTCTTCGACGGCTGGGGCAAGCTGGCCGGCGGCGGCGCGGGTGCGCGCAAGGTGACGGTGGAAAAAGACGGCAAGGTCTTTGCCGAACTGACGGCCAAGAACGTCATTCTGGCGACCGGGGCGCGGGCGCGCGAACTGCCGGGCCTGGAGATCGACAAGAAACTGGTCTGGTCCTATCGCGAGGCCATGGTGCCCACTGAGATGCCGAAGTCGCTGATCGTCGTCGGGTCGGGGGCCATCGGGATCGAATTCGCCAGCTTCTACCGGACCATGGGCGCGGACGTCACCGTCGTCGAGGTGATGGACCGGGTGCTGCCGGTCGAGGATGCGGAAATCTCGAAGCTTGCTGAAAAGGCGTTCAAGAAACAGGGCATGACCATCATCACCGGGGCTTCGGTGAAAAGCCTGAAGAAGGGCGCCAACTCGGTTACGGCGACAATCGACAAGGGCGGCAAGGTTCAGGAAATCACCGCCGAGAGACTTATCAGCGCCGTCGGCATCGTCGGCAATGTGGAGAATATCGGCCTGGAAGGCACCAAGGTGAAGGTCGACCGCACCCATGTCGAAATCAACGAATGGTGCGAGACCGGCGAACCTGGCGTCTACGCCATCGGGGACCTGGCCGGGCCGCCCTGGCTGGCCCACAAGGCCGAACATGAAGGCGTCATCTGCGTTGAGAAAATCGCCGGTCTGAAGGTCGTGCATCCGCTGGATACAGGGCGCATTCCGGGCTGTACCTATTGCCATCCTCAAGTCGCGTCCGTCGGCATGACCGAACAGGCGGCCAAGGATGCGGGCCATGATGTAAAGGTCGGCCGGTTCAGCTTCGTCGGCAACGGCAAGGCGATTGCGCTGGGCGAACCGGAGGGCCTGATCAAGACCGTGTTCGACGCCAAGACGGGCGAGTTGCTGGGTGCACACATGATCGGCGCGGAAGTTACCGAACTGATTCAGGGCTACTCGATCAGCAAGACTCTGGAAACCACGGAAGAAGAGTTGATGCACGCGGTCTTCCCGCACCCGACCCTGAGCGAGATGATGCACGAGTCGGTCCTTGATGCCTATGGACGCGTGATCCACATGTAGGCTGCAAGGCAGGTTTTCCTTTTGGCGGTTTTCCATTTAAGAGGAACTCCAGAGTAACGGTACCGAGCGGAGTTTCAGGACGTTGGAAAAACCGGCTGAAAGCACATCCAGACGTTTTGCGGAGATCCTGCATCCGGGCGTGGTGCGTATTGAGCGCGAATTGAGTTGGTCGGCGGACGGCTGGGAACATGTGGTGGTGGTTGTGACCGATGTTCCCTTGGACCCGGCCGACCCGGGCCACGACCCCACGGAGCTGCACGCGATCGCGGAAAGCGTCAGCCGGGATCTGAAGCGTAAAGGCCAGGGGTTCAGCCGCCTGACCATACGAAACCGGGTTTAGCGCCTTGCCCGTTTCAGGGCGCCGATGGACAAGACGACATGACACAGCCCGTTGAAGAAGCGAAGTACCGCCATCCCGAGAAGCGCAACCGGCCGGATAGCCCCATCCAGCGCAAGCCGGCATGGATTCGCGTCAAAGCGCCCGTCAGTAAAGAATACCGCGAAACCCGCGACATCGTCCGCGATCACAGCCTGACCACGGTCTGCGAAGAAGCGGCTTGCCCGAATATCGGCGAATGCTGGTCCAAACGCCACGCCACCATGATGATCATGGGGGAAATCTGCACCCGCGCCTGCGCCTTCTGCAACGTCACGACCGGCAAGCCCAACGCGCTGGACGCCTTGGAACCGTACAATGTTGCAGCGGCGGTTGAAAAACTGGGCCTGAAACATGTGGTGATCACGTCGGTAGACCGCGACGACCTGGAGGATGGCGGCGCGGATCATTTCGCGCAGGTGATCACAGCTGTTTATGAACGTTCGCCCGGCACGACGGTGGAAATCCTGACCCCCGATTTTAAACAGAAGCCCGGCGCCATCGATGTGGTGGTTCATGCGAAGCCGGACGTTTTCAACCACAATCTGGAAACCGTGCCGCGGCTGTATCCGACGATCCGTCCCGGTGCGCGCTACTTCACGTCGCTGGCTTTGCTGCAACGGGTCAAGGACGTTGATCCCGCCATGTTCACCAAATCCGGCATCATGGTCGGATTGGGCGAAACGCGGGAGGAAGTCTCCCAAGTGATGGACGATCTGCGCGCCGCGGATGTCGATTTCCTGACCATCGGGCAATACCTGCAGCCGACTCCCAAACACGCGCCCATCGACCGGTTCGTCACCCCTGAAGAGTTCGACAGCTACGCCACCATGGCACGGGGCAAGGGCTTTTTGATGGTCTCCAGTTCCCCACTGACCCGGTCCTCCTATCACGCCGGCGATGATTTCGAGCGCCTGCGCGCAGCCCGTCAGGAAAAGCTGGCGGCGGAATAGCCCCAGCCGCAAACGACCGAAACAGCGCGTAAGGGGTCTTCCATGCCGCGTCATGCGGAAACTCGGCACTTACCCTACAGGCCGGAGCAGTTGTTCGACCTTGTTGCCGATGTCGGGTCGTACCCGGAATTCCTGCCCTGGTGCACCGCCGCCCGTATCCGCAGCCGCAGTGAGACTTTGCTGATTGCCGACTTGGTGATTGGCTTCAAAGGTATAAGCGAACGTTTTACCAGCCGCGTTCAACTGGACAGGCCGGGCCTTTTCATTGATGTGGATTATGAGAAGGGACCGTTCAAGCATCTGGACAACCGCTGGAAATTCACAGCGGAGGAGGGCGGGTGTCTGGTGGATTTCAAGGTCGACTTCGAATTCCGCTCCCGAATACTGGAAACCTTGATCGGGGTCGTCTTCACCGAAGCCGTCAGAAAAATGGTGTCCGCCTTTGAGACACGGGCGGACGCATTGTATTCCGAGGCGCAGCGGCACTCCGAAGATTTATAACTTCATTTGTAGTTTCAATCATTGAGTACCTGCCCGAGAAAGTTTCGCCGGCAAATCGAGACTCACGATCTAGCATCGAACCGCCCTGAGCATACAAAACCTAGATCACGGCACCGAAACAAACCGGCATGCTACACAGAACACTAGGCATAAAACCTATTTCCTGATATTCGATCCGCATCTTTCCAGGACATGAAGGACCGCAGCAGGTGATCAGCAGTGCGCAGATTAGAGCAGGACGCGCGCTGTTGAATATCAAGCAAAGCGACCTCGCCAAAGCGGCCGGAGTATCCCTGGCCACGCTGAACAATATCGAACGCGGGATCGGCGACCCACGCGCCAGCACCCTGAAAGCCATTGAAACCGCGCTGCACACCGCTGGCGTGGAAATCGACGAGGACGGCGTCCGGGAAACCGTCGCCTTGGTGCGCTACGCCCGGCCCAACGCGCTGGACACCTATTTCGGCAGTCAACGCGTTTTGGAATGTTTCGCCCCCAACGCATTGATTTCCGTGCAAAGAATCACCGCCTATGTCAGAAGCGCGGGCGCCGGTATGGGCGACGCAAGAAGGCTTTGCTTTTTGGTCGATGGGGCGGGGCGGTCCTTATTGTTCGACCAGGTCGATTTCACGACGGAAACCAGCCCACGGGTCGCCGAAGTGGCGGGTATTCTGCTCGCCGCCTCCTTGAAGCACCGCGACGCCTTGTACTTCATCGATCGGGTCACAGAGGACACGACGGTGCTGCGCCTGGACGAGGCGATTCAGCTTTTGCACGCCTATCCATCGCGACAGTTGGAGCATCCGAAGCAATTCTTCTCCGTGGCCGACGATTGGGGCGGTAAACTCGCCCCCATTGCGGAACGCGAGGGACATCCCTTCCGGGATCTCGTCCGGCTCTACGAGACCGCCGCGACGGAGGAACCGCAGACGTCAGATTTGTTCGACCAGGCGCAGTAGGGCCTTCAGGGCTTCGGCAACCGTCTGATGCCGAACGGAATCACGGTCGCCATCGAACCGGAACTCTTGGACGGAAGGGGCGTCGCCGCGCCGGCACAGCCCGACATAGACAAGTCCTGCCGGCTTCTTTTCCGACTGACCCGGGCCGGCCACGCCGGTTACCGAAACGGCGGCATCCACCGGCGCGTGGCTCAACGCGCCTTCGGCCATTGCCGCCGCAACCTCGCGGCTGACCGCGCCGACTTTCGGAAACAGCGCCGGGTCTACCCCCAGCAAGTCGCTCTTCGCCTCGTTTGTATAGGTTACGAAACCGCGTTCCACGACCTTGGAAGAGCCTGCAATCGCCGTCAGGGTCGCAGCGATAAGCCCGCCGGTACAGGACTCGGCTGTTGCGACCGTCAAATCTCTGTCGCCATAGGTCCGAAGCACCCGGTCGGCCAATTCCAGAAGATCCGATGGCAGTGTCGTCATGGTCAGGATGCCCATCCTTCGATCAATCGTGCGCCGATACAGTAAACCGCCGCGGCGTATATGGCGGCAAGCGCGTCATCGATCATAACGCCCACCCCACCCGGAATCGACGCGTCCGCCTGCCGGATGGGGAAGGGTTTCAGGATATCGAACAGCCTAAACAACAGGAAACCAAAGCCAAGCGCGACCGGATTCAAGGGCAGGAACAAGCCGATCAATCCCAAGGTCAGGAACAGGCCCGCGGCTTCGTCGATGACGATTTCGCTGGAATCGTGGCCGCCGGACAGCCGGTCGAATCCGTTCGCAGCCCAGATCCCGACCAGAAAGGTCGCGACCCCCGCCGCCAGTAAGGCCATCGCCCCGGCGTATGTCATCAGGAACCAGCCGACGGGCAGGGCGGCGGCCGTCCCCCAGGTGCCCGGCGCAGGCCGCAGATAGCCTGCGCCGAACCAGGTGGCCAGCAGCACGGCGGGGTCACGAAGGGAAGGGCGCGCCGTCATCTGTTCGCGGCGGCGGTCACAGGCTGACCGTTGCGACGGCCTGGGCCGCGATTCCTTCGCCCCGCCCGGTGAATCCCAGCCGCTCCGTGGTGGTGGCCTTGACGCTGACGCAAGCCTCCGGGATCGCCAGGATCTCCGCGATCCGCGCCCGCATCGCCGCCCGGTGCGGACCGATCTTCGGCCTCTCGCAAATCAGGGTGACATCGACATGCTCTATCGCGCCGCGCTTGCGCCGGACCAGTTCGGCCGCATGCGCCAGGAACCGGTCGGAAGGCGCGCCGCGCCATTGCGGGTCGCTGGGGGGGAAATGGTCGCCGATATCGCCTTCCGCGATTGCGCCCAATAGGGCGTCCGTTAAGGCGTGCAGTCCGACATCCGCATCCGAATGGCCGGCCAGTTTCGCGCTATGCGGAATGTCGATCCCGCATAGCATGACCGACGTCCCCTCCTCGAACCTGTGCACGTCGAAGCCGAATCCGGTCCTCGATACGCGCGCGCCCGCCAAACGGGCTTCGGCGACATCGAAGTCTTCTTGGCTGGTGATCTTTATGTTCCCGGGATCGCCTTCCACAACATGCACCTCATATCCCGCCGCCTCCATGACGGCGGCGTCATCGGTCAATTCGACGCCCGCCTGGGTGCGATGCGCAGCCCACAGCGCTTCGAAAGCGAACCCCTGGGGCGTCTGGACACGGCGCAGGGGCGTCCTGTCGATTGTATCTTCTATCACACCATCCGCGCGCACCCGTTTGACGGTATCCGTCACGGAGAGGCCCGGTATGACGGCAGTCCGGCCGGACAGTAGTCCGCCGATC
>JANQIT010000260.1 GCA_028282025.1 Hwanghaeella sp. | reverse complement strand
GTTGATCGACCCGCATACGGCGATCGGGGTGGTCGCCGGCATGCAGGCGCGCCGCGATCCGTCGGCGCCGCTGGTTTGCCTCGCCTGCGCCCATCCCGCCAAGTTCCCGGACGCGGTTGAAAAGGCGACCGGGGTGCGGCCGGGCCTGCCGGCCCACATGGCCGATCTGTTCGAACGTTCGGAACGGTTCGATGTGCTGGGGCCGGGGCTTCAGGCCGTTCAGCAGTTCGTCCGGGAGCGGGCGGGCGGAAAGGGGGCGGCTGCGTGACTGTTTCCGTTACTACGCTCGCCAACGGCCTGCGCGTCGTTACGGACCCGGTCGACAGCGTGGAATCGGTTTCCATCGGGGTCTGGGTGGGAACCGGAACCCGGTCTGAAACACAGACGAACAACGGTGTCGCGCATTTCCTGGAACATATGGCCTTCAAGGGGACGGAGCGGCGCAGCGCCCTTCAGATCGCTGAGGAGATCGAGAATGTCGGCGGGCATATCAACGCCTATACCAGCCGCGAAAGCACCGCCTATTTCGTCAAGCTGTTGAAGGAAGACGCCGCGCTGGGTGTGGATATCCTGGCCGATATTCTGCAGCATCCAAGCTTCGATGCAGAGGAGATGGACCGCGAACGGTCTGTCATCCTGCAGGAGATCGGGCAGGCGCACGACACGCCGGACGACGTGATCTACGATCATTTCCAGGAAGCCGCCTTCGCCGGACAGGCGATGGGCCTGCCGACGCTGGGCAGCCCGGCGACGGTCGGCGGGATGAGCCGGTCGCACCTCGTCGATTTCATGGCGGAAGGGTACCGGGCGGGGAACATGGTGCTGGCCGCGTCGGGCAAGATCGAACATGACCGGTTGGTGGACCTGGCGGAACGGTCCTTCGGCGCGCTTCCCGCGGGCGGTCCCCAAAACCGGCCGTCGGCGCGTTATACCGGCGGACGTTACGCGGAACGCCGGGACAGCGAACAGGTGCATCTGCTGTTCGGATTTCCGGGCGTCGGCATCGACCGGGAGGAGCATTACGCGGCCGCCTTGCTGTCCGTGCTTTTCGGCGGCGGCATGTCATCCCGCCTGTTTCAGGAAGTGCGGGAGAAGCGGGGCCTTGTTTATTCCGTGTATTCCTTCGCGTCTGCCTATTCCGACAGCGGTCTGTTCGGAATCTACGCCGGGACCGGCGAGCGGGAGACCGCGGAGCTTGTTCCGGTCATCTGCGACGAGATTATGCGCCTGCCGGACAGTCTGGACGAGGTGGAGATCGCCCGCGCCAAGGCTCAGTTGAAGTCCAGCACCGTGATGGCGCTTGAGAGCACGTCGTCCCGGGCGGAACAATTGGCCAATCAGATCCTGCTGTTGGGCCGTCCGGTAACGGTGGAGGAACAGATCGCCCGCATCGACGCGCTGACCGCCCGCGACCTGCGGGATCTGGCGCGGAAAGTCTTCTCCGGGCCGCTCACGCTGGCGGCGCTCGGTCCGATCTCTCACCTGGCGTCCTACGAGACTATTGCCGACAGGCTGGCCGCCTGATTTCCTTACAGTCATGCTTCAACTGTTCCGGCCCAGAAGCGCCGCCGTCCGGTTGACCGGCCCGCGCGTCTATATCCGCCCCCCGCAGATCGCCGATCAGCGGGTCTGGCTGGCGCTGCGCCGGGACAGCCGCGCGTTCCTGGAACCTTACGAGCCCGCCTGGCCGCACGACGCCCTGACGCCGGTGGCGTTCCGCCGCCGTCTGCGCCGCATGCAGAACGAATGGCAGTCGGAATCCACCTACGGGTTTTTCATCTTCGACCGCGAAACCGACGACCTGCTGGGCGGCATCACGATTGCGAACGTCCGGCGCGGCGTCATTCAGTCCGCGACTGTCGGCTATTGGATCGGCGCGCCGCATAAGCGCCGGGGTTATATGTTCGAAGGTTTGTTGCTGTGTCTGGATTTCGCCTTCAACAGTCTGGACTTGCACCGGGTAGAGGCGGCCTGCCTGCTGAACAACGCACCAAGCCGGGGACTGCTGGAGAAATGCGGGTTCCGGCACGAAGGGCAGGCGCGCGAATATCTGTGCATCGCGGGCAAATGGCAGGATCACGAGACTTTCGCCATCCTGCGAACCGATCCGCGCCCGATCATCGCCATTCAGACTTAAGCGCTATGGGGGCGTTCGGTTTTGCCGGCGCTTCGGGGCCGGCGGATGTGCGGTCTGCAAAGCGGATAGCCCGCCTTGGGTGTGACCCGCGTCAGGCGTGGCCCGCGTCGCCGGAAAGCAGGCTGAGGTCGATGCCAAGCTTGGCGATCGCACGTTCCCATTTGCTTTCCAGCAAATCGTCGAACACCAACTCGTCGTCCGCCGGGACGTTCAGCCAGGCGTTCTGGTGGATTTCGTCGTCCAGTTGGCCTGGGCCCCAGCCTGCATAGCCCAACGCCAGCATGCTTTCCCGCGGGCCGTTTCCCTCGGCGATGTCGCGCAAAATGTCGATGGTGGCGGTCAGGCCGACGCCCTGTTCCATCATCACGGTGCCTTCGCCGGAATAATCCGCCGAATGCAGCACGAATCCGCGGCCGGTTTCGACCGGCCCGCCGAAATGGATGCGCAGGTGTTCCTCGCCGCGCTGGGCATTGATGTTCAACTGTTCCAGCAGTTCCCCAAAGGTGAGCGAATCCATCAGCTTGTTCAAAACAAGCCCCATCGCGCCGTCTTCGTTGTGGATACACAGATAAATCACGCTGCGTTCGAACCGGGGGTCGGTCATCGACGGCATGGCGACCAGCAACTGGCCGCTCAGATATCCGGAAAAGTGGCGTTCTCGCAACATGGCGGCCTTCGCAACGACTAAATCACTGTCAGTGTACCAGGAATTTCTCTTCAGAGGCCAGTAGCACCCGTCCCCGTCCCCCAGGGCGGTTTGTATTCATTCTGAACCGCTGACAGGCCGGCGATCCGTGCCGGTGTGCCGGATCGCCGGCGCTAAGGTCCCCGCCCGGCGGGACGAGGGCCGGACTTCGGTGGTTTGGAGTGAATGCAAACGGCTTTACCGCACAAATAAGTGACGGCTGGTGACCGGATTGCGGTGAAAGACCGGCTGCATTTTTCGCCCGGAGATCCTAGGTTAGAAGTGGTTTGCGTTACCGGCGCAAGCGATTTGTTCAGGTTGATCCGGTTCGTCTGGTTTGGGTGGCTCTTGTGGTGCGATTGGGTTTGACAGATTCTGGTTCCATGGTGCGGGTACTGCTGGGGCTTCTGCTATGCGGTTTTTTTGCGACCGGATTGCAGGCCAAGACCGGGCCCTGGGCCGATACGGACCATTCGTCCGTGCGTCTGGTTTCCGCCGTCAATGCGGTCGGCGACCGGGAGGACTTGCAGCTCGGCCTGGAATTTCAGATGCAGCCGGGCTGGAAGATCTATTGGCGTTCGCCCGGCGACGCTGGTTTCCCACCCAAGCCCGATTGGTCGAAATCGTCCAATGTGGCCGGGGTAGAGATGGACTGGCCGGCGCCGACCCGCTTTCAGATTTTCGGGCTGCAAACATACGGATATGCGGAGGAGGTGATTTTTCCGCTGACCGTGCGGGCGCAGGTACCGGGTGAGCCGGTGACGTTGGCGGCGCGGGTCGACTATCTGGTCTGCAGCGATATCTGCATTCCGGGGCAAGCGGATGTCGCCATCGACCTGCCGGAGGGCGCGGCGACCCCTTCGCAGAAAACGCACGCTATTGGCCGGTTCGCGTCGCAGGTCCCGGGTCCGCCGGAAGCGGCGGGCTTGTCGGTAACCGCCGCATCGGTCGACGGCGACAAGGAAAATCTGGTGCTTCAGGTGGCGCTGGCCGGAACCGAGCCGATGCAGGCGCCGGATCTTTATGTCGAAGGGGCCGAGGGGCTGTTTTTCGGCAAACCTGAAGTCACGCTGTCGGAAGACGGTATGAGCGCGACACTGTCGGCCCGCGGCGGCGGGGTTCAACTTGCGGCGCTGGACGGCGCGCCGCTGACCCTGACGGTGGTCGATGGCGCGCGCGCCATCGAGTCGGCGGTGACACCCTCTATCGGTCCGGTAGAGGCGGCCGGCGGGCCGGCGGACGCCCAAGCGGCGAGCGCCGGGCTGCTCGGCATTCTGCTGCTGGCGGTGCTGGGAGGATTGATTTTGAATCTGATGCCGTGCGTTCTGCCGGTCCTGTCAATCAAATTGATGTCGGTGGTCAGCCATGGCGGCGGCAGGAAATCCGACGTCCGCCTGGGCTTTCTGGCCGCCAGTGCAGGCATCGTCAGCATGTTCCTCTTGCTGGCCGCGGGGTTGGCCGGGCTGAAACTGGCCGGCGGAACGATCGGTTGGGGGATTCAGTTCCAACAGCCCGCGTTCCTGGCCTTCATGGTCGTTATTCTGACGCTGTTCGCGGCGAACATGGCGGGTATTTTCGAATTCGCCTTGCCGCGCTTCGTCGCGGATGCCGGGGAACGGGCGGGCAGTCGTAAGGGCGTTGCCGGCCATTTCCTGACCGGCGCTTTCGCCGCGTTGCTGGCCACCCCCTGTTCCGCGCCGTTCCTGGGCACCGCCGTGGGTTTCGCGTTGAGCCGCGGTCCGGCTGAAATCGCGCTGGTTTTCGCCGCGTTGGGATTCGGTCTAGCTATTCCTTACCTGACGGTGGCGGCCTTCCCCGGCATGGCGACAGCGTTGCCGCGCCCGGGTCCCTGGATGATCAAGCTGAAATGGGTTTTGGGCCTTGCTCTTGCGGCGACAGCGCTCTGGCTGGCGTCCGTCCTGGCCGTCTCGGTGGGGGTAGAGACGACGGCTGCTGTCGGCGCTCTGGCCGTCCTGGCGGCGGTTCTGCCGGCCATACGGCGTCTGGAGGGCTCGAAGTTGGGCCGGGTCGCACTGCCGGTGTCTGTGGCCCTTGGTATCGCGGCGGTGATTACACCGATCTATCGCGGCCCGGCGCCCCAGGCGACGGCGGGCGTACAGACCCTTGCAACCGAATGGACGCCCTTCGACAGGGCGGCGATCGCGCGGCATGTGGCAGACGGCAAGGTCGTATTCGTCGATGTCACCGCGGACTGGTGCATCACCTGTCAGTTCAACAAGAAGCGCGTTCTGGAAGTGGGAGAGGTGGCCGAGCTGTTGAACGTGGAAGCGGTCGTGGCCATGCGGGCGGACTGGACCCGTCCCGATCAGGCGATTTCCGATTTCCTGGCCGGTTATGGCCGTTACGGCATTCCGTTCAACGTCGTCTATGGACCGGGCGCGGAGCAGGGCGTTCCCTTGCCGGAGATCCTGACGGAAGCCGATGTTCTGGCGGCCTTTGACACAGCCGGGGTCGGCAGCGCCCTGGCCCGCCGGTAAAAAGACTGGAAACCTTTCGGAAACGCTATACATAAACCGCGGCAGCGGCGTAGTGTGCGCCGCGTAGACGAATCACCTGCAGTGCGCGTCCTGCGTACTGCGATCTCATAAACTCAGTGGGAGAGGGATCTAGCTATGATCAATGTAGGCGACAAATTGCCGACCGAGGGTCTGAAGACGATGGGCGCGGGCGGACCGGAAGATGTGGACCTGGGCACCATGCTGTCGGGCCGTAAAGTCGTAATTTTCTCCGTGCCCGGCGCATTCACGCCGACCTGCTCGGCTAAGCATCTGCCCGGTTTCGTTCAGAAGATCGACGATCTGAAGTCCAAGGGCGTCGACGAAGTCGCTTGCCTGTCCGTGAACGACGCTTTCGTCATGGGCGCTTGGGCTAATGATCAGGGCGTGGACGGTAAGGTTACCATGCTGGCCGACGGCAGTGGCACCTATACGAAGGCGCTGGGTCTGGAATTGGATCTTGTCGGCGCGGGCCTTGGCATGCGCGGTCAGCGCTTCGCAATCATCGCCGATGATGGCGTGGTGTCCCACCTCGCCGTGGAAGAGGCCGGCGCGTTCGAGGTCTCCTCCGCCGAAGCGATCATCGCCGCGCTTTAAGCGCCGGTAGAAGAGTTCGGAACAAGCCCCCGCCGATTGTTCGGCGGGGGTTTTTCTTTGCTCCCGGTCCGTAGGGGCAAGCCGGACCGAATTATTCTATGGCTGTACTGGTTCGACCGCGACTGTAAGGCCTGCTTTCTTTCTGCTCATTACGACAGATGTGCGAAAGCGCCGGACATTCACATCATCGAAGAACAGGCGATGCGTCAGGGCTTCGAAATCATCCATGTCGCGCGCGGTGCAGACCAGGCAGAAATCCGCCTCCCCGGTGATGTAGTAGCACTGTTGAACCTGCGGGTCTGTCGTGACTCGTTTGGTAAAATCCTCGATATGGCCAAGCCGCTCGCGCTCAAGCTCTACCATGATAATGAAAGTCATGGACTGGCCGACGCTTGCGGGGTCTATCAAGGCGACTTCCCGCTCGATAATTCCGCTGTCCTTCATCCGCTTCAGCCGCCGCTGAACCGTCGCTGTCGAGAGGCCGGTCAGGTCCGCGAGCGTCTCCAGCCCTGTTCGTGCATTCTCCTGTAGTGCGTTGATTAGGACCGCGTCGGTCGGCGTGATGTTCATTTTTCATCCAAAACCCAAAAAAGAGAAAAAAACTCGGACAATGTGGAAACTTCATCCGGATCAAGTCATCAGTGATTGCTAAACTACCTCCGCACGGTTGAAAAGATCTGCGGTATATAGATACCGGCAGTAGATCTGTGGCGAAAAGTAATCAATGACGTTGAGAGATTTGGGGCGACTTGTCGCCAGCGAAGGAGTTTGTTCCGCATGATGTTCCGACGGTTTTTTCTGGTTGCGTCCGTTTCCTGTTTTGCGCTTTCCGCCCAGGCGGGAACTGTGACTTTCGATACGTCAACCGGGACGTTCGATATCGGCAACGGCAACTCCAGCTTTCTCGGCAGCCCGACGGTCACGATGGAAAACGGGGCTCGCGTCTTCACGTTCGACAGCGTCGATATGAATTCCGATACGATTAACGTTATCGGCAACGCCCCGCTGATTATCCGTTCGCGCAATAATATGACGGTCATTAACACCGATGTGAATGTGAAGGCCGGTAATGCGGGTGGCGGCGCCGGCGGTACGGGCGGCGCTGGCGGTACGGGCGGCGACGGTGGTTCGGGCGGCGCCGGTGGTGCGGGCGGCCGCGGCGCCGGCCTTGAGTTCGGCCGTGGAAAAAGCGGCAGCGCCGGCGCTGAGGGCGATCGAGGTAACCGGGGCGGAACGTCAACGAGTGGTGGACAAGGTTTTGGCGGCACGCAAGGTGGCGATTCCGGCAACGGTGGCGCAAACGCGGCCGCTGGCGGCGACGGGGGTTCAGGAGGCACCGGCGGCAACAGATCTGCGGGCAGAAATGGGACCGGTGGTGACGACGGCGGAAACGGCTTTACCGGCAGAGGTGGAAGAGGCGGTACTAACACCGCGTTTGGCCGTACATTGTCCGGCGGCGGGGGCGGCGGCGCGGG
>JANQIT010000246.1 GCA_028282025.1 Hwanghaeella sp. | reverse complement strand
CAAGGCGGCGGACGCTTCGCTGGCCATGCCGTTCGACTATACGCGCCTGCCGTCCGTGGCGTGGGTCGGGTGGCGGTTTTTCTCGGAAACCGCGGCGTGGATCACCTGGGCGGGCTCGGCGCTGATCATCGGCAGCGCCCTCTACGTCGCCTATCGCGAACGCGCGCTGGCCCAGCCGGCCACGAAAGCCGAACCGCCGCATTGACGCGGCGGCCGGCTCCGGTATGGTGCGGGGCGGCCCTAACCCAACCGGCGGCGGTTCACGTCCGCCGGGTCGAAAGCGGAGTCAGGCCGCCGCAGATCGCGGATCTCCGCATCCGACAGACCGATATCCCGCAAGAGATGCGGCGTCAGCGTCGCCAAATGCCGTTCGGTACGCTCCTCCGCCTTGAACCGGCGAAACGCATCGACCGAGCGGCCAAGAAAACCGTGCAAGGAAAAGGCACGCTTTCCGGTGGCGAACGGCGCAACGGGGGTGAGCTTTGCAATAGTAGACATCATAGGTCTCCTTTCCTTCCGTTGCTCTCAATCTGGCCCTTGATGCGACCGGTCGCAAACGCTGAATCTTGACGGATATGTAAGAAAAAGTCACAAATAGGCATGCCTCGAAACCTGCCGCCCCTGAACGCCGTCCGCGCCTTCGAATGCGCCGGCCGCCACGGCAGCTTCAGTGCGGCGGCGGCGGAGTTGAACGTTTCGCACGCGGCAATCAGCCGGCATGTCCGGGGGCTGGAGGAACGGTTGGGCGTGCAACTTTTCCGAACGGTCTCGCGCGGTGTCGAATTGACAGCGGACGGCGCGGACTATCTCGCGCAACTGACCCCGGCGCTGGATCGGATCGCCCAGGCGACCGACGCCTTGCAGCACAAGGATTCGGGTGTCGTGTCGATCAGTTGCGAACCGACCTTCGCCCTGAAATGGCTGATGCCGCGGCTTGGCGATTTCTATAAGAAGCATCCGGAGATCGCGGTCAGCCTGCAATCCACACCGGCCCTGGCGGATATCGCGCGCTTCGAACGCGATATTGCGATCCGCTACTGCCAATCCGTCGACGCCCCGCTGGCCTCCGACATGATCAGCACATTCCAGGTTTATCCCTATGCGGTGCCCGGCTTCGCGCATGCCGAGACGCCCGAGCAGATCCTGCGGCATCGGCTGCTGCACGAGGATGACGGCGTGCTGTGGTGCCGCTGGTTCACCCGGGCCGGACAGCCGGAGGTTCAACTGCCGCCTTCCAACCCGTTGAGCACCCTGCTGGCCATCGAAGGGGCGCTGGCGGGTCAGGGCATCACGCTGGTGTCGCCGGAGCTGGTGGCCGACGATGTCGCCGCCGGGCGTCTCGTCAAACTGTCGGAGGTCGGACTGGACTACGGCGGATACTATCTGGTCTATCTGCCGGAAATCGTGCGCCGCCGCCCGGTCCGGGCGTTCCGAGACTGGTTTCTGGAGGTTACCGCCGCTTTACGTTCGGACTCTTCCACGGCGAATCGATAGTATGATAATGTATGATCCGATGGATCGTTTGGAATATGGGAAAAGGCATGGGAACAGTTCGCAAGACGATTACCGTGACCCATCAGCAGGAAACTTGGATTAAATCCCGGATCGAGGACGGCGGCTATACGAACGATAGCGAGTATATCCGGGACCTGCTTCGACGGGACCAGGAGCAGAATACGAAGCTTGCCGCCTTGAGACAGGCTGTTCGGGAAGGCCTGGACAGCGGGGCCGGCATGAAGACGGTTGCCGAGATCTGGACAGAGGCGGAAACACTGAACGCCGCCAAGGATGCCTGACGTTCACCTAGGCAGAGTCGCGGAAAGAGACGTCGCGGGTATAGCCGCCTACACCATCGCGCGGTTCGGCATACAGCAGGCAAGAACCTACCGGGACGGCCTGATCGACTGTCTGGAAACGCTGGCCAGAAACCCGGAGATGGGGCGAGACGCTGCGACCCTGGGTCCGGGAGTCAGGCGTTTCTCATACAGGCATCATGAGATTTTCTACACAATCGCACCGGACGGCGTCTTCATTGCCAGAGTATTGCACGGACGGATGAGCGTACTTCCCGGTCTGCTGGATAGGGCGGATAACGAGTCCCAGCCCTAACGCTCCAGACAGACCGTCCAGGATGAAACCCCGCATGTATGCGCCCCGAACCCCAAACTATAGCAAAAGAGATATGAAGATGCGCTGGGCGCTGCCGGACCGGGTGTTTTTCGCTTGCGGCGCCTGTCACATCCTGGCCTACAGCTTTCTGACGCTTTTCCCGAACGCGGACGCGCAAGCCCTGTGGTTCAAACCGGCGGAAGGGTATACCGGAAACCATATTGTCGCCGCCGGGCCGGATTGGGTCTTCGACTATCACGGATTTTCCCGCCGAGAGACGTTCATCGCCCATATTTTCCGGCGGGCGCAGCACTATTACCCCGGTTGGGACGCCAAGCTTATCCACCTGCCGAACGACGTTCTGGTGTCGGAAGCGAAGAGCAAAACCGTCCCCGGCCTGTGGCTGATGGAACCGGGCCAGTTCCTGCACGACGCCATGCCGCGCGCCCAGGCGTTTCGCGACCGGCTGTTGCTGCAAGCCCGGCGTCGCGGAACCTTGCCCGCGGGAATCGCCTAAACCGTCAGGCCCGCCGCCGCTTCCTTTTCCGCCTGAACGGCGGCCATCTGCATCCGCTCTCGCTTGCCGATACGTTGGCTTTCGGATTTCAACTGGCCGCAGGCGGCCAGGATGTCGCGGCCACGCGGGGTGCGGATGGGGGCGGAATAGCCGGCGTTCCAGATCACGTCGGCGAACTTCTTGATCTGCTGGTCGCTGGAACAGTCGTAGGGGCTGCCGGGCCAGGGATTGAAGGGGATCAGGTTGATCTTGCTGGGAATGCCCTTGATCAGGCGCAGCAGTTCCTTGGCGTCGGCGACCGAGTCGTTGACGCCCTTCAGCATGACATATTCCCAGGTCACCCGCTTCGCGTTGCTGAGGCCGGGATAATCCCGCACCGCCTGCATCAGGTCCTTCAGCGGATATTTGCGGTTGATCGGCACGATCTCGTTGCGCAGATCGTCATTCACCGCATGCAGCGAAATCGCCAGCAAGACGTCCGTCTCGCGCCCGACCCGCTCGATCTCCGGCACCACGCCGGAGGTGGAAAGCGTGATCCGGCGTTTGGAGAGCGAGACGCCCTCCCCGTCCATAATCAGTTTGATCGCCTTGATCACGTTGTCGGTGTTGTAGAGCGGCTCGCCCATGCCCATGAAGACGATGTTGGTCAGCCGCCGCCGGTCCGCCGGCACTGTCCAGTCGCCCAACGTGTCGCGGGCCAGCATGACCTGACTGACGATGTCCAGCGGGGTTAAATTTCTGACCATTTTCTGCGTGCCGGTATGGCAGAACTTGCAGGTCAGTGTGCAGCCCACCTGGCTGGAGACACACAGCGTGCCGCGGTCCTCATCCGGGATATAGACGGTTTCCGCCTCGTTCCCGTCGTCATAGCGCAGCAGCCATTTCTGCGTCCCGTCCTCCGACTTCTGATGCATGGTGACGGCGGGCCTATCCATGCGGAACTTGGTGGCCAGGTCCGCGCGCAGGGTCTTCGACATGTTGGTCATGCCGTCGAACTCGGTGACGCCGCGGTTGTAGATCCATTGGAAGAGCTGCTTGGCGCGGAATTTGGGCTCGCCCATTTCCTCGAACAGCGCCTGCATCTCCGCCCGGTCCAGACCGATCAGGTTCGGGCGCGGATCGTCCTTGGCGGCCATGGAGCCGCCCGGCATGAAGTCGGAGAGGAGGGCCGCCGGGGCGCTCGCGCCGGCCGCCGCGGAACTGTTCATTGCCTGATATCCTGCGAAATTGACCCCCGTCATATAGGTCCGGGACGGTCCCTGTAAATCTATGATACGCTGAAAGCGGGCTTTATGGAGGCGGACATCATGGCGTTTGACGACTGGCTGGCCGAGATTTCCCTGCTGATGAACGAGATGCAGGGCGAGCAGGGCGATGCCCATGAAATCTATCTGAAGATCCGCCAGATCCTGGACACGATGAAGGCGGAAGGCCTGCCGCTGCCCGAGGATCTGGTGAAACTGGAGGAAGATCTGGAACGCGAGTTCGCCGCCGACGCCGCCGGTCAGTAGCGCCAGCGGCGTCTAGAGAATGTCCTTGCCGGCGGCCGCAGCGTCCTGCAGCCCCTTGGGATGTTTGGGGAGCCCATCGGACAATTCCAGCCACGGCACCCGCTCCGACCAGAAAATGTGCGCCGTGGGGCGGTACAATTCCGGTCGGTCCAGGGTCGGCGCATAAAGATGCGTTTCATCCGGAAACACATCCGTCTCGAACGAGAGCGGCGCACCGCATCGGCCGCAGAAACTGCGCGTTACCTTCGCCGATGATTTATACAGTGTGCGCGGACCCACCCAGGAAACGCCCGATCTGGGAACGCCGAACCAGCTAACGAAATCCGAAGACGCGGCCCGCCTGCAGTCTTCGCAATGGCAGATCGCACTCCACAGAAAGGGGCCGGCGGACCGCCAGGTACACGCGCCGCAAAAACAGCGTCCGGACATTTCAGACATGGGCCATTCTTCGCCTTGATCCGTTCGCATTGATCAGAAGGACTCTGCGCCGTTGTCGGCTACGAAATTAGGGACAGGGCGACCTCCGGTGTCAATTTCCGTCCGTGCGGCGGCCTTCGATCAGATTTGCCGCTTTCCGTGCGCAAAAACCTGGTTCCAGCGCAGAATCCGAACGGATTTCCGAAGTCCGGTGGGCCAGAACGGATCTTCCTTGACCAGGGCGTCGGCCTGATCGAACCCATCCACATCCAGCATCCAGAGCCCGCCGCCGGGCGCGCCGTCCTCCGCGACAAGGGGACCGGCGGCATGAACGGTCTTTCCGTTCGCTTCCAGGAAAGAAAGATGATCTTCCATGTGTTTCTGCCGCAGATCGGCGGGGGCGGCGGGGTCGTCCTCAAACAAGATGATGATGCGCATGTGCATTCTCCTTCCAAGTGTCTGGATCTCGCCCGGCGGCCGGGCGACTGTCCAAGGACCCTAACGGCGAATACCGCGATATCGGAGCCGTGAAAATGCAGATCGGTCTGCAGAAATTCGGGTTGAAGAGGGACGAAATGTCTCTTCCCTCCGCTGCACCGCCGCCTATGTAACACCCATGGAAAGACAAACCGAACAGCCCGAACTGACAACGTTCTATAACCATTCCTGCCCGGTGTGCCGTGTGGAGATAGAACATTATCAACGCCTTACGGCAGACGGGCGCACGGGTCTGGCCTGGGTCGACAGCAGCGCGGACAAGACCGTTCTGGCGCGGTTCGGCATCACCGGCGACGATGTGCTGAAACGGCTGTATGTCGTGGACCGGGACGGCGCACTGCATGGCGGCGTGGACGCCTTCATCCTGATCTGGCGGCATACGCCACGCTACGGCTGGCTGGCGGCGCTTGCCGGCGCGCCGGTTGTCAAACCGATGGCCGGCTTCGTCTATGACCGGCTTCTGGCGCCCATGCTGTTTGCCTGGAACAGACGCACCGGGCGGCTTGGTCCCGCCGGCGCTGCGCCCCGCTGACCGGCGCGCAGATCAGCCCGGTTATCAGCCCGGGCAGGCCTTGTTGATTGCGTTATGGGCCGCCGTCACGCCTGAGAGGGAATAGGTGTCGGTCGTCCGCGTACCCCGGGTCGAGACGCCCCGCACCACCATCCTGTTTCCCCGCCGCATCGCATTCGCAATGGCGGGCTCGTCCTTGACGGCGGCGAAGGCGGCTTCGCCTTCCGCCGACAGGGTGAATTTGCGATTGCCGATTTGCAGGGAAACCGGCTCTCCCGCCCGCAGGGGATAGCCCATCTGGAAACTGATCGCCGACCGGCTGTTCACGCCGGGGCGGTGGGTCACGAAAGCATAGATGTCGCCGCGCCGGACATTGTCGGGCTTGGTGCCGATCGGGCGCGACCAGATGTTACAGACCTTGCTGTCCGGCTCGCTATAGCTGTGCGCCGTCCAATCCTTGAACTTTCCCAGCACCTGGTCCTGCGCGGCGGCCGGATGCGGCGTCACGGAAATCAGCCCCGCCCCGATCAGGACGGCGGCCAGAAACAGGGCCCGGCCCGGACGCCGGGACGCATCCATGGATTTCACAAAAAAAAGCCTGAAATCATAGCCTTGCATCGTGCGAATTTTCCTACGATAGATGGATGAACTCAGCCGGTTCCAATGCGGAGTTTTCGTGATCCATTTGGTATGGATCGCCGTATCTTCAACTATGGAACAGTTGGGCGCAACCGTAGTAGCGGAGCGGCCGGAGCATATCGGAACCCCGATTGCCCGGACCGTTAGAGTAAACGCGAATGCGGGGAGTGCTTCCGCGAAACTGTCGGCGGTGCGACCCCGTGGGGCACGAACTGTGGAACCGACGACGCCGGACGAACACCGGGCGCTGATGCGGAAGCTTGCCCAGGACGGTGACAAGCGGGCGTTCGCCGCGCTTTTCGCGCATTTCGGTCCGCGTGTGAAGGCGTATCTGATGCGCAGCGGGTCCCCCGCGGACAGCGCGGAGGAACTGGCGCAGGAAGCCATGGCGACCGTATGGCGGCGGGCGGAGAGTTTCGATCCGTCGCAGGCGTCGGTGGCGACGTGGATTTTCACCATCGCCCGGAACAAGCGGATCGATGCGTACCGCCGGACGAACCGCCCCGAACTGGACCCGGAAGATCCGGCCTTGGTGCCGCAGGCGGAAATCGCGCCGGATCGCTTTGTGGAAGAGGGAGAAGTGTCTGAGGCCATCCGCGCCGCGGTAACGACTTTGCCGCCGGAACAGGCGGATATGCTGCGGATGGCGTTCTTCCAGGACAAGGCCCATAGCGAGATCGCCGAAGAAACGGGACTACCGCTCGGCACGGTGAAATCGCGGTTGCGGCTGGCGATTGCGCGGATGCGCAAACAGTTGAAGGAGTTTGAGTGATGACGGCTGTTTCTGCACGGGAACTGACGTCCCAGCTACCGAAACATCATCTCAGCGATGAGTTGCTGATGGACTATGCGTCCGGCGCCCTGGACGAGGCGGCGAGCCTGTTCGTTTCCAGCCATCTGACGCTGTGCCCGCACTGCCGGGCGCGTCAGGCCGAGCTTGAAGCGCTGGGCGGGGTGCTGCTGGAGGACCTGGAGCCCGTCTCGATGGCGGAAGGCGCGTTCGACGCCCTGATGACCCGGCTTGAACTGCCGGAAGCGGCGAACGATGCCGACGCGGCGCTGCTGGCGTCCAAGACGGTCGCCGGGAAGATCCTGCCGTCCCCGCTGCGCCGGTATTTCGGATGCGACTTGCAGGATATTTCCTGGCAAAAGAAAGGCGGCGGGGTTTCCGTCGCGCCGGTGCCCGGGATCGGCGACGGCAGCCACGCCTTCATGCTGAAGGTTGAAGCAGGCCGCGCCGTGCCGCAGCATACACATACCGGCAACGAATATGTCATGGTGCTGCAGGGTGCTTTTGCCGACGCAAGCGGCACGTTCGCGCGCGGCGACGTCGAACTGGCGGACGGCGATGTCGATCATCAGCCGATCGCGGCGGCGGGAGAGGATTGCGTATGTTTGGCCGTAACCGACGCGCCGCTGAAATTCACCGGGTCTTCGGGCTGGCTGCTGAACATGTTCGTAAAGATGTAGGGCCGAACCGCCCCTCGGATTTTCCCTCAAAGGCGGGCGTCGCATGATCGCGGCGCTCGCTTTTATTTTGGCGCTGCAATTGGCCGGCGAGGCCGCGGCCCGAATTCTGGATCTTCCCGTTCCGGGGCCGGTGCTGGGCTTCGCGGCCTTGTTCGTCCTGCTGATGCTGCGGCGGTCCCTGCCCGCCCCGCTGCAGGCGGTGGCCCTGACCATGCTGCGGCATCTCTCGCTGATGTTCGTGCCCGCCGCCGCCGGGATCTTCGCCTATATCGACCGGATGGGCGGCGAATGGCTGGCGGTGACCGCGGCCCTGATCGCCAGCACGATCCTGACCCTGGCCGTTTCCGCCGCCGTTTTCGTGGGCGTTAAGCGCCTGATGGGCATCCGGGACGCGGAGCAACCCGATGACGCCTGATCCCACCTTCGACCTGTGGGTCTATCTGAGCGAGGAGCCGCTGCTGTGGCTGACCCTGACGCTGGCGGCCTATGTCGTCGGCGACCTGCTGTCCACCCGCGCCAAGGGGCATCCGCTGGTCAATCCGGTGCTGATCGCCGCGGGCTGCGTCGGCGCGGTCCTGTTCGCGACGGACACGGCCTATGAACGGTATTTCGACGGGGCGCAGTTCGTGCATTTCCTGCTGGGGCCCGCCACCATCGCGCTGGCCGTGCCGCTGTATCAGCATATCGACAAGGTGAAACGGGTGCTGGCGCCGATGGTCGCCGCCCTGATCGCGGGGTCGGCCACCGCCGCCGCATCGGCCATGGCGATTGCCTGGATGCTGGGGGCCAGCGACGACATCGTCACCTCCATCGCGCCCAAATCGGTGACCATGCCCATCGCCATGGGGATTTCGGAAACGCTGGGCGGCATACCGACCCTGACCGCGGTTCTGGTGATGCTGACAGGCATTCTGGGCTCCATCTTCGCCCGTCCGGTGATGTCCATTCTGCGGATCGGCGACTGGCAGGCCCGCGGTTTCGCCATCGGCATCACGGCCCACGGCATGGGCACGGCGCGGGCCTTTCAGGTTAACGAGCTGGCCGGCACCTTCGCCGCCATCGCCATGGGCCTTAACGGCCTGGCCACCGCCGTCCTGGTGCCGATCTTCGCGACCTGGTTTTAGTTTTGTCGGTTATCCTGGCCGCGGCGGGCTCTCAGAACTTGCCGTTGTTGTTCTTCCATTCGCTGCGCGGGGCGATCTTCTCGGTCGTATCCCAGTGTTCCACCAGCTTTCCGTCCGCTACCCGGAACAGGTCGTAGAAGGAGGTGTGGTTCCCCCGAAGATAGCCTTCGCAGACTGAAAGCACGAAATTCCCTTCCGCCAACACCCGGTGGACATGCCGATAATCCACAAGTCTGCGCCCATCCTCCATGCTCTCAAGAGCGGTGCGGAGGTCGGCAATCGTTGCGACTCCGGGGCTGTGGTCCGTGAAGGATGCCGTGTCGAGATAGTCGTCCAGCCTGTCCAGGTCTCCCTTCATCAGAACCGTCTCGACGAAGGTGCGGACCAGGGCGCGGTTGGCGCCGGTCAAGGCGTGATCCGTTGCATCGGTGGGTCCGTCCACCATGCCGTGGCCGGATGCATTAGGACCCTGTCTGGGTTGAATATTGTCCCAATGTTCGACAGCCCGGCCGTCCTCGAACCGGAACACCTCGAAGCCGATATTCCGGCGGGAGAAGTCATATTCCGTATGGGCAAAGACGAAGTCGCCATCCTCGAAGGCGCGCACGATGTTGACGCGGGGAGAGGTTTGGGAAAGCCGTTTGAACAAGGCGGCCAGACCTTCGCTTCCTTCCTGCGTCTGCGGATTGTGCTGAATGTACTTTTCTTCATTGACCACCGCGACGGGCGCGGGATCGCCGGTTTCGATGCTTTTCAGCAGGGCGCGTATCTTGTCCTTGTTCGCAAGCGTCATGGCCTTCTCCCGGAACCGGCCGTCCCGTCCGCATCTTCAACCCAGCCAAGCCACTGTAGCCCGCATGCCGGTCCACAACTACGGGAAAGAGATCAGATCGGCGATCCGCCGGGCAATTCCAGGACGCTTTCGCTGAACTGCCGGACAGCGAAGCTCGCCCCGTTCGACACGCCTTCGGTGACGGTGTTTTCGGCGCTGCGACGGATCGCGGAGGTGGCGAGATCGATATAGTGAAATCCGGAGACGGAGAGGGCGATCCAGCCCTCCGTATCGTCGACCCGTCCCGTCGCGGCGTAGCGAACGGCCAGCGCTTTGCGCCCCTCCACCGTCACCACACCGTCGATTACGGAAACGACCGTCATGGGAATCTGCAAACCGCCCGCCAGAAACGTCGCCGTCGCCTCGTAGTATGGATCGCCGGACGCGAACGCGGTTCCGTCAGGCGTATAGGCGCCGAAAGCGTTCCGGAAAGCTTCCCGCAGACCGCGGTTCTGCCGAAACCGCGGAACCGAGACGTCGCGCAGCAACCCCGGCCCCGCCAAGGTTATCTCCACTTCAAGGGGTTCGCCGAGGCGCGCCACCTCCAACCCCGGCATCTCGCCCACCTGCAAGACCCACCGCGCGCCGCCGTCCGCCGTCAGGCGGCCGGTCAGTTCGCCCAATGTCACATCGGACCGTTTAAGACCCGGACCACGGGTGACCGTACGTTTCAGGAAACGGGACGGCGGAAACTCTCCCAGCGCGACGGACAGGGTTCCGTCGAAGGTTTCAGCCTTGAACGGTGCGCGGTCCGTCCCCGGCAATTCCTGGGCCTGGGCCGGACCGGCCAAAGTCAGGCCGAAACCGAACAGCAGACACGCGATCCAAACCCGCTTCATTCCAGATCCTATTCCTTTGTGCGCACCTTGCGCCGGTGGCCGGTGGGGCCGGGCACCTTGAAATCCTCTATCGGGCCGCCGGGGCTGACAGGCCGGTCGGGGCGGCGGCCCCGGCTGATCAGGCGGTCATACATCAGAAGCGCGCCGGCGACGCTGACATTCACGCAGAACTTGGTCGGAATCTGCACCACGAAATCGCAGCGCGCCACCGCTTCGGGCGAGAGGGACCCCGCTTCCGGCCCCAGGATATAGGCGGCGCGTTCCGGATGGCGGAAGCTTGGAAGCTCCACCGCATCCTCCATCAGTTCAACCCCGATCATCCGGCAGCCATGCGGCAGGGTCACCCGTTCGATGGACTCGAATTCGTAAAGCGGCACATGGTCGGCGGTCTTGGACGTGTCGGTCCGGTTGAGTTCGCGCAGATTGACCGCCGGGGCCACGGCGAAAACGAAACTTGCCCCGAAGGCGTGCGCCGTCCGCATCAGCGCCCCGACATTGTGGGGCTTGGAGATACTCTCCACCCCGATCCCGAAAAACCCGCGCAAACCCTGTCTCCTGGCCAAACACTCTTTCCCGACGCATTTCTTGCATCCCGCCGCGACCGGGGGCAAGTTCCGCCTGAAACATCAGCATTAGGAAATCATGCCTGACCTACCCGATATCGAAGCCCACGCCCCCGGCGCGGCACATCCCGTCTCCGTAGAGGTCACCCGCGGGAACATTGTCGAAAGCCGGCATCGCGGCAGCGTCGCCGTGGTCGATATCCGGGGCGACTTGAAAATCGGCTGGGGCGATGTGAAGGAGCCGGTTTTCCCGCGCTCCGCCATCAAAGCCCTGCAGGCGCTGGCCTATGTGGAATCGGGCGCGACCGACGCCATCGAGGCGACGGACGAAGAGATTTCCCTGATGTGCGCGTCGCACGGGGGCGAACCGCGCCACGCCTCTGCGGCGGCCGGCATCCTGGCGCGCCTGGGGTTGAGCGAGGCGGACCTGGAATGCGGCCCGCACTGGCCGTCGCACGAGGAAAGCGCCCGGGCGCTCGCGGTCTCCGGCGAGACGCCCAGCCAGTTGCACAATAACTGTTCCGGCAAGCACAGCGGCATGCTGGCCCTGGCGAAGCGGTTGGGCGCGCCGACCAAGGGCTATATCGGCGTCACCCATCCGGTGCAGCAGCGCATCCTGGGCGTTCTGGAAGCGATGACCGGGTGCGATCTGACCGGGGCGCCCCGGGATTACGACGGCTGTTCGGTGCCGACCTGGGCGATCCCGCTGGAGAATCTGGCCTATGCCTTCGCCCGGTTCGGCAATCCGGACGATCTGCCGGACGCCCGCCGGGACGCCGCCTTGCGGATCCGAAAGGCCGTTCTGGCCCACCCCTTCATGGTGGCGGGAACGGGCCGGTACTGCACCGAGATGATGGAACTGCTGCACGGCAAGGTCTTCCTGAAGACCGGGGCGGAAGGGGTCTTCTGCGCGGCGGTTCCGGCAATGGGAATCGGCATCGCGTTGAAATGCGACGACGGCGCGACCCGCGGGGCCGAGGTGATGATGACCGCCGTACTGGAGAAGATCGGCGTCATCGGCCCGGACGAGGCCGACGACGCCAAACGGTTCCTGACCGTGCCGGTGCTGAACCGGAACAATCTGCATACCGGCGATATCAAGGCCATCGACCGGTTCCTTGCGTTCTAGACGATGAAGGCCGTCCAACTCACATCCCTCGACGGGCCGGACGCGGTGGCCTTGGCGGATATCCAGGCCGGGCCGCTTGGCGCGCGCCAGGTTCGCATCCGGGTAGAGGCCGCCGGCCTCAACTTCGCGGATCTGCTGATGATGGACGGTTCCTACCAGGCGACGCCCCCGACCCCCTTCACCATGGGGATGGAGGCCGCCGGCACCGTCCTGGAAGTCGATAGCGCCGCCGACGGCGTTTTCCCCGGCGACCGGGTGCTGGCGCATGTTTCCAGCGGCGCGTTCGCGGAAGAGCTGGTCACCGGCGACGCCAACTGTTTCGTCATTCCCCACGCCATGCCCTTCGATGCGGCGGCGGCCTTTCCCATCGCCTACGGCACGGCGCATCTGGGCCTGTCCCACCGGGGCCGCCTGAAGGAAGGCGAGGTCCTGATGGTGCACGGCGCGGCGGGGGGCGTCGGCCTGACCGCGGTTCAGGTCGGCAAGGCGATGGGCGCGACCGTGGTCGCCACGGCGGGCGGCGGCGAAAAGCTGGAAGTCGCCCGGCGGGCCGGGGCCGATCATCTGATCGACTACCGGTCGGAGAGCATCCGCGACCGGGTTAAGGAACTGGTCGGCGGCGTCGATGTGGTGTTCGATCCGGTCGGCGGCGACGCCTTCAAGCAATCCCTGCGCTGCATCAATCCGGAAGGCCGGATTCTGGTCATCGGGTTCGCCGGCGGCGAGGTGCCGCAAATCCCCGCCAACATTCTGCTGGTGAAGAATGTGGATGTAATCGGCTTCTACTGGGGCGCCTATGCGGCGCTGGACCGGGAAACCTTCCGCCGGTCGATGGAAGACCTGCTGCGGATGTACGAGGACGGTAAGCTGACCCCGCATATCGGCGGACGGTTTCCGTTCAGCGGCGCGCGCGACGCCTTCGACCTGCTGAAAAGCCGGAAGGCGGCGGGCAAGATCGTCCTGACCCCGTCTTGAAATCATGAACAGCGACCGCGTTCAGGAGCAGTACGAGGAATTTCCCTATCCGGCGCGCGACCCGGCGGATGAGAAACGCCGCCTGATCAGCGGCTCGCCCAGCCATCTGGCGGAAATCAACCATTACATCTTTGCCGGAAAGCGGGACTTCGCTCAGCCGTTCCGCGCCCTGGTCGCCGGCGGCGGGACGGGCGACGCGGCGATCATGCTGGCTCAGCATCTGGCCGATATCGACGCCCCGGCGGAGGTGGTCTATCTGGACCTCTCGGCGGCCAGCCGCGAGGTCGCGGAGGCGCGGGCCGCCGCGCGCGGCCTTGGGAACATGTCCTTCCATACGCGCTCGCTGCTCGACCTTTCAGGCTTCGAGCCCTTCGACTACATCGATTGCTGCGGCGTGCTGCATCACCTGCCGGACCCGCAGGCGGGGTTCGAAAGCCTGGCCGCCGCCCTGAAACCGTTGGGCGGGATCGGCCTGATGGTCTATGGCGAGCTTGGGCGGACCGGCGTCTACGACATGCAGGACATGCTGCGCGCGGTGACGGGGGAAACGGACCCGGGCGGGGAGAAGGTCGCCACAGCCAAACGGTTGCTGGAACAGTTGCCCGCCACCAACCGGTTCCGGCGCAACGGGCTGATGGCGGACCATACGGCTTCCGACGCGGATCTGTTCGACCTGTTGCTGCATTCCCGGGACCGCGCCTACCGGGTGCCGGACCTGGCCCGGGAGATCGACGGGGCGGGGCTGCGCATCGCCAGCTTCATAGAACCCGGCCGCTACGACCCGGCGCTGTATCTGCGCGACAAGGGCCTGCTGGGCCGGTTGGGCGGCCTGTCCCACATCGAGAAGGCCGCCTTTGCCGAACTGCTGGCGGGCAATATGAAGAAGCACATCGTCTACTGCGTTCGCCGGGAGAATGAGGCGGACACGGTGGCCAAGCCGACCATGGCGGCCGTCCCGGTATTGCGCGACGCGCCGGGTCCGGAACTGGCCCGCGGCATGCCCATGGGGGCCGGCTTCTCGGCGCAAGTGGACGGGCTGGATTTTCAGCTTCCCCTGCCGCCCGGCGCCAAGGAAATCCTGCTGCGATGCGACGGCGTCCGCACGCTGGACGAGATCCGCAAGGACCTGCCGGGCGCACCCGACTGGTTCCGGTTCAAGCCGCATTTCGACGCGGTCTACGGCCCCTTCAACGCCTTCAACAAGATGCTGCTGCGGTTCAGTCCGGCTTAGTCAGCAGATCGACATAGGCGCAGTCGATCAAGGCATCCTCTTCGATGCCGAGCCGGTGCATGAGAGCGTGCGCCTCTTCAACGCCGGCGGCGGGGTCTTCCCCCTCCTCCAGCACCACCTCCAACTCCAGAAAATCGCCGAGCCCTTCGACCCGGTCGAGATGAATGCGGGTGCGGCCCATCATTAACAGGGTGCGGGTTTTCGAAACGACGGCCCGCACGCCGTAGGCGGCGGCCAGGGCCGCTTCCAGGTCGGCGGGGCCGTCCGTTTCGGAGATGCGGTAGGTGCTTGTCTTCGGGCCGGCGGTATCGGCGCGGCGGTAGAAAATCAGGTGTCCGTGCGCCGGGCCGAGATGGCGCAGCTTCAGGCGGCCGCTGTCGCAGTGAAAGAACACATCGCGCTGGATGATTGTCTCTTCGTCCGCATCGGCCAGGTCCCGGGCGCGTTCGCGCGTGGCGTCGGGGTCCGTCAGCCTTGCCTTGATTTCGATATTGCGGGCCATGCGCGTCATTTTCCGCACCGCCCACCCGGTCCGCAAGACCGCTTGGCGTGGCGTCGCCGCACCATGCGCCCCGTGAACCGGATAAAGAAAAACCGCGGCGTCAGGGGAACGCCGCGGTCATTCACACCGACCTTTTCCACTAGGGAAAAGGTTTATCGACAAAAAAATCTAACTCAAGCCTGCCAGAAGGGTTTGGCGGCCTCCCGCTGCGCGTCGGCATAGTCCATGCCAATATCGTTCAGCATGCGGAAGTCCATTTCGGCCAGACGGCTACGCTCGGCATAGCGCTCGTTCCAGATGACCAGAGTATCGATAACAGATTTAAAAATAGACGAAAATTCGAAGCCGACGGGTGCGGTGATCAATGTTTTGGTTGCCATAATACAACTCCTTTTTCATGCCGTCGCCATTATGATTGTTTGGCTTTGGTCGGTGTCAGTGATCTAGAAATAGGCCCCTTCCCAAAGCTTCACAATGGATATATCCTCATGTTTCAGATTAACAAAATTTATCCGATTTAATCTTCGCTTAAGGAAAGAGGCCGCCGTGGCGACGCGCCTGCCCCCGCTGAACACGCTCCGCGCCTTCGAGGCGGCGGCCCGCAATATGAGTTTCACCAAGGCGGCGGAGGAACTTTTCGTCACCCAGGCCGCGGTCAGCCACCAGATCAAATCGCTGGAGGAGGCGCTGGGCGTAAAGCTGTTCAAGCGCCTGAACCGGGCCCTGTTGCTGACCGAGGAGGGACAGACCTTCCTGCCCAACGTGCGGCAGGCGCTGGACCTTGTCGCCCAGGGGGTGAGCAAACTGGCCCGGGTGGAGGCGACGGGCGCGTTGAATGTCAGCACACTGCCCAGTCTGGCGGCGGGCTGGCTGGTGCCGCGCCTGAGCCGGTTCCGGCAGGAACATCCGGAGATCGACGTCCGCCTGACCGCCGGCGAACGGCTGGTCGATTTCGCGCGCGACGATGTCGATGTCGCGATCCGTTACGGACGGGGGAAATACGCGGACCTGGTGAGCGAGCGCTTCATGGAGGAGGAGATCTTTCCGGTCTGCAGCCCGGCCCTGATCGAAAGCGGGGAACATCCTCTGAAAACGCCGGACGATCTGAAATACCACACGCTGCTGCACGACGATATGCCGACCCCGGCGGGCTGGGACGAATGGCTGAATGCGGCGGGCGTAACAGGGGTCGATGCGGCCCTGGGCCCCTATTTCGACATGTCGGCCCTGGTCATTCAGGCGGCGGTGCAGGGGCAGGGGGTGGCGCTGGGCCGTTCCACATTGGCGCAGGAAGCCCTGAACGCCGGGCTGCTGGTGCGTCCCTTCGATCTGACGCTGCCCATCGACTATGCCTATTACATCGTCTGTCCGCCGGACTATTACGACCGGCCCAAGGTGCGCGCCTTCCGCGAATGGCTGTTGGCGGAGGCGGAGCAACTGGGCGCAAGGCCGAAATCCAAATCGCACAACGACGCCACCAGCGACAGCAAGGACGTGAGACTGTGGTAGGCCGGCAAGATGGGGAGAGGACATGGATTTCACGCTGACGGAGGATCAGGCGGCCCTGCAGGAAGCCGCCCGGCGGTTCGCCCAAGCCGAACTGCCAGCCATCGCCAAGTCCATTGAGGAGAGCGGCGAACCGCCCGGGCCGGACGTGATGAAACAGTTCGCCGAACTGGGGTATCTGGGCGTCAATCTGGACCCCGGCTACGGCGGCGCGGGATTGAGCCATATGGACGCGGTGCTGATCCTGGAAGAGGTGGCGAAGATCTCCATCGCCGTCGCCTTCCCGATTTTCGAATCCTGCTTCGGGCCGGCCCTGGCCATCGCCCATTTCGGCAGCGACGCCCTGAAGGACCGTATCCTGCCGCGCGTCTGCAAGGGAGACGCCATCGTCGCCGTCGCCATGTCGGAGCCGCAGGCGGGCACCGCCTTGACCGACCTGAAGACGAAGGGCGTCGCCGACGGCGGCAGCGTGATCATCGACGGCCGGAAACGCTGGTGTTCCGGGGCGGGCCATGCGGACGCCTATCTGGTCTATTGCCGCCTTTCCGATGAACCGGGGGCGCGGGGAATCGGGGCCATCCTGGTGGAGAAGGACACACCGGGCCTGAGCTTCGGCAAGCGCGAGCATCATATGGGCTTCCGCGGCGTGCCCACGGCGGACATGTATTTCGACGGCGCGCGGGTCCCGGCGGAGAACATCGTCGCACCGGTGGGAGGCTTCAAGAAACTGATGGACGCGTTCGACCTTGAGCGCTGCGGCAACACCACCATGAGCCTGGCGGTCGCCCAGTCCGCCTTCGACTATGTGCTGGACTACGTTCAGGAACGCAGCCAGTTCGGAAAACCCATCGCCGACTTTCAGGCGGTGCAACTTCACTTGGCCGAGATGAAGATGAAGCTGGATGCGGCGCGCCTGCTGCTGTACCGCGCCGTGGTCAATGCGCAATCCGGCCTGCCGTCGGCCGGGGACAGTTCCATCGCCAAATGCTACGCCAACGAGATGGTGCGCGAGGTGACCGGCAAGGCCATGCAACTGATGGGCGGCTACGGCTATTCCACGCAGTTTCCCATGGAGCAGAAACTGCGCGATGCCTGGGGTTGGGGGATCGCCGGGGGCGCAATCGACATCCAGAAGGTCAATATCGCCGCCGGGCTGGTCGGGCGGCGCTTCTCCCAACGGAGCTGATCGATCATGACTGTTGAAGATCTGCCGCTAAGCGGCGTCCGGGTGCTCGACCTCACCACCGTGATCTTCGGTCCCTACGCCGCCCAGACCCTGGGCGACCTGGGGGCCGATGTGATCAAGATCGAAGCCCCGGGCGGGGATCAGACACGGCATGTAGGGCCGCAGCGGCATGCGGATATGGGCGCGCTGTTCCTGGGCTGCAACCGCAACAAGCGCAGCCTGGTGCTGGACCTGAAGCAGGCCGTGCATCGGTCGGCCCTGTGGCGGTTGATCGACGGGGCGGACGTCTTCATGCACAATATCCGGCCCCAGAAAATCGCTCGGCTGGGATTCGATGCGGACAATGTACGCGTACGTAACAAGCGGATCGTCTATGCCGGGTTGCACGGATACTGGAAACACGGTCCCTATGGCGGTATGCCCGCATACGATGACGTTGTGCAGGGCCAAAGCGGTTATGCGGGGGCGGTCGGCGCACGGGACGGCACGCCGTCGCTGGCCCCGTCGGTGATCGCGGACAAGACCGCCGGCCTGATGGCCGTGAACGGCATCCTGGCCGCCCTGATGAAACGCACGCGTACGGACGTTGGGTCCTATGTGGAAATCGGCATGCTGGAAGGGTTGGCCAGCTTCAATCTGGTTGAACATCTCCAGGGCGAAAATTTCGACCCGCCGGAAGGCCCCCCCGGCTATGCGCGCGCCCTCTCACCCGGACGCCGGCCGCACCGAACCCAGGACGGCTATCTCTGCATGCTGGCCTATACGGACAGGCAATGGGCCGCTTTCTGGGCTCTGGTCGATGCGCCGGACAAAGCGGCGGATCCGCGCTTCGCCAGCATGGCGTCGCGCAGCCGGAACATCGACGCCCTGTACGAAGAGGCGGGCGCGTTCCTGCGCGCCAGACCGACCGCGGAATGGCTGGACCTGTTGCGCAAGGGGGAGATTCCCTGCGGCCCGGTCAACAACCTTGCCGACCTGAAGGACGATCCGCACTTGCAGGCGGTCGGCTTTTTCCGGCCTTTCGATCATCCGAGCGAAGGCGCGATGACCGCACCGGAGACGCCCTACCGATTCGACCGTGACTCCCTGCCGGTAAGGCGGCATCAGCCGGGCCTGAACGAACATGGCCGGGATGTGCTGCAAGAAGCCGGATGCACAGCAGACGAAATCGACGAAATCCTGAACGGGGAGGAAGGGGACGCTTCATGAAGGCGATGCAGGTCCAGGACAATTGGGGCACGGAGAATATTCGCGCCGTCGACCGGCCCGACCCGGAACCCGGCCCGGCGGATGTCGTCATCGCGATCAAAGCGGTCTCTATCAATCCGCGCGACCGCATCATGTGCCAGGGCGGTTATGGCCGGATCGGCGGGACCCTGCCGCTGGTGCCGCTGTGCGACGGAGCGGGAGAGATCGTCGCCAAGGGTGCGGCGGTGACTGGGTTCGAGATCGGCGATCTGGTCTGCCCGACCTATAGCCGGACCTGGCTGCGCGGCGACTATACAAAGGCGGCTTCTAAAGGTGCGCATGGCGGACCGTTGGACGGCACGGCGCAGGAATTCATGCTTGTGCCGGCGGAAGCCGTGGTCCGCGCGCCCCGGCACCTGACGGTGGAGGAGGCGGCGACCCTGCCCTGCGCCGCGGTCACCTCCTGGAACGCCATCGTCGCCCAGGGCGGAACCCAGCCCGGCGACCGGGTGGTGCTGCAGGGCACGGGCGGGGTCAGTCTGTTCGCGCTGTTATTCGCCAAACTGGCGGGGGCGGAGGTCTTCATCACCTCTTCCAGCGACGAGAAGCTTGCGCGGGCCAAGGCGCTGGGGGCCGACCATACGATCAACTACCGGACCACGCCCGATTGGCACAAGGCGGTGCTGGAGCTGACCGGCGGCGAGGGCGCGGACCATGTGGTCGATATCGGTGGGGCTGCGACATTGGACAAGTCCACCGCCGCGGTGCGGCCCAACGGCTTGATCAGCATGATCGGCGTATTGGGCGGTGCGGTGACGCCGGACTTCGGTCTGGGCCGGGTGGTGACGCGCAACCTGCGCCTCCAGGGCGTCACGGTCGGCAGCCGCGACCTGTTCGCCGCCATGGCGCGCGCCATGGAACTGCATGAAATCCGGCCCGTGCTGGACGAAAACCGCTTCGCTTTGGACGGACTTGGTGCAGCGCTCGATTCCCTGGAACGCGGCGATCATTTCGGCAAGATCGTGGGTTTAGTGTAAACGCGGGCGACGCCCCCGCTTCAACCAGAACGGCAACGGGCCTGACCGGCGATACGGTTATTTCCCCGCTCTTGTTGCGGCGCGGAGTCCGGATCAGGCCGTCTGCGACAGATACTCTTCCAGCCGGTTCATCGCTTCCGCGATCCGTTCGGGATTCTGCGCGAAACACAGGCGATACCAACCTTCCGCGCCGGGTCCGAAGGCGGAGCCGGGCGCGATGCCGACTTTCGCCTTGCGCACGATGTCCTGGGCGGTCGTCAGCGTGTCCTCGCCGCCTTCTATCCGGAAAAAGGCGTAAAAGCTGGCTTCCGGCGGCTGTAACCCCTGCACGCGCGGCATGGCGGGCAGGCGCTGACAGACAATATCCCGGGAGCGCCGGCAAAAATCGACGATATCCGAGACGACGCCTTCCCCCTCTTCAATCGCCACATGCGCCGCACGCTGCAGGAACTGCGGTACGCAGGAATAGTTGAACTCGATCAGGTTGCCGAGTAGATCGCCCATGGAGGCGGGATGCACCAGCCAGCCGATCCGCCATCCGGTCATGGCCCAGCTTTTGGAAAAACTGTTGACGACGAACAGAGGGTCGTCGGGCCGGGCGTGCGTCAGGAAGGAGGGCGCGGCCTCTCCGTCATAGACCATGCGGGCGTAAACCTCGTCCGCGACAATCCAGATCCCGCGTTCCCGGGCGAAGGCCAGCAGCTCGGCCTGCTGCTCGCCGGGCATCACCCATCCGGTCGGATTGTTCGGTGAATTCACAAAGACGATCTTCGTCCGGTCGTCGGCGGCCGCCTTGATCTTCTCCATATCCAGGCTGAAACCGTCTTCCCCGGCGTCAAGGGCGACATAGCGCGGCTCTCCGCCCAAGACCCGCACCGTCGACTGCGCGTTCGGCCAAAGCGGGCTGACGATGATCGCATTATCGCCCGGCTCTACGATCGATTGCAGGCACAGCATGATCCCGCTCATGCCAGACGCGGTAAGGGAAATCCGGTCGCTACCCAAGTCGAGGCCGTAGAGCCGGTTGGTATAGTCGGTCAGGGCCTGCGTCAGGCCGGGCATGCCTCGCTTGTGGGTGTAGAAAGTCTCTCCCTCCGCCAGCGCGGCGGCGGCCGCATCGCAGATGAATTTCGGAGTAGAGATGTCGGATTCGCCGTACCACAGCGCGATCACCTCCGGGTCGTCGAAGGCGATCTCGGCGACCGCAAGGATTTGCTGGCGTTCGATCTCGGCGACGTTCGGGCGCACCGGCGCGTTGCCGGCGATGCCGAAGGAAGATTGGATATTCTGCATGGGTGGAACCGGTTCTGAGAATGATGCGGGCCGACCATGGCAGCTTCAGGAAAGCTCGGCAAGCCGCATCGGCACCTCGCTGAGACGATTGCAGACGGTCGCGGCGCCCGCCCCAAGCAGCGCCGCGTCATGACCCTCGCCGACATGCGATGCGCCGGTGAATCCGATTGCGGTCATGCCGGCGGCTACCGCCGCGGTGACGCCGGTGACGCTGTCCTCAATCACCACGGCGCGGGAAGGGTCGACCGCCATAACGCGGGTGGCGTGAAGATGCAGATCCGGATGCGGTTTCGGCCTGTCCACATCGGCGGCGCTGAACAGGTGCGCATCGGGGAAATGCCGTTCCAGGCCGGTGACCGACAGGGACTTCCGAATCCGGTCCGGCGCGGAATTGGAACAGATGCATTTGGCGTCGGTAAGGGACGCCAACACCGTATCGGCCCCTTCAATGGCCTCCAGATCGCTTTGCAGCCGGCCGCGCGAAACGGTTCTGATCCGGTCCAGAATGTCCGCCGGCAGGGACGCGCCGGCCTCTTCGCGGATGACATCCACCATCGACATGTCTGTCGCACCCGCGAACCGGTCGATCAGCGTCCGGGGCGTAATCCGAATATCATGTTCCGCAAGCTGCTCGGACCAGACGCGCGCCATCAGCCATTCACTGTCGACCAGCACGCCGTCCAAATCGAAAATCACCAACTCAATCATATCTCACCTACGCCGATTTCGAAGGACCCTTCAACAGTTCGGCCGACGCCAAAAGCGCGCCGCCGACGATGGCCGCACAAGCCAACGCGACCGGCCATGTCGCTTCTTCATCGGTAAAGGCGATCAGCAGAAGGACTGAAATCAGCGGCGCGGCGTAACTGAAAGCGCCGAGCGCGCGGATATTGCCCCGTTTCATGCCGATGTCCCAGGTGAAGAAGGCAATGCCCACCGGGCCCAGTCCAAGGGCCAGGACCGCCAACCATTGTGCGCCGCCCGACGGCATAACGGTTTCCTCGAAAACAAGATGCGCGATCAGCCCCAACACCGCGGTTGCGCCGCAAAACCATCCGACCGTATCGGTCGGTACGGCCTTGAATCGGCGAGAAAGAACAGAATAGCCGGACCATGTCAGCGCGCAGGCGGCGGCGGCGCTATAGCCGATCATGAACTCCGAGCGAAATTCCACCGCGCCGCCCTTGGTCACCAACAAGGCGCACCCGATCAATCCAAGCAGGGCGCCTGCGAGGTGAAACCAACGCAACCTTTCGCCAGGCAGGAGAGCCGAGAACACCACGATCAGGAGCGGCCAGAGATAAGCGATCAGGCTTGCATCGACCGGCGGCGCGTTCTTCAGGGCCATAAAATAGAAGAAGTGGTAGCCGAACAGTCCGGTCACACCAAAGATCCAGACTTTCGGTGGATGACGCAGATGCGCGCTCCAGGCTTCTCGCCGCAGCAACCACTTGCCGGCCGCCAGAAGAAAGGCGAGGGCGAAGGTCATGGCCACCAGTTGGAACGGCGGCACGCGCTCGGTCATATCCGTAAACAGGGCCAGACTGCCCCACAGAAGGACGGCGCTGGACCCGATCAGGGTGGCCTGCATCTGCGTCATGTCCGGCGCACCCTGTCGGGTATCGCAGCGGAAAGGGCCGCGATCAGAAACAGGGACGCGATCCACCAGCTTTGCCAGACGCCGTAACTGAAACAGGCGACCGTCACGGCGCTGGCCAGCAATCCGAACCGGCAGGCCCGCACCCCGGGCGGCCCGGCGCGGCAGGCCTGCGCGCAAAGCCAGACGAAGCCGGCGGCGAGAAGCGCCCCCAGCAAACCGAGTTCCAGCCAGATTTGGACAAAGGCGTTATGCGGGTGCAGCGGCAGAACCGGGGTTCGATGAAGGATACCGCCGTCATGCCGGTTGACCCAGCCGACGCCCTTGCTTTTGGCGTAGGACAAAGCCGGCTGGTCCGCCCCCGGCACCGCCCGCGATCCCGCCATGCCCCATCCCAGCACCGGCCGTTCGGCAATCCTGTCGCCCGCGAATTTCCAGATCAGCAACCGATGCCGCAGCGACGTCGCCTGCGCGGGCAGCCTTTCGGCCACCGCGGCCTGCAATTGCGGCTGCGCCAAAGCCAGGGGGCCGACGAACACGCCGGCCGCGATCAGCCCGCCCAGGCAAGCGGCCCAGATCCGCGGCGCCACCGCACCCGCGGCCGCCGCAAGACCGCCGGCCAGCCACGCCAGAATCACGGTTTGGCCCTGCCCGCCGACCTGTACAAGACCGGCCGCCAGCAGAAGCAACACCGCATGGACGATCCTGTGTCGAGAAAAAAGAAAACCGGCTGTGGGCCAGCTCAGCAGCAGCAGCATGGTGCCGGGACGGTTCAGGATTGCATATCTCTCCGCTTCGGAACTGTCGGTCACAAGGCCCGTAATCGCCGCACCGCTGAACCGTTCGAACGCAAAAAAGGCAAGTAGAACCCAGAATGCGGCGACCAGGATCGACCCGACCAAGGCGCGGTCGCGATCCGGCAATTCCCGCGCATGGGTCAACACCAGCACCCCGAAGGCGGTAAAACCGGCAAGACGCCAGAACCGCTTGGCGGTCTCCGCACCCTCCACCGCCCACAGGCCGGACAGCGCACCCAACGCCAGAACCAGGACGACGGGAATCAGGTAGCGCTGGGCCCGCAGTGGCCCAAGCCCGCTGACCGGATTGGTGATCAGCATCAATCCGCCCACCAACAGCAGCAGCGCCGCCATCTGGGTCGAGGCGAACAGCATGACCGGCGGCATCAGGACGACGGCAAGGGCGAGGCAATAGGTCTGCGGCGGCCGCGCGCCCCAACTCCATTTCGGGGGCGGCCCAGTATCCGGCGCAGGCGGGTCCAGAACGGCGTGATTCAGCGGCATTCAGGCTGTCTACTCCGATCCGCTCGCCATGGCCATCCCGATACTAACAGGATGGATTTCCACGCAACGCCGCCGCCATGCCGATGATCCGCCGTGTCTCATCCCACAGATCCAAGTCGCCGAGGGCCGCGACCGGGTGCCAGAAGGCATCGGCGGCGTCGCTGCCCGCGCTGGGCTCTCCCGCACGCCACTCGGCGGCGAAATCCACCAATGTGTAATGATAGCGGACCTTACCCCTGCTATCCCCGTGTATGGCGTCGACAACATCCACCAGATGCGTGATTTCCGCATCGACGCCGGTCTCTTCCCTCACCTCTCGGATGGCGGTCTGGCGGACGGTTTCGCCCAAATCCTGCGCCCCTCCCGGCAGGCTGATATGGCCGACATTCGGCGGCTTGCCGCGCCGGATCAACAAGACGTCGCCGCCTTTGAAGACGACCGTTCCGACACCGACAATGGGCCGGGCGGGGTTTTCTCGCGACATCCCGGCTACCCCTTGGCGGCATTGCGGATGGGGGGATCGACCTCTACCTGATAGCCGTTGGCCAGCGCGTTGGTCCGGTTGAAGGCCCCGGTCACGGCCATCACCTCGCCCAGCATTTCATCATCCATACCGAGCTTGCGCGCCTGCGCGACGTGGGAATGGATGCAGTATTCGCAGCCATTGGTGACCGAGACGGCGATGGCGATCATTTCCTTGGTCAGCGGGTCAAGGCGGCCCGGCTTCATGGTTTCCTGCAGGGACTCCCAGACATCCCGCAGCAACGGCGGGTGGGACCCGAAGGCTTTCCAGATGTTCGGAACCCAGTCTATGTCCTTCTTCGCCATGATCTCGTCATAGACGGCGCGCACCTCCGGCCCCGCTTCCTCATACTCGACCATTTCCACCGTCGCCATACCGCTTCCTCCTTCAAAAACAAAACGGGACGCCGCAGCGTCCCGTCTCACAGTCCACAATGCGGACCCGTAGACTAGTACATGTGCTGACCGCCGTTCAAAGACAGCGTCGATCCGGTGACAAACCCGCCATCGTCGCTGACCAGGAACAGGACGCCACGGGCGATCTCGCTGGCCTTGCCCAGCCGGCCGACCGGGATCTTGGCGACAATTTTCTCAAGCACGTTCGGCGGCACGGCGCGCACCATGTCGGTATCGATGTAACCCGGCGCAATCGCATTCACCGTAATCCCCTTTGCCGCGCCTTCCTGCGCCAACGCCTTGGTAAAGCCGTGAATGCCGGATTTCGCGGCGGCATAGTTGACCTGCCCGTACTGGCCCGCCTGACCGTTGACCGACCCGATATTCACGATCCGCCCAAAGCCGCGTTCGCGCATGCCGTCGATTACCGCACGGCAGCAATTGAAGCAGGAGCCCAAATTGGTGTCGAGGACGGCCTGCCACTGATCCTTGGTCATCCGGTGCATCGTTCCATCGCGGGTGATCCCGGCATTGTTGACCAGAACATCGACCGGCCCCAGATCCGCCTCGATCTGCTGCACGGCCGCCTGTGTGGCGTCGAAATCGGAGACGTCGAACTTATAGACGCTGATTCCGGTTTCATCCTTGAATTTGTTTGCGACCTCATCATTGCCGCCATAGTTGGCGGCAACCGTATATCCGGCCTCTTTCAAGCCCATCGCAATCGCCGCGCCGATACCGCGCGTTCCACCCGTTACCAAAGCTACTCGCGACATAATCCAGGTCCTCCCCTTCGAGTTTTTTAATAGCGCCGGGCGCCAACCCGGATGACGCCTGATCTCAAACAGAATAGCGGCACTGTTTCTTTGACGTAAGTCAATTGACGGTGCGGGCCGTCACGCGCGCCTCACTCTTCGATATCGTAGAGCAGATCGCCCAACTCATCGATTTCGAATTCCAGATCTTCGCGGGCCTGTTTGTCTTTCTCCGATTTCAGCCGTTGACGCATGGCGGCAACCACCTTGCGGACCTCGGACGCCGCGGTTCGGGCGCGCCGGGCGGTCAGGTCGGTCAGCACCACATCCTGGCGCATCATCAATTCAGAGAAGGCGTCGGGATCGTCCCGGCCCAGTGTCTCCAACCGTTGGTCGAGTTCAAGCCAGATATCGTCCCATGCATCGTACAGGTCCTGCACCGCCGGGTCCTTCCGGCGTCCTTTTCCGGTCTTCAGCGTCTCCTCGACCTGCACCATGAGGCGGACGAATTGCCAGACCGGCATGCGGAGTTCGGCCATGTTGCTCTTCCTTTCAGGGACGGCGGTCCCATACACTATCGAAAATTCACGGGCGCGGTCATCCCGATTGCGCCGAACGCCCTGGCTTCCCGGTCCGGCGGCGGGGTCTCGCCCCGCAACGCATAACGGCTGATATCGGCGATCACCGCGGCTGCGTTGAGGTCGCGCAGCAGCATGTGAAAACCCTTCTCATAAAGCCGCAGCCGCCATTCGCCGTTTTCCGGCAAGGTCGCGATCATCGACCGCCAGGTTTCCGACGGCAGAATATCCTCATTCTCGCCATACAGAATCAGGGCCGGATGGCGCAGGTCCGGCGCGGCCGCACGGGCGGCGTCCATCAGGTTGACCAGGCCCCAGATCGCGTCGACCCGCGTGCGCTTGATGATCAGCGGGTCGCGGCCGAGCGCGCGCAGCATGGGCAGATTGTCCGACGGTTTGCGGCGGATATGCCGGGGCGAAACCTCCAGCCAGGGCAGCGTATTGGCAAGCACCGAAAGCGCGGTACGCTGCCAGCCCGGCATGGTTTCGCGGCCCCAGACCGCCGGCGCAGACAGCACCATCCTGTCCGCCGGCAAATCTGGATAGCTGGCGGACGCCGCCAGGGCCACCGCGCCCCCCATGCTTTCGCCGACGACGATCAACGGCCGGTCCGGATGCCGAGCCTTCAGAAGGACCGCAACCTCGTAAAGGTCGGCCTTCATGGTTTCGACCCCGGCCCAGCGCCCCCGGTTGGGCGCGCGCCCGAAGCCGCGCTGATCGTAGGCATAGGTTAGAATGCCGTCCGCAGCCCATCCTGCGCCGGCCCCGTCGAAGGCGTTGGAATAGTCGTTGAAACCGTGCAGCGCCAGGATAACCCCCGCCGGGTCCGTTTCCGCGCCCCAGCGCCGCAAGGGCAGACGCGCCCCGTCCCGCATCGCCACGGCGTCCGGTTCCAGGGCGGCGGTCCGCGTGGCGGGACCCTCCGGGTAGACATAGGGGGAGCATCCCACGGCCAGCGCCGCGAAGACCGCTACGGCGATAGGCCTGACCATGCCCATGAAGCGCGATATCATGGCGCGCTAGTCCCCTGGACTAGGCCGCATCGCGCCGCGTCAACTGGATGAAGATGTCTTCCAGATCGGTCTCGACCGTCGAGATATCGGTGATTTCCAGACCGGCCGCCCGCACCGCATCGATGATCTCCCCCGCATGGGTTTTCGACGGCGTATAGGTGACCTGCACCGCATGGCCCCCGTCGCCGAGACTGGCGTGGAAGGATGCAAGGGTCGCCGGCACCTCCGGTACGGCCCTGTCGACCTGTACGGTCAGGGTCTTGGAATCCAACCGTTTGAGGAGCGTGCGCTTCTCGTCATTCGCCACCAGTTTTCCATGATTGATGATGGCGATACGGTCGCAAAGCTCTTCCGCTTCTTCCAGATAATGGGTGGTCAGCAGGATGGTTACACCCTGTTTATTCAGCGCGACCACATTGTCCCAAAGCTGCTGCCGCAGCTCGATATCCACACCCGCCGTCGGTTCGTCCAGCACCAGGATCGGCGGGCTGTGCACCATGGCCTTGCCGATCAGCAGGCGTCGCCGCATGCCGCCGGACAGCGTGCGCGCATAGGCCGACCGTTTGTCGGCCAGGCCGACCATGTCGAGGATGGCGTCCGTGCGCCGCTCCGACTTGGGCACCCCGTAGAGACCGGCCTGAACTTCCAGCATTTCTTCCGGCGTGAAGAAAGGATCGATGTTCAGTTCCTGCGGCACGATGCCGATCGCCGCCTTGGCGTTGCGGGGTTCGCGTTCGATATCCAGCCCCCAGATAGAGGCCGACCCGCTGGTCTTCACGACCATGCCCGCCAGTATATTGATGAAGGTCGACTTCCCCGCACCGTTCGGGCCCAGCAGGGCGAACAGGCTGCCGCGCGGAATATCCAAATCGACATTGTCGAGCGCCAGTTTGGCGGGCGCGCCGCCCTGCGGCCTGTATTCCTTGGTCAGGCCGCGCACTTCAATCGCGTTATCGGGCAGGGTCGCCGACATGACGCCTCCATCGGTGGGTTGCAGGGTTTCTATTTACGATCCAGCCCCCGACGCCGCAACAGACGGTTGACCTGAAGCCGGTGCGAGGTGAAATAGAACCGTACGCCTGACCGACCACATGGAGACAGCGGATGTCCGCACCGACAATCGACAGCCCCGAGACCGTTGAGGTTGAAACCAAACGCGTTTCCTGCGACGGCGGCGGGGGCGCCTTGGGTCATCCGCTGGTTTATCTGGAAATCGGCGAAAAAGGCTTCGTCGAATGCCCCTATTGCGACAAACGCTTCACCCTGAAGCCGGGCGCAGCGACCGACGACCACCACTGAGTTTCAGGGGGAC
>JANQIT010000244.1 GCA_028282025.1 Hwanghaeella sp. | reverse complement strand
CCCGAATTCAGGAGCGCGCACCTTCGCCGCGAAAGCAGGACAGATCCGCGAAGGCCGCAACCGCCGCGCTGGCGATCACGGTGGTGTAGCCGCGTTCCGGATAGGGAACGTTCAGCCCTCCCTTGACAACGCTTACCGTGACCCCGCCGTGCGGCAGGATCGCCTTGACGGCTTCCGCATCCACCGCCGCGGGCTCCTGCACGCCGATGGTCACCTCCACAACAAGGTCGCTGTCCGGGTCCATACCCAATTCCCGGAACAGGCTAAGGCTGGAATGATGAATCGCATCGTCCACGGCCCGGCATGCGGCCTTGGTATAATCCCCGCCGCGCAGGGATACACCGGAGCCCATTTCCAGAATGATACGGCTGCGGTTCGCGCTCATCCCGCCACCCCGCCCGCCGCTTTCGCGTCCAATGCGGAATCCGGCACTTGCATCCTGACGATCACCGCGGCATGGGCCAAAAGAGTCGCGTCCTCCCCATTCGGCGTAGGAATTTCCAATCCGCCTTCTTCGCACTGCACCTCGACCGATCCGTAGGGAAAGACGGCGGCCACGGCGCTCTTATCGATTGTCTCCGGCCGCGGCGCACCGATGGTTACATGGATATCCATCGCATCGCGGGGCTGCCCCAACGCATCGGCGATCTGCAGGAAGTTCCGCCACAGAGCGTCGCGCACCGCGCGTTCCGCTGCTTTCGTGCTGTCGGCACCGTGGATGTCGGTTCCCTGCCCCAATTGCAGGACCATCCGTTTCAACGCCATGTCGCGGCCTTCCTCCCATAATTTGCGCCGCACTGTAGAACCCGAAAGCCCCGGAAAGAAACACTATTTTGGAAGCCATACGGGCCTGCCAGGAAAGCGGCGGTGCAGCTGCGCGTTCGGAACCAGGACGGTGCGCCCCCTTTCCAGGCAGGCGAAGCGGAGTAGGATCCGGTCACGAGCCACTTCGCCGCGCCAATCCGCGAGGAGGGCTTCATCCTCATCATTCATCGATCCTGAGGCTGTTCCATGTACGATCAATTGGCGGAAATCCATCAGCGGCCCGGCGTTTTTTCCACCTATACGGCAGACCTGCTTTGGACGCGGCCACATCTGGCGAACCGGATGCTACACCTGCATCTCAGCCAGGATACGGCGCTTGCTTCGCGTCCCTATACGGCCATCGGCCGCACCGTCGATTGGATCGACAACAGGTTTGGGCTGGATGGTCGGTCGGTGTGCGACTTGGGCTGCGGCCCCGGAGTGTATGCAAACCGCTTTGCCGAGCGCGGCGCCATCGTGAAGGGCATCGACTTCTCCAGCCATTCGATCGAATACGCGAAGAAGCATGGACCGGCAGAGGGAGAGCCGGTCACTTATCGGGTCGCCAACTATCTGACCGCACCGCTGCCGGAACAGCAGGACCTGATCACATTGATCTACTGCGATCTGTGTCCGCTTTCCCCTGCTCAACGCCGGACGCTGCTGTCCAAGGTTCGCCGGGCGCTGGCACCGGGCGGAAAGTTCATCCTGGACGTATTTTCCGACACGGCATTCGCGGACGTTTCCGAAGCGGTATCCTATGGAAAAAACTATATGGACGGATTTTGGTCCGCAGACGACTATTTCGCGTTCCACCTTGTGTTCCGGTATGAGCCGGATGCTGTGTCTCTCGACCGTTTTACGGTTATTGAGGAAAATGAAACATCAACCATCTATAACTGGCTGCAATATTTCTCGCCGGACCGCATCCGCGCCGAGCTTGAACAGGCGGGTTTCAGGACCATTGAAATTACGGACGGATTTGGCGAAGACCGCGCAGATCCCAGCACCTTCGGTATAATTGCAAGCCTGTAGAGGGCATTTGCCGCAAGCGCTGTTACCATTGCCGCACCCCCCTCAACCGCATAGCGCGGCGGTCGGCTCGGCCATTGCTATTCCCGCCTCAAGGCGGCGATGCTATTCCTATAATAAGTGTCAGAAGCGAGGCTCGGAGTACGACGAAATGATTACCGGCTTCAATCCGCCAGATGTCTGGTCGCCTTTCGGTGCATTCTCAATGGGTGTTGTCCAGGGCGCGGGTCAGGTCGTCTACCTGAAGGGGCAGGTCGCCTTGGACCCGGAGGGACAGATCGTGGGCCGAAACGACATGAACCTCCAGGTTCGAACGGTTCTCGACAATATCCAATCCGTCCTCGCCTATGTTGGTGGACAGATGGGCGATATCGTGTCGTTAACGCAGTATGTAACGGATATCGAAGCGTTCATGAAGGCGGGGGACGTCAGGGCGGCGTTTTTCGCTCCCCCCTACCCCGTGACGACGACAGTCGAAGTATCCCGCCTGTACGAGCCCGACCTGATGGTGGAAATCACGGCCATCGCCGAGGTGCCGAAGGAACGGTTCAGAAACCCTCAGAGCGTATAGCGCCGCAACTCCTACGTCGGGCTGCCGAGACGCTCCTTGCTGCCCTTCCGCCGGGAAGTCAGCGCACCACGATGAATAAACCGAGGAAATCAGAATGGTTGATCAATTGCTCGAAGGCGTAACCTCGCGTTCATTGAAGAACGGGAACGGTCTCACCGTTCACTTTTACGAAGCCGGTCCGCGTGACGCACCGCTGGTTTTGCTTCTTCACGGATTTCCGGAGCTTGCCTATAGCTGGCGTCGCTTGATCGTCCCTATCGCGGAACTGGGTTTTCATGTTGTCGCGCCCGACCAGCGTGGATACGGTCGAACGACCGGACATAGCCCCGGTTACGATGTCGATCTGGCGGAATTCGGCATGGTCAATCTTGCCGACGACGCGGTTGGACTGGTCAATGCGCTGGGATATTCGGATGTCGCGCTGGTCATGGGGCACGATTTCGGATCGCCTGTGGCTGCCTGGAGTGCGCTTCTTCACCCAAGCGTTTTCAAGCGCGTCATTTTGATGAGCGCGCCCTTCTCGGGCCCGCCCGGAATTCTGGCGGGGGATGCTCCGGATATCCACCATGATCTCGCCCAGCTTTCACCGCCGCGGAAGCACTACCAACGATACTACGGAGTACGAGAGGCCGAAGCGGATATGCTCAACGCGCCGGGCGGCTTTTCAGAGTTCCTGCGCGCGTATTTCCATTGCAAGAGCGCGGACTGGCCCGGCAATCGCCCCAGGCGTCTGGATCGTTTATCCGCCGAGTGTCTCGCCGTCATGCCGCATTACTACATTATGGACCTGAATGCAGGGATGGCCGAGACAGCGCTGTCGATGGCGCCCAGCAAAGAAGAAGCCGATGCGTGTGGCTGGCTGGATGAGGCGGAGTTGGAAACCTATGTATCGGCGTTCAAACGAACCGGCCTTCAGGGAAGCCTGAACTGGTATCGCCGATCCCTGAGCACAGAGGAAAAGTCAGTGCTCGCAACATTCGCAGGAAGAAAGATCCAGGCGCCATTGGCCTTTGTCGGCGGCGCCCAGGATTGGGGGGTCCGCCAGGTCCCCGGCGCTTTGGAAGCCATGGAATCCGGCGTGTCCGTGGACTACCGCGGGACGCACCTCATTGAAAATGCAGGCCATTGGGTTCAACAGGAACAACCCGCAGCCGTGCTGGATGTGGTCGGCGCGATGCTCTCGTCTTGACTGGACCGGGGTTGGCTACGGACCGGCGGCGGCTGAATGAGCTGAGATAGCCCTATGACGAAGGCCATTTTCCACGTTTATGTTTTCACTCATCGCAATCTCTTATCTCAATTTCTGTATTCAACCCTTAATCTTCTCAGCGACTTGGGCCCGCACATCTCGGCCTTCGTCGTCTTGCTTCACGGCCATCAGATACAAGCCCTTACCGTCAGAGGCGCGTTCCCATAGCTCGCCGATCAGGCGCTTCTCTTTGGTCTCATGGTCCGCCAGCAAATGCGCCCCTTTGTATTCGACTACGAGGAACCGCCCATCCTTTAGTTCCGCTACAAAGTCGGGATAGGTCCAGCCTAGTGCAAGTGGAAAGCGGAAGGAAGCTGGGTGCCGAGAAATGTTACGTAGCCAGTGCTTCACGTCAGCGTTGCCTTCAATCGCCATTGCGCATTGGAATTCCTCGCCGGTATCACCACCGTCGATTTCCGGGACGATTTCAAGGAAGTGCTTTTTGAACTTAAATTTGCCTCGATATGGCTTTTGGCCGTCGTACATGCCGTCTTTGAAATCAAATCCATCGTCAAAGGTGATGGAAGGCTTCGCTTCGGGTTCGAAGAGATACTGCTGATAGGCTTTCTTTGCCTCAGTCTCCTTAAGCTCCTTGATCTTAGCCGTCAGCTTCCGACCCAAGACAAACTTGGCGCGCCACAAAGAACTCAAGGAAATGTCCCGTTCGTTCACTAGGTGATGAACGTGACCAAGCACCCACTTGAAGCGTTCAGACTGACTAAACCTCGGATCGGAAATGAGCTTGTCGATGGCGAGCGCAAGGTTGTTCTCGGTCCAACCGGTAACATCAACGTCCAACGATAATTGCTGCTCTTCGTCGGCATAGGAAATCTCTAACTTCCGACCATCCAGGTCGATTTCCCATACGTTGGCTTCCTCGCGAACGGCAAACTCCGTTTCGCTAAGCTTAGTCGGATAGTCCAGCAAGGACCAATCGTGGCATTCGTCAAATATCTCCGGATCGGCAAACTCCAGCTCACCCTGGATTTCAGAAACCAGCTTAGGCATCTTGAACGGAATACGTCGCGCTGCCGGGGATAGGTCCTTCTCAACGCGATTTTTGAACTCGGCTGCTTTCTCGGAGAACCCCTTCTGCTTCGCCTTCGGAACGACTTTGGAAATTGCTGTGATGGCATCCTCCGAGACGGCACCCGATACCGTGACCTCAATCGTGCCGTCATCCGCCTTTTTCACTTCCACGGCGCTTTGATCTTCATCCGATAGCGCTGACAGGTCCGGCGCTGCCTCAACAGTTTCTAATAATGTTGGTTTCGGCTTGGCCTTCTGACCGAATTCACCACCTTCAAGCGGCAGTTGGTCGTGATCGATTTTTTCCTGCTCGATGTTCAGGGTCGCTTCTTCTTCGTCGAAGCCCATGGCAACCAGTCGATCACGAAGCGCATTCGCCGCCTGTGCAAAGGACGGCTCAGACACATGAGCATAAGATCGGTTTAGTTCTGCTTGATCCCGGCGCTGTGCGAACGGCATCCGCAAAACGCGTCCTAGAATCTGTTCCACGGCTGTCGCGCTCTGGATCTTCGAAACGGAGCAAAAGACGTAGGCAAATGAACAGTCCCAACCCTCCTTGAGCGCCTCAATCGTGATGACGTGCTCAATCTTGCACTTCGGGTCAAATAAATCGATGCCATCCAGGCCACGTTGGTCGCCGGTTGCGATTGCTATCCGATCTTCATCAATACCGCTGGTCTCGACGAGATACTTCTTGAGTACGTCGACGGTAACTTCCTCGTTCTTCTTTTGCGCCTGATACAGAACAATAGGACGAATGTATTTTTTGTCGTCGTTCGCGACATTCGTAAGTTCTTGTCGGCGCTGAATGGCACCATCGACGGCTGATTGCCAATTCGGATGCTCGGCAAGAACGATAGGAAGCTTGATCATCTCTTCATCCTTCAACTCCTGTGCCGTTACAGAGTGAAGGATGTTGCTGTTAAACCGAGGGGTCGCGGTGAACTCGATGATGCAACTTGGACTGACCCTTTGCTGCATTTCGCGTGATAAGCCGGTCACTGCGTTGTGCGCCTCGTCCACGATCATTATCGGATGAACCATATGCAATAGGTTCGCGAACGAGAATTTGACCTGCTCTGTTCCCTCTTGCTTCTCTAGGTCCGGATGATCATTCAGCGGCGCGCCGGTGAAATGCGGCTCCATGTCCTCGTGGTGAGCATAGACTTTCCGACCTTCCGTCTTATCGACACGAAGCGTCTGGATGGTGCCCACGACGACGGTTAGGTTGTCGCGAATGTCCTGCGGTCGAACTTGGTCAAAGTCACCAATGTCAAAGACGCGAACCCGACCTTCGAATAGCTCATCCATCTGCTGCCGATAAGGGTGTTTCGGGTTCTTGAGCGCATCAACCGTCTGGCTACGTATCGTATTCGTGGGAACAAGCCAGAGGACGGTCGGATAATCCTTTTCGACCCAGGCATCACGGGCAATTCCGATGGATCTGGCAGCCAAGATCGTCTTACCGCCACCTGTTGGCAATCGAAGGCACACGTAGGGGACATTGGGCAGCCCCTCTAGCTCTTTGTAGTCCTGAGCATACCTGCCCAGCCGAAGTTTCTGCTCCTCTTCTTCCGTAACCTGTTTATAAGCTTCCTTCGGCCCGCAAAGGCGACACAGTTCGAGATAGGCTCGTAAAGTCGTCAGAGTTTGCTTCTGGTATTCCTTTAAGATCATGACGCACCCTATCTCGCCGTTACGTCGTAGGGCGTCTGTTTAAATGTAATATTTTCTTCTTTCAGGCGCTCTTTGCCCAACCTATTACTTTCGCCATACACAACTATGGGACCATTGAATGATGCGTCGATGCTGGCCAACTCTTCCCGCAATACGTGAAGTAATTTCCGGGTGAGAACATTTCCTGCATGTGGCCGTCTATCGCCAAGGACGCCGTTGTAGAGAAGCGCATATGCAATACCGTGATGGATCCCGATCACCGGAGACACCTGCGGATGGTTACAAGGCACATTTGTCTCACTAAACCAAACGTGGGCAGCAAGAGTTGCAAAGTTTATATCTGGGTCAATTAGACCGTCCTGATTATAGGCCTGAGCGCCAAGACGAAAAAACTTGTACCCTCCACCGCCTACCCAGTTTTGGTTCTCCGATACGCCCCATTGTTCCCCGTCCACTACTCCCTTTAGTCTTGTAGAACAATGAGTTTCGGCGTGATCGCCATTCTCAATGCCAATGTAACGCCGTCGCATTTTTTGAGCTACTGCGGCTGTGGTTCCGGAGCCGAGAAAGGAATCCAGAACAATATCGCCTTCCGCAGTTGCAATGCTTAATATTCTCTCTATCAGAGCCTCCGGTTTTGGAGTTTCAAATGCCGCCTTCTCACCGAATATACGTTCCATTTCGGTGCTAGCATGCTGGTTCAAGGCTAGTCCTGACCAAACGCTGGGGGCTGTCATTCCATCCTTAGCTTCATTCAAATAGAGTTTTTTCATCGGTGTTCCGGCCGTACCCTTCACTCCCCAATAAAGCCGTCCTTCTTTGTTTAGACGCTGCATGTCTTCCTTGTTGTGAGCCCAGTTACGACCCTTACGAGGGAACACTTCCTCGCCGGTATAAGGATTTTTCAGCGGAAAAATAAGACTATCTACGTTGCGGCCTCCTTTCGCGTTTGTAGTGGAATCGACCTTCCGGAAAGGTCCGCGTGGATCGGGTCCGCTAGGCTCATTGAAAACATCGTACTGAGCGTTTGCCTTTTCGGTTCTTGGCATGAGATTGAAACTGAGTTCAGCCTTAGTTTGTTTGCTGTTCCCTTCCCTGCTCTTTGCCCAAACCAATATATGCTCATGAACCATCCCGATCTTCCGATCATTGGGAGGTCCATCGCGTTTTTGCCAAGCGACATTCAGAATGAAATTCTTGCGTCCGAATATCTCATCCATGACAACTTTCAAATAGTGTGCTTGATGGTCGTCAATGGAGACCCAAATTGAGCCGTCCTCAGTGAGAAATTCTCGAAGAAGTTGAATTCGCGGCCACATCATTGCTAGCCACTGTGAATGTTCGAGATTGTCGTCGTATTGGGCGAAAGCTGATTGCGTATTATAGGGTGGGTCAATGTAAATGCATTTCACGCGACCGGCATAAAATGGAAGCAGCGCTTTTAAAGCTTCAAGGTTGTCGCCCTGGATGAGCATGTTGCCCAGAGATTGATCGCCATAAGAAAGCTCAGGCACTTCTTCCAGCAGCCTGTATGGCACCGACTGGCTCGCCTTTATATCGTCGTCTCTTGTGAGCCAGTTTAAGATTGGCAACCGCCATTCCCCCTCAAGGTGTTCTATTCATTAGCTTTCTGTCTAACCTATTCGACCGGATAATCTAACGTCGAAAAACCGTGCAAAACAAGATTTCAACATTCGCCCGCCAAAACTGCAGGCAAGAGCTCTAGTGTCGCGGCGTCATGCATGCGTTTTAAGCGTCATATAGGCGTCTGGCGGTGCAAATGGGCAGCAATGAAGCAGAAATGCACGATAGAATGACCTGCCCTTCTTTTAGCTCGACCTTGTTCTCATAGGACTTGGACATTTCTGAATGCTCGGCACTGATTTCTTGTAAAGGAAATGCAAGGTCGAAGGCAGAAATGAGCTAATGTTCATTAGGGTTATAAAACATTTGTAAGCCCAGAAAGAGAAAGAGCGCTGTCCGAAAACAGCGCTTTTCCAATGCCATAGCTTGAAGGTTAAGAGAGTAAACCTTAACGCTTCGAGAACTGGAAGCTGCGGCGGGCTTTGGCCCGGCCGTATTTCTTCCGTTCGACGACGCGGCTGTCGCGGGTCAGGAACCCGCCCTGCTTCAGGGTCGGACGCAGGGTCGGTTCGAAATTGACCAGCGCCTTGGAGATCCCGTGGCGCACCGCGCCGGCCTGACCGCTGAGGCCGCCGCCGCTGACCGTGCACATCACGTCGTACTGGTCGGCGCGGGCCGCCTGATCGAACGGCTGGCGCACGATCATCTGCAGCACCGGACGGCCGAAATATTCCGTCACGTCCTTGCCGTTTACTTTGACCTGGCCCGAACCCGGCTTGATCCAAACGCGCGCAACGGCGTTTTTCCGTTTGCCGGTCGCATAGGCGCGACCATGCTCGTCGATCTGCGGTTCCGCGGGGGCCTGCGGCTCGGCGGCGACCGCCGCGGCGACGCTTTCCTCGCCGGCGGCTTCGGCTGCGCCCTGCAGGGCGGCGCCAAGCTGGCTGAGATCGTTCACTGTCTGGTTTTCATCGGCCATCGTTAGACGCTCCGGACATTCTTGCTGTTACGGGAGGCGAGATCGAGCGCGGCGGGCGCTTGCGCCTCATGCGGATGAGCGGTCCCGGCATAGACGCGCAGGTTGCTCATCTGCTTCCGGCCAAGCGGGCCGCGCGGCACCATGCGTTCCACCGCCTTGATGATGGCGCGTTCCGGATGCGGGCCGGACAGGGTCTCGCCCATCGTGCGGCTTTTGATGCCGCCCGGATACCCGGTGTGCCAGTAGAACCGCTTGTC
>JANQIT010000229.1 GCA_028282025.1 Hwanghaeella sp. | reverse complement strand
AGTCACATTCTTGTGATTAGCAAGCACACTTAGGAATTATTTTGAGTTGTCTAGTTGAGGCTTCAGAACAAAACACATTAAAACATGTCTTTGATTGTGGCCCTCACCGCCGCCGAAATTCTGTCCGGCTATGTCCTCGGCGCAATCGGCACCGGTTTTCTGATCGGCATTCCGGTTTGGCTGATCCTGCTGCCGTTCGGCGCAAGCCTGCCGGCTGCGCCGATGACGGCCGTCGGCTTCGTTATCCTGGGATGCGCCCTGCTGGCGCTGCTGGGCGTGCTGGCCGGCATGCAGTCGCAACGCTGGGATTCGCTGTCAGCGAAAGAGACTTTCATCCTGGCGCCGCTGCTGTTCCTGTCCGGCAGCTTCTTTTCCATAGAGGCGCTGAGCGAACCGTTCCGCACCCTGATGCTGTTCAACCCGATCTTTCACCTGGTGAACGGTTTCCGCTATGGAATGACCGGCCACGCGGATGTGCCGGTCTGGATCAGTGCGGCCGTGCTGGCCGGGCTTCTGGCGGGGATGACGGCCGTCGGGCTGCACCTCGTCAAAATCGGCTACAAGGTCAAAGCGTGACGGCGCGGTTGCGCCGCACCCGGCTTTCCGCTAAAGCGGGCGGATGATCGTTCGGAACACATCCACGCGGGCCATCCGCCAACGCCGACGCCGTATCATCTGTGCGGCGGGGCTTGGAATATGCGCGATCGGTTAGTGTTCTAAAGATCGTTTTCCACCGCGCCGCTGGACCCTGTCCGGCGGTTCATTGTTTTTGGACCCACCCGCCGGACCGCTGCCGGGGCGTTAACCCAAGGACCGATGGAGAAAGAAGATGCCGTCCGAAGTAAACCAATCCGCTGTCATGAACACCTATGCCCGGTTTCCGGTCGCCATGGAGCGCGGCGAAGGCATGTATCTGTTCGACACGGACGGCCGACGCTATCTGGATTTCTACGGCGGCATCGCAGTCAACGCGGTCGGTCATTCCCATCCGCATCTGGTGAAGGTCCTGCAGGACCAGGCCGCGAAACTGTGGCATGTCACCAATCTGTTCCAGATCCCGGAGCAGGAGCGTTTCGCCAGGCGGCTGACGGAGAACTCCTTCGCCGACGCGGTCTTCTTCTGCAATTCCGGCCTGGAGGCGATGGAAGGCGCATTGAAATTCGCCCGGCGCTATCACTTCAAGCAAGGTCAGCCGCAGAAATGGCGGACGATCACCGTCGAAGGCGCGTTCCACGGTCGGTCGCTCGCCACCATCGCGGCCGCAAATAACGCAAAGTACCTGGAAGGCTTCGGCCCGGCGGCCGATGGGTTCGACAATGTGCCCTTCGGCAACATGAACGCCCTGCGGGACGCCATCACCGAGGAAACCGCGGCCATCGCCCTGGAGCCGGTGCAAGGCGAAGGCGGCATCAAACCCGCCTCTTTGGACTATCTGCGGGCGCTTCGGCAGACCGCCGACGAATTCGGCCTGATGCTGGTCTTCGACGAAATCCAGTGCGGCATGGGCCGGACCGGCA
>JANQIT010000221.1 GCA_028282025.1 Hwanghaeella sp. | reverse complement strand
AGGCGGCGACGCCTTCATGTTCCTTGGCGGCGGCGCGGGCGCGTTCGGGGCACAGGGTCGGCAAGGCGTTGACCGGCCCGTTCACCGCCTCTATCCGCGCCAGTGCGGCATCCACCATGTCCAAAGGGCTGGCCTCGCGCCTCTTCAGGGCGGCGACCGCCTCCGTAGCGGTCAGATCGGTCAGGTCGGCCATAACTAAAACTCCCTTCGGTGCGGCGGGTGTAGCAACGGATGCTTGGTCCCGCTTGTTTTCTGGTCTAGATCTCCACGCGACACAGGTAGCCCACAAGCCCCCCAGGGAACAAGCGATGACGGAACAAGATGGCGAAACGCCCAACGACGGTCAGGAACAAATCCCGGTCAGCGTGCTGACGGGCTTTCTGGGCAGCGGCAAGACGACGCTGCTGAAATCCCTGCTGAAACATCCCGCGATGGACGAAACCGCCGTCGTCATAAACGAGTTCGGCGAGGTGGGGCTTGATCACCTGCTGGTCGAGCAAAGTTCGGAAGACACCGTGGTGATGGATTCGGGTTGTCTGTGCTGCACGATCCGCGGCGACCTGATCGAAACGCTGCGGAGTCTGGTCCGGCGGCGTTGGGCGGGGGATGTGCCGGCCTTCAAACGGCTTGTCATTGAAACCACCGGCCTGGCGGACCCAGCGCCCATCCTGCACACATTGATGATGGACCCGGTTATCTCCTCACGCTACCGGCTGGACAGCGTCGTCACCACCGTGGATGCCGTGAACGGGGCGCTGCAACTGGATGACAATATAGAATCCGTGAAGCAGGTTGCGGTCGCCGACCGGCTGCTGCTGACGAAGACAGACATGATCAGCGGCCCTAATCCCGACCGCTTACCGGAGCGGCTTCACGCCCTGAACCCCGCCGCGCCGGTAATTGAGGTGCGCCACGGCGAAGTCGATCCCGACAGGCTGTTCAATGCCGGCCTCTACGATCCGGAAACCAAGTCGCCGGACGTCGCGCGCTGGCTGCGCGAAGAAGCCTATGCAGAGGACCAGCACGATCACGGGCATCACCACGGGCATGGGCACGATCATGGCCACGGCCATGACCATCACCACCATCATCATGACGTGAATCGGCATGACGAGAGCATCGGGTCTTTCTGCATCACGTACGATCAGCCCATCGATTGGACGCTTTTCGTGGAGTGGATCGAAGCGCTTATCTCAACGAACGGGGCCAATCTGCTGCGCATCAAGGGGCTGTTGAACGTGATCGGCGCGGATGGACCCGTCGCCGTTCACGGCGTCCAGCACGTCTTTCACCCACCGGCGATGTTGCCCGAATGGCCAAGCGAGGACCGCACCTCGAAAATCGTCATGATCACCAAGGATTTGAGCAAAGAGCCGGTGGAAAAAATGATGCGGGCATTCCTGGAAACCGGCGCCCCGTCATAGGGACCGCCGCAACCCGCCCCCTCGTAGACCGGCTATTCGGTCGGTCCGCCCAACCCGGCTTCGCGAAGCTTCTTGTCGGTATTGTACTGACTGAGCATGTACACCGCCCAGATCGCGGCAGGAATCCAGCCGATCAGGGTGAGTTGCAGGATCAGACACAGGATGCCCTGAATCGGCCGGCCGATTGTGAAAAACGTCAGCCAGGGAAGCAGAAGGGCTATGAGCAGCCGGATCATTGTCGTCTCCAGAACGGTTGCGCTACTGCAAGTTTAGGGGATTCGCCGCATACTTAAATACGGTGCGGCCATCGCCATGGATATGAATGCGTGTGGCATGTGTGTATAATGCGCCGTGAGAGCGTTGGGTAAAGGTTCATCCCCGCAGCGCCTTCTGGGGGTACGGGAGGCGAAAACGCCACGGGGATGATCCGATTCCGGCTGTTGCCAGCCCGACCGTTACACCGCCCCATCGCTCCCCGGGGATTTTGACCGTCAACCCTCTCAGATCGGGTACCCACGGCGGCCACTGGGGGGTACGGGAGGCGTGGCCGCCGCGGGCTCCAGGACCTTCGGAACGCCGAGGTACTGAAACCGGTTTCCCATCGCTCTCCCCGCCGTGCGGCGTCGGGGCGTGGGCGAAATTCCGGTTCCCGGGGCCCCCACTGGGGGGTACGGGAGGCGTAGGAGCCCCTGGAACCAACCCTCCGGAATGTCCGGAGGTAGCCAAACTCATCTCGCGACTTTCACGGCGTCCTGCACCGCTTCGGTCTGTGGGTTATTCAGTCCCCGCGTCCCGCACTGGGGGGTACGGGAGGCGTGCGAGACGCGGGGACCAAAACCCCCGGGCGTTACCGCCCGAAGCTGATGACAACGCGGCGGTTGTTCGCCTCTTTCACGTTGTCGCCTGTCTGAACCGCAGGCAGATCTTCACCCACGGCCGTCGTTCTGATGGCGCCGGCGCTCAGACCGGCCGCGCGAAGCGCCGCCGCAACGGCGTCGACCCGGCGTTCGGACAGGGCGTTGTTGTAGTCGGCATCTCCGCGTGTGTCGGTATGACCGACCAGACGGGCCACCCGCGCTTCAGCCGCAGAGAACGAACTCACGGCCCCGGCGATTTTCTGGGCTTCGGCGACGCTGATTTCCGCGCTGTCGAAGTCGAAATAGATGATAACCGGCTGCGGCAGCGGCGGTGGCGGCGGCAGGGGCGCCTTCGGCGCTGCGGGCGCCGGCGGCGCTTCCGCCTTTGGCGTCATCGCGGCTTCAAGCCGCTCCATGTGGAAGATGAAATCTTTCTGGCAGGCCTCGATATCCTCGGGCTGAATGTTCTCTTCCTGCTCCTGCATCCAGCAATCGAATGCGCCTTGCGCGCCCGCCGCATGCTCGGGCGATGCTTCCCGGCCGCCGGCATCCAGCGCCGCCATCAACCGTTCGCGCGCCGCGGTCAGGGTGCGGACCGAATCGCCCGGCAGGTCGCGGGCCGAGATTTCTTCGGGCAACGGCGGATTGCCGTCCAGAACGGCGCGGGCGCGGTTCGTAAAGACGTCTGCGTCTGCCCAATCGAATTCGCTGGCTTCCAGTTCGGCCAGGGCGACGTACTCTTTGTGCAACGCCGTATCGAAAGCGCCACCCGACGGAGACCCGGCCTTGATCTCGGGAAGGCTGCTCACGGCGCAACCTGCGAGAAACAAGCCAACAACGGCGAGAGCGGTCGTGCTCTTCAAGTGCTTAATCATCTTCTGTTCCCTGTGAAAATGTGTTGCGTAGTCGACTACCTGAACACCTTAAAGCGCGTTGCTGACACGCCTCCAGCAACAAGTTCCGTGCCAGACCAAAAGTTGCTGCCCTTTTTTTCGGATTTTTGCCGATTTTTCTATTTAAAACAGATATTTATAAGAATATGAAAAAAATCGGATATTTTTAACTGCCGAACCGCATCGGGAAACGGCTTACGCCGCTCGCCAAGGGGTCATTGCGATCTGATTTGCATTTTGCGAATAGCCGGTCAGATCGCAATTTGCATCCGCCATAACCCTATACCGCATCTCCATCAGGCATGCCGCCTGGCTGCGGATCCCAAGTGCCGCACCTGCGATCATTGGCGTGGACTGGCCGCGCAGCGTCTGATTTCCTATATGCGTTGGGCGCATTGCGGAGAACAATCGGATGGCATCTTTAGCTTCAGGGCATGGCGGACAAGGCCGCTCCGGCCGGCTTCTCCAATCCCGGCGGCACTTCCTAACCGGCGCCGCTTGCGGCTGCGCCGCGCTGGCCACGGGATGCGTATCGACGAACAAGGCGACGGGCCGGACCATCCTGACCGGCTTTTACTCCGTCGAGGACGATATCCGCCTGGGTCGGCAGGAACACCCGAAACTGGTCGCGCAGTTCGGCGGCGAATACGACGACCCGCGGTTACAGCGTTATATCGACCGGATAGGTTTCAAATGCGCCCAGTTCACGGAGTATCAGTTTCCCTATACCTTCACGATCGTGAATTCGCCCATCGTCAACGCATTCGCCTTGCCGGGCGGGTACGTATACATGTCGCGCGGCCTGATCGCGCTCGCTTCCAACGAGGCGGAAATCGCCGGCGTTCTGGCGCACGAATTGGGACACGTGAATGCCCGCCATTCGGCCGAACGGATAAGCCAGGCGCAATTGGCCCAGCTCGGCGTCGGTCTGGCGGGTATCGCAACCGGCAGCGGCGAGATCGCCAACGCGCTGGGACAGGTGGCGGGCATCGCCCTGCAAAGCCATTCCCGCGATCAGGAGCTGGAAGCGGATATGCTGGGCAT
>JANQIT010000176.1 GCA_028282025.1 Hwanghaeella sp. | reverse complement strand
GGCAGGTCCTCAGGGGGCTTGAGCCGGTGACGCAATCTTATTGAACACCGGCAGGAAATTGGCGGTGGTCGCCGCCGCGATCTCAGCCGCCGAAAGACCGCGCAGATCCGCCAGATGCTGGGCCGTGTGGACAACGAAGGCGGGCTCGTTCTGCTTGCCCCGTTTCGGCACCGGCGCCAGATAGGGCGCGTCCGTCTCCACCAGCAGATATTCAAGCGGCACGGCCAAGACACTCTCCCGCAAGGCATCGGCCTTCTTGAAGGTCACAATGCCGGAGACGGAGATCGAAAACCCCATCGCAACCGATTGTTCCGCCAACCACCCGGAGCTGGAAAAACAGTGGATCAGACCGGGATAAGGGGCCGCATCATACTCTTCCCGCAGGATCGCAATCGTATCTTCGTCAGCATCCCTTGTATGCACGATCAGGGGCAGGCCGGTTTCCCGCGCCGCCGCGATATGCGCCCGGAAGCTTGCTTTCTGCGCGTCTCTGGGGCTGTGCTCATAGAAATAGTCCAGGCCGGTTTCTCCGATACCGACCACCTTCGGATGCCGCGCCAGTTCGATCAGTCTTTCCGCCGAGACCGCGGGCTCGGCCTCCGCCTCATGCGGATGAATGCCGACACTGCAATAAACGTTGGGAAAGCGCTCGGCGATGCCAAGGATGGTCTCGAACTCACTCACCTTGGTGCAAATCGTCACCATCATGCCGACGCCGGCCCGCCCCGCCCGCGCGACGATTTCCTCCAGGTCCTCTCCCGCGCGCTCGAGATAATCGAGATGGCAATGGCTGTCGACGAACATGGCCGCCCCCTACTCAGCCGCGTCTTCGAGGTATCGCGGGAAAACCGGCGCAGGTTTGGGCAGCGGCGCACCGGCGACGAGATGCGCCGTAAGCGCACTGAAATCGCGCTGATCCCCAGGCACCGCCAACTGGTCCAGCATCGCGTTCGCCGATTGCGGCACCACCGGCTGGGCGTAGATCGCCAGCATGCGGATCACGTCCGCCAGGACATAAAGCACGGTCTGCATCCGGGCGAGATCCGTCTTTTTCAACGCCCAGGGCGCTTGCTGATCGACATAGCGATTCGCCTCGCCAACCACTTTCCAAACCGCTTCCAGCGCCTTGTGGATGGCCTGATCGGCGAAGGCCGCCCGCATCGCCGGGGCGACGCCCAGACCGGCGTTGCGCAACGCCTCATCCTCTTCACTGAAGTCGCCCGGTTCCGGCACTGCGCCGCCGCAATTCTTGGCGATCATGCTCAACACCCGCTGCGAGAGGTTGCCGAAATCGTTGGCGAGATCGCTGTTGATGCGGTGGACGATGCTCTCCTTGGAAAAGGAACCGTCATTGCCATAGGGAACTTCGCGCATCAGGAAATAGCGCACCTGATCCAGCCCGAACTCGTCGATCATCGACTGTGGGGTAATGACGTTGCCGAGCGACTTGGACATCTTCTCGCCATCCACATTCAGGAACCCATGACCGAACACCCGTTTGGGCAAAGGCAGCCCGGCTGACATCAGAAAGGCCGGCCAATAGACCGTGTGGAACCGCATGATATCCTTGCCGACGATATGCAGGTCGGCAGGCCAGTAGCGCCCGTAAGATCCGTCTTCGGTCTCCGGAAAGCCCACAGCGGTGATGTAGTTGGTCAGGGCGTCCAGCCAGACATACATGATGTGCTTGTCATCGCCCGGCACCGGAATGCCCCAGTTGAAACTGGTGCGGGAGATCGACAGATCGGTCAGCCCCTGCTTCACGAAATTGACGACTTCGTTGCGGCGGTAACCGGGTTGAATGAAGCCCGGATTCTCCTCGTAATGTTTCAGCAACTTGTCGGTATAGTCCGACAGGCGGAAGAAATAGCTCGGTTCTTCGACCCACTCCACTTCCGCCCCGGAGGGCGCGAAGAGGGCCCCGCCCTCGCCCTTCGTCAGTTCGTCCTCGCCGAAGAACGCCTCGTCACGCACCGAGTACCATCCGGCATAGCTGTCGAGATAGATGTCGCCCGCTTCCCGGATCCGCTCCCACAGCGCCTGCACGCTTGCGTGATGGCGCGGTTCGGTGGTGCGGATGAAATCGTCGTTTGAAATGTTCAGCATCCGCGTCATGCCCTGAAACGCAGAGGCGATATCGTCGCAGAAGGCGCGCGGTTCCTGTCCGGCGGCCCGGGCGGTCTTCTCCACCTTCTGACCGTGTTCGTCCGTGCCGGTCAGGAAATGCACGTCATAACCGTCCAACCGCATGAACCGCGCCACCACATCCGCGGAAATGGCTTCATAGGCATGGCCCAGATGGGGTTTGCCGTTAACGTAGGAGATGGCGGTGGTCAGGTAATAGGGTGTCATCGTGCGGTCAGGGTCCGGATGGCTGAAATTTCAAGCTGCGCAGGGAGTGGCATATCTCGCCCATGGCGTCTAGACCAACCCTTACGAAATTCGGCATGGTCATGATGAAGGGGGCGCTTCCGGACGAAGTATAGAACGGCGGCCCGCCCGGCAAATACGCAGCCTGGGTTCAGCCGGCTTTCGCCGCCGCCTCCAGCCGGGCGAAGGCATTCACAAGCACATGCTTTCGACCGAGATGCGCCGGCGGCCCCGCCTTGGACAGTCCATCGGCGATATCCGCCGCCGCATCCAACCAACCGGCAACAGTGCCCGTCGCCATCATCCGTTCCCAAACCGCCGCATCGCCCGGCAGAATTTCGGGCAAGCCGCTTCCCGACGCCGTGGCGCGGATCGCTCGGGTCAGGCTGAAATCCAACAGTTCCTTCACAACGGCGAAGGTCTCCGCCGCATCCTTGCGGGACAATTGGTCGCCCAGGCGCAACACGCGCTGCATATCGATCGCCCGGGGATCGCGGCACAATTCTACCAGCGCCCGGTACAAATCCCCGCCGCCCTGCGCCGCCAGCGACGCGGCCCGTCCGGGGCATCCATCGGCCAAAGCCGCGGTCAAGCGGCGATCTTCTTCCGAAAGATCGGGAAACAGCCCGGAAACCACCTGCTCCACCTCTTCCCCGGACATCGCCGACAGCGCAAGCGTGCGGCAGCGCGACCGAATGGTCGGCAGCAAACCGCCCGGCGCGTGGCAGACCAACAGGAACAAAGCCTTGGACGCCGGTTCTTCGAGCGCTTTCAAAAGGGCGTTGGCGCTGTTCCGGTTGAGCGCATCGGCACTGTCCACCAGAACGACCTTCCATCCGCCCAAGGCAGAGGTTTTGCCTGCAAATTCGACAATCTCCCGCGCCTGATCCACGGAAATGACAGTCTTGTCTTCCGGCTTTTCGAGACGCCGGAAATCCGGATGGGAGCCGGCGGCGATTTGCCGGGCCGTCGGCGACCCCGGATCGATTTCCAGGCTCGTCGGCCCGCCGCCGAACATATCCGCCGGCGGCGCGTCCGGTCCGTCCTGCGCCAAAACAAAGCGCGCCACACGGTAGGCGAAGGTCGCCTTACCCACCCCTTTCGGTCCGGTAATCAACCAGGCATGCGGGAACCGTCCGCCGGACCAGGCGTCGAGCAAACGCCCTTCGGCCCGGGCATGGCCGATCAGGGGGTGATGGGATGCTGACGGCGGCGGAAGGCCGCTTGCCTCATCCGGCAAGGCGCGCTTCCAGGCGGCCGGATACCAGCGCGGAAATCTGCTCCTCCACATCGTCGACGCTGTAGCTTGCATCGACGACCACACAACGGGCCGGGTCGCTGCGGACGATCATCAGATATGCTTCCCGGAGACGCCGGTGGAATTCCAGATCCATAAGCTCGTACCGGTTCCGGTCCTCGCCGCGCGTGGCGACGCGGCGCAAGCCGACTTCCGGGTCCAGGTCCAGCACAATCGTCAGATCCGGGCGGCGTCCCTTTAGCGTCAGGGCCGACAGCTGCTCGATGATCGACGTTCCAAGCCCCTGGGTCACGCCCTGATAGGCCATGGTAGAATCCGTGAATCGGTCGCACAGGACCCAGGTCCCCGCCGCCAGGGCCGGTTCGATGACGCGCACCATGTGATCGGACCGGGCCGCGAAATGCAGCAGCGCTTCGGCCATCGGCGGCCAGCCCTTAAGGTCCGGGTCCAGCAGCAATGTCCGGATCGCCTCCGCACCCGGCGAACCGCCCGGCTCGCGCGTTTCCAGCACATCGACACCCTGTTCGCGCAGCCCGGATGCGAGCCGCTTGACCTGGGTTGACTTCCCAACGCCCTCGCCGCCTTCGAATGTGATCAGGCGGCCGCGTGTACGGACGGGCTGTCGCACCTCCAGCTTCATTGGGACTCACCCCAAACCAGATAGTTGAACGCGGCGTTCAGTCGCCCGACGGGTCCCAACAGTTCGACGGAACGACCCGCCTTAAGGTCGAATTCCTGGGCCGGCAAGCCCGGCGCCTCAACCGACAAGGTTGCGACCACGTCGCCCGCCGATACCGGCGCCGGCAACGGCTCTTCGTATCGGACGCTAACCTTCAAATCGCCACGGTCGCGGCGGCGCATGGTGATCGCGACGTCCTCCTCCACGATCAGAGGAAGGGTTCCTTCCGTGCCGAGCCAAACCCCGGCCTCGGTCACCACATCGCCGGCATTGAACAGCGCGTAGCTGTTCCATTCGCGGAAACCCCAATTCAGCAGTTTTTCCGACTCCTCGGCCCGCTGACGCGTGTTAGCCAGCCCGTTCACGACAAGGACGAGGCGTCTGCCGTCCCTGATCGCAGAGGATGTCAGCCCATAGCCCGCCGCCTCGGTATGTCCAGTTTTCAACCCGTCCGCTCCGATATCCTTGTAAAGTAACGGGTTCCGATTTTGCTGTTTGATTCCATTGAAGACGAATTCTGTTTCCGCGTAATAGCGGTACATTTCCGGAAAATCCCGGATGGTCGCACTTGCCAAGAGCGCCATGTCGTGGGCGGAAGTGACATGCTCCGGGTCCGGCCAGCCGCTCGCATTCTGGAACCGCGTCTCGGTCATGCCGAGCCTGTTCGCCGTCTCGCTCATCTCCCGGGCGAAATTCTCTTCCGACCCGGCCAGCGCCTCCGCCACCACGATGGTCGCGTCGTTGCCGCTCTGCACCACGATGCCACGCAGAAGATCCTCGACGCGGACCTGCTTGCCCACTTCGACGAACATCTTGGAACCGCCCTTGCGCCAGGCTTTCTCGCTGACGGTGAACTTGTCGTCCAAAGACAAGGCGCCGTCCTTCAGCCTGCTCATCAGGATGTAGACCGTCATCATCTTGGTCATCGATGCCGGATACATCGTCGTGTGCGCATCCTTTTCGAACAGCACGGCGCCGGTTTCGAAATCGATCAGGAAAGCCTGTTTGGCTTTTGTGTCGATGGATTGAGCGGCGGCCTGCGATGGATCGAAGCCGGCCGATACGATGAACAGTGCGGCAAGAACACAAATAACTTGCCGCCCCAAAGAGGTGTCTATAGTCACTAAATCATGCCCTGCCTACCATGGTACGGAACGCCATGGTGAAATCTCCCATTCCGACGCCGGACCATCCTTCCGGAGGCGGAGTCCTACCATGCAAAAATGGCGAAATGAGGGCAAGGCCCCCCTCTAAAACAGCCAGTGACATACGCGCCGCCCATTCAATTGGCGACCACGATCCGCGCGTCGGGATAACCGGACGCGATTACCTGTTTCAACAGCAAATCCGCGGCCTCCGCGTCTCGCGCGGGTCCCACCCTGATGCGGAAAAGCGGCACTGTAGACGTCAACACCTGTTCAACTTTAACCTCTCCGATACCGGACAGCAGGATCTGGGCGCGCTGTGCATTGACATATTGGCTGAACGCGCCCGCCTGAACATAGACTATCGGCGGGGACACGACGGTTTGCGCGGTAATGCCCGAATCGGAGTCCGGAAGCGGTTGCGCGGCGCGCGCCGAAACGGGCGGCGGCGCGGATGTAACCTCCACCTTGAACGCTTCTTCGGGCGGCGGTGCAGCGGCGGTCCCCGGCGGCGGCGCCAATTCCGCGCCACTCACAGCTACGGTCGGCGCGGCGGACGGCACCGGCG
>JANQIT010000125.1 GCA_028282025.1 Hwanghaeella sp. | reverse complement strand
GCCGCGCTGGAAATCACCGCCGCCGGCGTGAACGAGGGCGAGATCCTCGCCGCCATGCAGGGGGCGGTTTTCAAGGGCGGCGTCCAAGGCGTCGTCGGAAAGTTCCGCGGCGCGCCTAACGCAGGCGATCTCCGCCGGGCTTTTCACCCGCCGCAGCACGCGGATCAGGTCGGACGCCTCTTCCAGATGCGTCGTCGTCAGGGCCGTGCGCACCAACTCGCCGTTATAGGCGGTCAGACCGGCGGTCTGGGTTTCGATCCCCAGCCGCTTCCCGGCCAGACCCAGTTCTTCGAGCAGATCGTTGAGGGCCTGCGCCGGGTTTACGCCCTCGCGGTCCCGCCAGATTCTGATCCGATCGTCTTCCAGGATCGATGTCTGCTGAGCTTGACGCAGATCCGGTGCGCGGGTCAGCAGCGTCAAGGTTCCGTCGCCATCCAGGACAAGACACTGAAACATCGCAAAGCCGAACGTGTCGTAGCCGCAGATCCAATAGTGGCTTTCGGGCGCGAACATCAGAAGACCGTCCAGGCCGGCCGATTTCACGGCGGCGGCGGCCTTTTGTATCCGGTCCCGATATTCGGCCTTGTCGAAATGAATGGCCATCCTTCACCCCCCTTTGATCGTGATGTCGTTCCGACCGCATCCGGCAGTGTCGGCCCATGCCCGCAGCGCCGTTGAGATTGGGCCCGCTTCGCTGTAAACAAAAAGTGCTAAAACGGATACGACCGGTTAACGCCGAATGCTTTTGAATCTGCCCAATCTGCTGACGCTGTCGCGGATCGTCGTGATTCCGGCGATCATCGCGTTGATGTTCTTCGATGGCAACGTCTTCCGCTGGGTTGCGTTCAGTCTGTATGCGACGGCCTGCGTGACGGATTTTTTCGACGGCTACGCGGCCCGGCAGATGGGTCAGGTCTCCAGACTAGGGCGTTTTCTGGATCCGATTGCGGACAAGCTTCTGGTGGCGTCGATCATTCTGATGCTGGCGGCGAACGGCGATCTGCAGGGGCTGGACGTGTTGCCGGGACTGATCATTCTGATCCGGGAAATCACGGTCAGCGGGCTGCGCGAGTTTCTTGCCGAATTGCGCGTCGGGGTCCCGGTCAGCGGCCTTGCGAAATGGAAGACGACGATCCAGATGCTGGCGCTGGGTTTCCTGCTTGTCGGCGAGGCGTCGCCGCAAGCGGTGCCGTCCGAGATGATCGGACTTGTGCTGATCTGGCTTGCCGCCGCATTGACCCTGGTGACCGGCTTCGATTATCTGCGGGCCGGCATGCGCCACTTGATACAGGACAGCCCGGCGGAATAGGCCGGGATGTTGAAGGGTTTTTCATGAAAGTATTCGGTTTGGCGGGGTGGAGCGGTTCCGGCAAGACAACCCTTGTCCGGTCTCTGATCCCTGAAATCATCGGCCGCGGCGTGACGGTTTCGACCATCAAGCACGCACACCATGCGTTCGATGTCGATAAGCCCGGCAAGGATTCCTACGAACACCGCGCGGCGGGCGCGACGGAGGTGATGATCGGCTCCGCCAACCGCTGGGCGTTGATGCATGAATTGCGCGGCGCGCCGGAACCGGCATTGTCCGACCTGATCGCGCGGATGTCGCCGGTCGATCTTCTTCTGATCGAAGGTTTTAAGCGGGAAGGGCATGAAAAGCTGGAGGTCCACCGCCCTTCCGTCGGCAAGCCGATGCTGTGCGACGGCGACCCGAACATCGTCGCCGTGGCGAGTGACGAGGCGATATCGGGGTTGTCTATCCCCCTGCTCGACTTGAACGACGTCCCCGGCGTTGCCGATTTCGTTCTGGGGCATGTCGGTCTGGCGCAGGCGGCCTAGCGCATGGCGCAGCTTAGTGACGATTGTTTCGCCTTCGACGGCCCCCTGCTGCCGTTAAGCGACGCCCTTGCGCTGCTGGCCAAGCGCGTTTCCTGCGTCGCTGAAGTCGAGGACGCGCCGTTGGAAAAGGCGGTCGGCCGGGTGCTTGCCGAAGATGTCGTTGCAGGCAGGGACGTGCCGCCCTACCGGAATTCCGCCGTCGACGGTTATGCTGTTCATCACGCCGACTTACTGTCGGACCGGCCGACCGAATTGCCGGTGACCGGACGGGTGGCGGCGGGACATCCGTTGCAGCACCCTGCGGTTCCGGGGGCGGCGGTGAGGATCTTCACCGGCGCGCCGATGCCGGACGGTCCCGACACGGTGATGATGCAGGAGGATTGCCGTGAGGAGGATGGCGTCGTTCTGCTGCAACCCGGCATCAAGAACGGCGCCAACGTCCGCGCCGCGGGCGAGGATGTCGCCCGGGGCGACAGGATGCTTGCGCGGGGGCGGCGGCTGACGCCCCAGGATACCGGCATCCTGGCGGCCCAGGGCGTCACGGCCGCGCGGGTGTTCGCGCCGTTGCGCATAGCCCTGCTGTCGACGGGTGACGAGATAGTCGAACCAGGAGAGGATCTGCCGCCGGGCAGGCTTTACGATTCCAACCGGCTGATGCTGAAAGCCGCCTTGACCGAAATGGGTTTCGCCCTGACCGACTTCGGCATTCAGCGGGACGACCGGCAGCGCATCCGCGAGACGCTGCGGGAGGCCGCCTCGGTCTGCGACGCTATCGTCACGTCGGGCGGCATGTCGACCG